>NZ_CP137550.1:1103963-1471951 GCF_033335955.1 Streptomyces sp. N50
CGATCTGCTGCGCGCTGCTCGCACCGACCAGCGCGGAGGTGACCCGGCCACCGCGCAGCACCCAGGCGAGGGCGAGCTGGGCGAGGGTCTGACCGCGTCCCTTGGCGATGTCGTTCAGGGCGCGGAGCTGGCCGACCAGGTCCTCGGTGACCGCGTCCGAGTTCAGGAACGGGCTGTCGCTCGCCGCCCGGGACCCCTCCGGGATGCCGTCGAGGTAGCGGGAGCTGAGCAGCCCCTGCTCCAGCGGGGAGAAGACGATCGACCCGACCTGGAGCTCGTCCAGGGCGTCGAGCAGGCCCTCGTCCTCGGGGCGGCGGTCGAGCATCGAGTAGCGCGGCTGGTGGATGAGGAGCGGGGTGCCCAGCTCGCCGAGGATGCGGGCGGCCTCCCGGGTCTGCTCCGCCGAGTAGTTGGAGATGCCGACGTAGAGCGCCTTGCCCTGCTGGACGGCCGAGTGCAGGGCGCCCATCGTCTCCTCCAGGGGAGTCTCCGGGTCGGGGCGGTGCGAGTAGAAGATGTCGACGTAGTCCAGGCCCATGCGACTGAGGCTCTGGTCCAGCGAGGACAGCACGTACTTGCGCGAACCCCACTCGCCGTAGGGGCCGGGCCACATCAGATAGCCGGCCTTGGTGGAGATCACCAGCTCGTCGCGGTACGACCCGAAGTCCGCCTTCAGCGCCTCACCGAGGGCGGACTCGGCGGCGCCGGGGGGCGGGCCGTAGTTGTTGGCCAGGTCGAAGTGGGTGACGCCGAGGTCGAAGGCGCGGCGCAGGATGGCGCGCTGGGCGTCGACCGGGCGGTCGGGCCCGAAGTTGTGCCACAGGCCGAGCGAGATCGCGGGCAGCTTCAGACCGCTGCGTCCGGTGCGCCGGTAGGGCAGGTCCGCGTAGCGGTCGGGGTGTGCGGTGTACAACGCGACTCCAGAGGGGTTGGCACACGGGATACCGGTTCCAGGGAACCACCGCCCACTCTGTCGTGACCTGCGGGCAGTGGTCCAACAGAAGAATCCGATGGAATTCAGCGGTTACGCTTCTCAATCATGGAGCTGCGTCATCTTCAGCATTTCATCGCCGTCGCCGAGGACCACCACTTCACCCGCGCGGCCGAGCGGCTGATGGTGTCCCAGTCGGGCCTGTCGGCGTCGATCCGCGCCCTGGAGCGGGAGTTGCAGACCCCGCTGTTCGTCCGTACCACCCGCCGGGTCACGCTCACGGAGGCCGGCCGGGCGCTGCTCGGCGAGGCGGAGCGCATTCTGGCGCAGGTCCGCTCGGCGCACGAGGCGGTGGCCGCGGTGCAGGGTGTCCTGCGCGGCACGCTGTCCCTGGGCACCGAGCAGTGCATCGCCGGGGTGCATGTGGCGGGCCTGCTCGCCGCGTTCCGGCGTCGCCATCCCGACGTGGAGATCCGCCTGCGGCAGGCGGGTTCGGGCGCGTTGGCGGAGGAGGTCGCGGCCGGTCGCCTGGACCTGGCGTTCGCGTACCGCACCCAGGCGGACACCGACCAGCTCCGCTCCGTATCCCTCACCAGTGAGCCGATGACCGTGCTGTGCCATCCCAGCCACCGGCTCGCGGAGACCGGCGCGGCGGTCACTCCGGAGGACCTCGGCGGCGAGGTCTTCGTGGACTTCCACCCGGACTGGGCCTCGCGCCGCACCACGGACGCGGTCTTCGCGGCGGCGGGCGTACGGCGGACGGTCGCGCTGGAGGTCAACGACGTACACAGCCTCCTCGACCTGATCGACGAGAACCTCGGCATCGCGGTGGTCCCCCAGCACTTCCGCCACAAGCGCGAGCCCCTCACCGCGCTCCCCCTCAAGGGGACGGGCGAGGAGGTCTACGAGACGGTGGCCCTGCTCCCGCCCCCGCAGGCCACCAGTCCGGCGGCCCGGGCCCTGATGACGATCCTGGAAACCGACACTCCGGCCGCATGACGCACGCCGATGCGCGATGGTGGTCGTATGCATGCCAACGACATCCTCATTGACGCGTACGGCCGCATCCAGGAAGAAGTCCATGCCGCGGTCGACGGTCTCACCCCTGACCAACTGCACGCGCGCGTGGCCCCCGACGCCAACTCCATCGCCTGGCTGGTCTGGCACCTCACCCGCGTCCAGGACGACCATGTCGCCGACGCCGCGGGACTCGACCAGGTGTGGCTGACCCAGGGCTGGGAGAAGCGCTTCGGCCTCGACCTGCCGCCCGAGGACACGGGCTACGGCCACACCTCGGCGAAGGTCGGCAAGGTGCGGGTCGAGTCGGCCGGGCAGCTGACCGGGTACTACGACGCCGTCCACGACCAGACGCTCGCGTATCTGCGCGGGCTGACCCCCGAGGACTACGAGCGGATCGTGGACGAGCGCTGGGACCCGCCGGTCACGCTGGGCGTGCGGCTGGTCAGCGTCCTGTCCGACGATCTCGAACACGTCGGACAGGCCGCGTACGTACGGGGGTTGCTTCAGAGCGCGGAGGCGTAACCCGGCAGGACGATGCCCTCGATGAGGGCCTTGCGCTCGTCGTACGGGATGAACGCGCTCTTCAGGGCGTTCACCGTGACGGTGCGCAGGTCCTCGACCGTCCAGCCCGCTTCCTCCACCAGAAGCGACATCTCGCGCGTCATCGTCGTACCGGACACCAGCCGGTTGTCGGTGTTGAGGGTGACGCGGAAGCCGAGGTCCTTCAGGGCGGTGATGGGGTGCTCGGCGATCGAACTGGCCGCGCCCGTCTGGAGGTTGGAGGTCGGGCACATCTCCAGGGCGATACGACGGTCACGCACCCAGCCCGCGAGCCGGCCGAGCTTGCCGTCCACGATGTCCTCGGTGATGCGGACGCCATGACCGATGCGCTGGGCGCCGCACACCTGAAGTGCCTGGTGGATGCTGGGCAGTCCGTGCGCCTCGCCCGCGTGGATCGTGAACGGCACGCTCTCGCGGCGCAGGTGCTCGAACGCGGCGAGGTGGTCGGCGGGCGGGAAGCCGTCCTCGGCACCGGCGATGTCGAAGCCGACGACACCGGCGTCGCGGAAGGCCACCGCGAGGTCGGCCGCCTCGGCGACCCGGTCGAACATCCGCATCCCGCACAGCAACGTCCGCACCTGGACCGGCGTTCCGGCCGCGGCGGCCTTGGCCATACCGGCGGCGAGCCCCTCCTGGACGGTCTCGACGACCTCGGCCAGCGTGAGCTCACCGTTGGTGTTCAACTCGGGTGCGTAGCGCACCTCCCCGTAGACGACACCGTCGGCCGCGAGGTCGAGGACGTACTCCTCGGCGGTACGCAGCAGCCCCTCGCGGTTCTGCATCACGGCGAGGGTGTGCTCGAAGGTCGCGATGTAGCGCACCAGATCACCGGAGTTGGCGGCGTCGAAGTACCAGGCGGCCAGCTCGTCCGGGTCGGTGGTGGGCAGGGTGTGCCCGACCGTCTCCGCGAGCTCCACCACGGTGGCGGGGCGCAGACCGCCGTCGAGGTGGTCGTGCAGCACGGCCTTGGGAAGCTGGCGGAGGATGTCGGCGTCTATGCGCGTAGATGACATGTGCGGTGGTTCCTCGGTCGTCGTTCGGTGAGCGGGGTGGGTCCGTGCGGGAGTTCAGGCGGCGGGCTGGAGGAGGTCCCAGCGGTTTCCGTACAGGTCCTGGAAGACGGCGACGGAACCGTACGGCTCGTGCCGCGGCTCCTCCAGGAAGGTCACGCCCGCGGCGAGCATACGGGCGTGATCGCGGGCGAAGTCGTCGGTGTGGAGAAAGAACCCGACACGGCCGCCGGTCTGGTCGCCGACCCGGGCCCCTTGATCCTCGCCCTTGGCGCGGGCGAGCAGCAGCCCGGTACCGACCCCGTCCGCACCGGGCGGCGCCACGACGACCCAGCGGGAGCCGTCGGGACGGGGCGCGTCCTCGACGAGACGGAAGCCGAGGGCTTCGGTGTAGAAGCGGATCGCCTCGTCGTAGTCGTCGACGACGAGGGTGACCAGGGCAATACGGCTCATCGGGGGTCTCCGTGCGGGTTCCGGTCGAGGGGATTGACGGGTGAGGTTATACGTAAAACGTCGCTCACGCCAGTCGGATTCGGAGGGGGTGGGGCGGCGGGGCTTCCGGAGTGGCGGGGAGTTGCGGGCGGCTCGGCGAATGGGCAGGTCAGCGGGGTGTTGTTGTGATGCCGGGTGAGGTCGGAGGACGGGGTGGACGCGCGGGGCGGCGGGCGGCGGGGCATTACGGATACGCGGGTGAGCCTTGGTCGGTCCGGCAGGGGCGTGGGGAGGACGCACAGGATCGGCGGGGCGCAACGGACACCGGATCGACTTGGTCAACCCGGCAGACACGTGGGACGGACGCACAGGGTCAACGAAACGTGACGGATACCAAGCGGGCACGCGCTCGACCTCGCAGACGCGCGCGGCAGACACACGGAGACGGCGGAACGTGACAGACACCGGATCGACTTGGACAACCCGGCAGACACGTGGGACAGACGCACAGGGTCAGAGTCAGCGGAACGTGACGGATACCGGCTGGGGTCGGTCGGCTCGGCCGCCTCTCCCCACATCGACGGCCTGAGCGGTCTCGCCGATGCTCGTAGACTCACGGCGTGGCATTCACGAGCACCCCGCACTGCTTCCTGTAGCCGGAAGGCGTTGAGGGCGAGGCCGGACGGCGTCGCCCTCCTTGGTGTGCCTGCTGCGTGAACAGCGTTTCCGGCGCTGCCCGTTCCTGCTTGAGGCAGTGACGTTCCGAGCGCGCGGACAGGCACGGTCCCTTCCTTTCGCCCTTGCCAGGAGCGCCTCGTGCCTACGTCGTTTCCCCCTGCCCTCGATCTCTCCCTCGACCTGCTGCGCTGCCCGACGTGCCGCGCGCGCAGCCTGCACCGCGACCGCGGCGCGCTGCGGTGTCCGGCGGGCCACACCTTCGACATCGCCCGCCACGGCTACGCCGGCCTGTTGACGGGTGCCCGTGCCACCAGCGGCGACGACGCGGCCATGGCCCAGGCCCGGGCACGGTTCCTGTCGACCGGCGCGTACGCGCCCATCCGTAAGGCCGTTGCCCGGCTGGCGGCCGACTCCGCGCCTGAGCGGGCCACGGTCGTGGATGTCGGGTGCGGCACGGGCTACTACCTGGCCGGCGTGCTCGATCAGCTGCCCGGCGCCCGCGGTCTGGGGCTGGACACGTCGGTGCGTGCGTTGCGCTCGGCGGCGCGTGCCCATGAACGGGCCGCCGCACTGGCCTGGGACGTCTTCCGCCCCCTCCCGCTGGCCGACGGAGTGGCCGAGGTCGTGCTGGACGTGTTCGCCCCGCGCAACCCGGTCGAGTTCCACCGAGTACTGCGCCCGACCGGCCGGTTGATCGTGGTCCGGCCCACCAGGCGGCACCTGGCCGAGCTGCGCGGCCGGGTGCCCGCGATGGTCACGATCGACCCGGCCAAGGAACAACGCCTGCACCGGGCGCTGGATCCCTACTTCGAGGCCGCCGTCACCGAACAGGTCGAGTACACCGCGCCCTTGACCGGGCAGGAGGCCCTCGACCTGGTCGGGATGACGCCGAGCGCACGCCACTTGAGCCATGCGGACCTCAGCGGTGCCGGACCCTTGCCCGACCACGTCACCGTCTCCGTACTGGCCACGGCCTACCGGCCTCGGTGCCGACAAGCAGGAGCATGAGCCTGTTGATCCCCGGAGGGATGGGCCATGCGAGACGTTCCGGCTCTGACGGGCGACGCGGAAACTCCTTCCGCGTCCGTCATTGTCAGTGGTCCCGCCTACGGTTCCGGGTGGGCGTGCTCCGCGTGAAGGCACATCCCGCCGGAGGGGAGACCACACGTGAGCGATATTCCGATGCACGAGTCAGGAGACGTACGAACGGCCTGGGGTCGGATCACCGCCTGGCTCGAGCGGAACGACCCTGAGGCATTCGCCGCACTCGGCGGCCCGGGTAGTCCGACAGCCATTGCCGAAGCCGAACTGCGCATGGGTGTGGAGCTGCCGGGAGAGATGCGGCAGTGGCTGCTGACGACCGACCTCGATGCCGGCAGGCAACCCGATGGCCGATCGTGTCTGGTGGCGCTGGGGTGCGGGGCAGTCATCCCCAGCGGCCATCTCCTTCTGGGACTGACAGACATCCAACGGGTCCACCTCAGCCAGCTGGGCCTGGAGGAGACGCAGCCGTCCGAAAACCCCGACCATCCGTTCTGGCGCCGTGAGTGGGTGCCTGTCGCCGCGGAGCGCGACGGTCTCTACGGAACGTTCCTGGACACGCTCACCGGAACCGTCGGAACGTGGGCTGAAGCGCACGGTCCCGAGGAGGACGTGTACCCCTCGTTGTCCGCGTTCCTCCAGGAGACAGCGGACCAGCTGGAAGGGGCCTCCTCGGGAGACTGGAGAGGCCCCGGCAGGTCCGCTGGACTCCGTGAACTCGATCCCCGCCCGGAAGACGAGCCGATACGCCTCTGGGCACGCGCCAACGGCTATCTCGTAAATGACCGTGGTCGTATCCCTGGGCCCGTCCGCGAGGCCTACGAGGCATCACGAAGGTGAGCCCCGCTCCGCAGGCCGATGGCGGCCGGCCCAACCCCAGAGCACGGCCTGCCGGCCGGCCGCAGCAACTGGGGTACACCGGGATCTGGACGTCGATGGCGTCGGCGTGCGCGGCGGCGACTTCCGCCACCGAGATCTCACGGTCCAGCACCCGATGAATCGCGGCCAGGTCCATGCGCAACTCGCCCAGTGTGCGCAGGAGTTCCGGACGAAGCAGGGCGTCGAGGTCGTAGAGCCGATGACCGGCGGGAGAGCTCCCCGATCGAGGAGAGGGTCGTGGCGTCCATGTCCCTCACCACTCTGCGGTCTCCACTCACTGGAGACTCAAGGCCTTTCCCCGCCGTCCCCGACCGGGACGCCTTCCGAGTCGCCGGACTTCACGCCTCCCCGGATTCCAGCAGGTCCCGCAGCACCCGCTCGTCATCAGGACTGAGCTGAGCGACGAACCGGGCCAGCACCGTCTCCCGGTCCCCGTCCCGGTCGAGTTCCGTGTGCATCCGCCGCGCGGTGAGCCCCTGCGCGTCCTGCACCGGAAAGTACGCGTACCCGCGCCCCTGCCGACGGCGCTCCACGACGCCCTTGTCGTGCAGCCGGGTCAGGATCGTCGTCACCGTGGTGCGGGCCAGGCCCGTGTCGAGGCTCAGCTGCACCTCACCGGGGGTCTGCGGGTCGCCGGCGGCCCAGAGGGCGGCCATGACGGTGGCCTCCAGCTCACCCGCCGGTCGGCGTTCGTCCTTCTCGTCGGCCATGGGAACGATCCTCACCCCGTCTTCGTCTACAGTTCAGTAGACCGTCTACAGAATTGTAGTCACTCGGGTGCCGTCTCGTCACCGCGCCCGTGTGTCCGTCTCCGCCCGCCCATTATGGAAGGACCGTCGACGATGACCGCAGGGCTCGGCTCACTCATCCCCGCGCGCGTGTCGACGAGCTTCCACGCGATACCGGCGCTCCGTCTCCGCCCAGGTCCTACGACGGAAGAGCGCCACGATGTGTCCCCAGCCATCCGGGATCCCCGCCGGGTTTCCCTCCGTACGCCGCCTGCTCGCCCTGCTCCGCCGCCACCTGGGCCGAGCCGTCGCCGTGACGTACCTCGCCGCGGCGGTGCTGCCAGGACCCGGCCTGTGGCTCCGGCACCCGCACGCGACGGGCATCGCCGAACTGCCCCTGCGGACACCCCAGTTACTCCTCGCCCTGGTTCTGTTCGGCGCCGGCCTCCAGGTGCCGCTGCGTGAACTGCGGCTGCTGCTTCGGCGCCCCGCCGCCCTGCTCGCGGGCCTCGCGCTGCACATCCTGGTGCCGCTGCTGATCGTCCCCGGGGTGGCCCTCGCGCTGCGGCTGTCGCCGGACCACGACGGCGGCAGCGGGATGATCGCCGCGATGATCCTGGTCGTCGCCATGCCGGTGGCCGCCGGGGCGACGGTGTGGACCGCGAAGGGGGACGGCGACCAGCCCACCGCGGTGGGCCTGGTGCTCGCCTCCACTCTCGTCAGCCCGCTCACCGTCCCGCTCACCCTGGCCGTCCTGTGCCCGCTGCTCCAGGGCGACTACGCGGGCAGACTCGCCGTCGCCGCCCACTCGGCCGGGAACGCCTTCGCCCTCACCTCGGTCGTCCTGCCGTGCGCGGCGGGCATCCTGTGCCGACTCGCGCTGCCCCGGCGCGCGCGGGACAGACTCATCGGGGTGGCCGTCCCCGCCGCGCTCCCGGGTTCACTGCTGCTGACGTACGTCAACGCGAGCGGGGTGCTCGGCCCCTTCCTGCGCCACCCGCGCCCGGTGCTCCTGCTGGCCGCGCTCGGTGTCGCCGCGACGGTGTGCGGCCTGTCCTTCACCCTGGGCCGGGTGGCCGCGCGGGTACTGCGCCTCGACGCCCGGGCCGGCGCCTCGGTGACGCTGGCCTGCGGGATGAACAACAGCAGCGCGAGCGCGGTACTGATCACGACGACCCTGCCCGACCGCCCGCACATCCTGCTGCCGGTGCTGGCGTACGGGCTGCTGCAGAAGGTGGCCGCCGGACGGGTGGTCCGCATGGGGCGGGAGCCGAACCCGGCGCCGGCCCGCGTCCGGCAGGCGAAGTAAGGGGCCGGGGAGCCCCCCGGACCCGGCCGTGACAGGCTGGCTGGAGATCGCGTCGGGCCCCGTCCCGACAACGCCCCTACCGAGCATCGCCGTACAGGAGTTGAGCCCCATGTCCTCCGAGCTGCCGAAGTCGACCGGAGCCCCGGCCCATCAGAACGTCACCTTCCCCAGCGCCGGGGGCACCGCCCACGGCTATCTCGCGCTGCCGCCGTCCGGGAGCGGACCGGGCGTGATCGTCATCCAGGAGTGGTGGGGCCTGACCGACCACATCGCCGACGTGGCCGACCGCCTCGCCCAGGAGGGCTTCGTCGCGCTCGCCCCCGACCTCTACGGCGGGAACGTGGCCCACGAGAGCGACGAGGCCCTCCGGATGATGCTGGCCCTCCCGGTCGGCCGCGGTGTCGAACTGCTCTCCGGCGCCGTCGACCACCTCCTCTCCCTGCCCGAGGTCACCTCCGACACGGTCGGCGCGGTCGGCTTCTGCATGGGCGGCGGCTTCGTCCTGTACCTCGCCGCGGCCGATCCCCGGGTCAGCGCGGCGGTGCCGTTCTACGGCGTGATCCAGGGCGAACTCCCCGACTTCTCCGGCCTGAAGGCACAGATCCAGGGCCACTACGGCGAGTTGGACGAGAGCATCCCGGTGTCCGGCCTCGACGCCCTGGCCAAGCACATCCAGGACCAGTCCGGCATCACCCCGGACCTGCGCCTCTACCCGGCCAACCACGCCTTCTTCAACGACGGCCGCCCGGTCTACGACGCCGACTCCGCCACCCGCGCCTGGGCGAGCACGGTGCCGTTCCTGCACGAGCAGCTGGGCTGACGCCCCCCACGCCCCCCACGTCCCCAGCGCCCTCGGGCCGAGGTCCTACGCCCTTGGCCCGAGGTGCCGCGCGGGCTCCCCCGGTAGCGTCCCGCGCATGACGATCACCGCGCCGCCTCGCAGCCCCGAAGACCGCAAGCGTGACGTACTTGCCCGGCTGGAGCGGGAGTTGGACCTCTGGGTGGCCTCGGCGGATGCCGACGGGGTGCCGTGCCTGGTGCCACTGTGGTTCCTCTGGGACGGGCAGTCCGTGTGGCTGTCCACCCGGGCCACGAACCCCACGGGCCGCAATCTCGCGGACGGGCGCCGGACCCGGCTCGCCTTCGCGGACACCCGGGACGTCGTGCTCATCGACGGAGAGGCGACGGCCTTCACCGCCCAGGACGTCCCGGCCGCCGCGGTCGAGGCCTTTCACGGGAAGTACGGCTGGGATCCCCGCGAGGACCGTGCGCCCTACGCCTTCTTCCGGGTACGGCCGCTCGCCGTCCAGGCGTGGCACGAGGTGCGCGAATTGCCCCAGCGGCATCTGATGCGGGACGGGGCCTGGGTGGTCTGAGCCCCGCTGCAGCCCCCGCCGCAACCCCGCCGGTGCTCAACCCGCCTTGCTGTGCAGCTCGTTGAGCCGGGACAGCTCCTCCTCCGTGAGCCGGATCGCGCCCGTGGCCACGTTCTCGGCGAGGTGGTCGGGGTTGCCCGTGCCGGGGATGGCGAGGACGTGCGGGCCCTGGGCGAGGGACCAGGCGAGGCGGATCTGGGCGGGGCTGGCGTCGTGGGCCTCCGCGATGGAGAGCACCTCGTCGTCGTGGGCGGTGGTCGCGCCCTGCGGCCCGGCCTCGCCCGCGATGGCGAAGAACGGGACGAAGGCGATGCCCTGTTCCCCGCAGATGCGCAGCATCTCGTCGGTGTCGGGGCTGGACGAGTCGAGCCCGAACCGGTTCTGCACACTCACCACCGGCGCGATCGCCTGCGCCTCGGCCAGGTGCCGCGGCTCGACGTCGGAGATCGCGAGATGCCGGACCAGTCCCTCCTCGCGGAGTTCGGCGAGGGCGCCGAAGTGCTCGGCGACCGAGTCCTGGCGCATCCGGCGCAGGTAGACCACGTCCAGGTGGTCACGCCCCAACTGCCGCAGGTTCTCCTCGACATGGCCGCGCAGGTCGTCGGGGCGGGCCGAAGTGCCCCACTCCCCCGAGTAGTTGCGGAAAGGTCCGACCTTGGTGGCGATCACGAGGTCGTCGGCGTAGGGGGCGAGTGCGGAGTTGATGAGCTCGTTCGCGGACCGCAGGGACGAGAAGTAGAAGGCGGCCGTGTCGATGTGGTTCACACCGAGCTCGATCGCCCTGCGCAGCACGGCGATCGACCGGTCGCGGTCGCTCGGTGTCCCGAGGTTGAAGGCTGCGCTGCCCGTCAGCCGCATCGCGCCGAAGCCGATGCGGTTGACGGGCAGGTCGCCGAGTTGCCAGGTGCCCGCGGCGGCCGCGGTGATCTTCTCAGAGGTCATCAGCGGAGTTTCGCACACGTCCGCCGAAGGGCCGACGGCACTTTACGGATACGTGTACCCGTTCAGCGAGGTGACCGCGGAGGCCGGATCACCGAGGTCGTAGCGGTCCACGGCAAGGAAGTTGGGCTTCTTGCGGGCGGCCGGCTGGCAGAACCGCTTGGCCCGGTCGAGGACCTTGGTGTTGTCGGTCTGCGCCGTCCCGGCGATGGTGGCATCGCGGAAGTGGTTCATGACGAACAGCGGGCGGAACCCCGCATACGTCTGCGTCAGCGGCACGTTGAGGTCGCTGCCGTACCAGCGGCTGTAGCAGGACCAGTCGGAGGAGCTGGCGCCTGAGCCCATGGACCAGTAGTTCTCGACGGTCCACTCGCGCTGGTACATCACGCCGAAGCTGTCCCGGGTGAGTCCGGCGGACTCGTCGGAGGCGCGGCTGTGGTCGGTGAAGATCAGCAGGCGGTGGTTGGCGGCGACCAGGTCGGCCATCTTCGGCCAGCCGTTCTGCCGCACTCCGGTCTGGTCGGGGCGGTACAGCACGTCGTACAGGCCGTTCACACGGGCGAGTTCGCCGCGCAGGACGCCCGGGTCGACGTAGTCCTCCAGGAAGACGGTGACGAACTGGTCGGGGTGCGCCTTGAGGAAGTCGACCATGCGCTGGAGGTCGACGTTCAGGGCGACCGGGCTGCTGACCAGGGTGCAGCTGTCGTGGCAGAGGATCGCACCGTCGGAGGTCTGGTGGATGTCCAGCATGAACCCCCGTACGCCGTCGGAGAGTTGCTGGTTGATGCCACGTGACTGGTTCGGGAAGAAGTTCACGAAGGGCGGGGCGAAACCGCCGTCGACCCCGTTGGCGTACGCGTTGTGCGCGGTGAGGAACGTGACCTGGTCCAGGGTGCGTTGGTCCTGGGCCGGCATCGGGTTGGTGGGTGACGTGATCGGCGTGAGATACCAGGAGGCGAGGCCGCCGGAGCCGCCCATGGCCAGCTGGGCCGGGTAGTTGGCGCCGGAGGGCTTGGCGCCGACGGTCAAGTAGCTTTCCGCGCCCGGGACTTTGAGCGTGTACTGGTCGCCGCCGGTCGGCGTGATCTGCCAGGCCGCGTCGGCGCTCGTGCACGCGACGGTCTTCGCCGTGGTGCCCGAGCGGCCCAGACAGCTGCCGGCCGTGTCGGTGCTCTCCAGGACGTACGACGATCCGCTCGCCTTGAGGTTCCACTGCTGGTGGTCCTCGTTGCCCTTGGGGTTGTGCTGCTCCACCGCTCCCCCCTTGTCGGCCGCGTTGAGCCCGGTCGTGGCGCTCTGGACGTAGTAGGTGCCCGGAGCGGGGACCGCGTCGGCGGCTCCGGCCGGTGGAGCGACGATCGCCGCGGACAGCGCGGCGGCGACGGCGAGCAGGGCGTGGGGGGGTCGCATGGGTGCCTTTCGGTTCGAGTGTGGTCAGGCTCATGACACCGAAAAGGTGATCGGCCACACCCAAGCGCCTGTGGTCTGAACCAGTCAAGAGGGGTGACCCGACGGCGGAGTGAACGGCGGAGGACGGGCCACGATCACCCCGATTTCCTCAACTCCCGCCAGGCCAGGTGGTGATCGAGGAGGGTCTCCTCCAACGGCCGGTAGTCGATGCCCAGTTCCTTCACACCGCGCCGGTTGTCGACGGGGAACCTGATCCCGAGGTGCTTGCGGATGTAGTCCTGGGTGAGCCCGAACGCCGGGCCCAGGACGCGCACCGGCCAGTGCGGGAGGCCGTGTCGGGGCAGCCGGTAGTCGCGGCGGAGGTGCTGCCGCAGGGCGCGTGACATGTCGAGGAAGGACGCCATCCGGGCGGCCGCGACGATGTAACGGCCGTGCGCGTCGGGGTTCTCCGCCGCCGCGATGTGCGCGGCCGCGACGTCCCGCACGTCGGCGACGGTGAAGCTGAAGTCGGGTGCCCCGTAGAAGAAGTAGCCCTTGAAGAGCTCGTCGAGGAGGAACAGGCTGCCGGAGTCGGAGGCCGGGGTGAGTGAAGGGCCCAGGATCAGACCGGGGTTGACGGACACCATGCGCCAGCGGTTCTGCGCCTGTTGCGCGTCCCAGGCGGCGCGTTCGGCGACCGTCTTCGCGTAGTGGTACGGGTTGTTCTCGACCGTGCTGGTGGTGTTGAAGTAGTCCTCGGAGAGCGTCCCGTCCTTCATCGCCAGTACGTCGACGTAGTCGCCGAAGATCGCGCCGACCGTCGAGGTGAACACCAACTTCTCGACGCTGGGCGTGCGTTCGATGCCGGCGAGGACGTTGCGGGTGCCGGTGAGCGCCGGGTCGACGACGTCCTTCTGGCCGTCCTTGATCTTCTCCGGCATCAGGAACGGCGAGGCCACGTGGAACACGACCCGGCAGCCGTCCATCGCCGCGTCGAAGGAGCCCTCCGCCAGCAGGTCGGCCTCGAACAGCCCCAGCGCGCCCGGGAATTGCTCTCCCATGGCCCGCAGCGGCGCGACCTTCGCCTCGTTGCCGAGGGACCGCACGGTGGTGTGCACCCGGTAGCCGCGCTCCAGCAACTGCCGGACCAGATGGCTGCCGACGAAGCCGCTCCCGCCGGTCACCAACACCGTCTCGCCGCCGTCACTCATCCCTGGCTCCGATCACCGTGGCGTCCAGCGCGCACGCTACAACGGTGATCGGTGTCAGGTCAGCGCTTCGGTCGCTACGGGTCTCAACTCCCGTCGCCCGTATAGGCGGCCGTGGTCCGGTCGGCCGCCTCGCGGGCCGCCGACTCGTCCTCGCCGCTCGCCACGTTCGCCGCGAACCACGCCTCGCTGCTCAAGGTGACGAAGCGGCGTCCCTCCTCGGAGCCCAGCCAGGCCATGGCGTCCTCGGGCTTCACGGAAGCCTGGCCCGACAGATTGCCGTCCAGCCCCAGCAGGATCGAGTCCCAGCCGACGCCCACCGCGCCGGGCCCGAACTCGGCCCATTTCGTGTCGTCGACGTGGGCGATGTGGTCCAACTCGAAGCGCGTCCCGTCGCCCTCGGGCGTCAACCTCAGCTCGATCCAGCTCACTTCACCGCCGTACTCCCAGGTCGCGAAGAAGGAGTTGGGCGGGTCGCAGCGCTCGACGGTGCCGCCCGCGTTGCCCTGCACCTGGTACTTCCCGCCCAGCCGCAGTTCGCCGGTGACCGGCAGGAACCAGCGCGGGATGCGCTCGGGGTTGGTGCAGGCGTCCCACACGTCCTCGACCGGTGAGCCGTAGGACTGGCTGATGGTGATCACGCGGGCCTCGCCGGCCTGGAAGGCGCGTCGGCCGACCGTCCGGCTCACGGAGTTGATCTGGTGGGTCACGTCGATCATGGGGTGCTCCTCGGCTCTTCGGGGCTGTCGTCGTCGGACTCGCGGAGCCGGCGCTCGCGCTTGCCCCGGGCCAACTCGGTTGCCAGGGCGTCCAGATGAGGGGTCCAGTAGCGGCGGAACCGGTCGAGCCAGGCGTCGATGTCCCGCAGCGGCGCGGAGTCGACCGCGTACAGGCGCCGGGTGCCGTCCGGCCGTACCGTCGCGAATCCGTTCTCCCGCAGCACCTTCAGATGCTGGGAGACCGCGGGCTGCGTTATCCCGAACTCGCGCCGGACGACGTCGCTGACCGTGCCGGCGGGCTGCTCGCCCTCGGCGAGCAGCTCCAGGATGCGGCGGCGCACGGGGTCTCCGAGCACATCGAAAGCGTGCATGCGGCAAAAATATCACCGGTCGCTTATATAAGCGACCGGTGATAGACGAGCCCGTCCGTCAGACGAGCGGCTTCTCCAGCAGGGCCTTGCGGTGGCTGAACGTCTCGATGGAGTAGCGGCCGTGGTAGTTGCCCATGCCGCTCTCGCCCACGCCGCCGAACGGCAGGTCGGAGACGGTGAGGTGGGCGAGCGGGAGGCCGTAGCCGATGGCGCCCGACGAGGTCTCGGCGGCGATCCGGGCGCGGGTGTCGTCCGAGTCGGTGAAGACGTACAGGGCGAGGGGCTTGTCGCGGTCGGTGATGAACGCGATCGCCGCGTCCAGGTCGGGGACGGTCACGATCGGCAGGATCGGGCCGAAGATCTCCTCCGCCATGACCGGCGCCTTCGGGTCCACGTCGGCGAGCACGGTCGGCGCGATGTACTTGTCACCGCGGTCGCTGCGTCCGCCGACGACGACCCGGCCGGAGTCGAGCAGTCCGGCGAGCCGGTCGAAGTGGCGTTCGTTGACGATCCGGCCGTACTCGCCGGAGGTCTGCGGATCGGCGCCGTAGACCTTCTCGACCGCGCTCACGAGGAGCGGTTCGAGCGCGGCGGCGGTCTCCGGGTCGGTCAGGACGTAGTCGGGGGCGACGCAGGTCTGGCCGGCGTTGAGGAACTTGCCGCGTGCCAACCGGTCGGCCACGACGGCGAGATCGGCGTCGCGGTCGACGAACGCCGGTGATTTGCCGCCGAGTTCGAGGGCGACCGGGGTCAAGTGCTCGGCGGCGGCGCGCAGGACGATACGGCCGACGGCGCCGTTGCCGGTGTAGAAGATGTGGTCGAAGTGCTCGGCGAGCAGGGCCGTGGTCTCGGGGATACCGCCCTCGACGACGGCGACCGCGTCGGTGTCGAGATAGGCGGGCAGCAGCCGGGCGATGGCGGCGGAGGTGGCCGGGGCCATCTCGCTGGGCTTGACGACCACCGCGTCACCGGAGGCGAGCGCGCCGACGACCGGGGTCAGCAGCAGCTGGAGCGGATAGTTCCAGGGCGCGATCACGAGGACGACGCCGAGCGGGTCGTACTGCGTCCAGGCGGTCGCGTCCGTGCCGAGGTGGGCCGGGACGGGGGCGGACTCGGGCCGCAGCCATTCCTCAAGGTGGTCGAGGGTGTGGTCGATCTCGCGGACCGTGAAGCCGATCTCCGTGCGCTGGGACTCGGCGGCGCTCTTGCCGAGGTCGGCGTGGAGGGCGGCGGCGAGGTCGTCGCCGTGCTCCGTGAGCAGGTCGCGCAGGCGGCGCAGCTGGGTGGTACGCCACTCGACGGGCTTGGTGCGGCCGGTGCGGAAGGTGGCGCGCAGCCGGGCCACGATGTCGGCGGGCTGCTCTGGGCTGGACTGGTTCACGGTGCCTCGCTGCTGGTGCGTGGGGGTTCTCGACGGTCAGGTGTATATAGCAACCATTCATACACCAGGAGAAATTCCCGGTGCAGTCATGGTCACCCTCCGCCTCGCGGCTGTCACCTCCGGACGAGTTCCCGGCGCCGGCGTTCCAGATAGCCGCGCTCGGCCGCGCTCCCGGTCTGCGCGATGGCCGCCTCGTACGCCCGAACCGCCTCGGTGTCGCGGCCCAGGCGGCGCAGCAGATCGGCCCGGACCGCGTGCAGGACGTGGTACTCGCCGAGGTCCAGCGCGTCCACGAGGTCGAGGGCCTTGCGCGGACCGTCGACCTCGGCGACGGCGACGGCACGGTTCAGGGCAACGACCGGACTCGGGGCGACGGCCATCAACTGGTCGTACAGCTGGAGGATCTGCCCCCAGTCCGTCGCGCCCGCGGTCAGGGCGTCGCTGTGTACGGCGTTGATGGCGGCCTGGATCTGGTACGGCCCGGGGTTGTTCAGCCGCAGGCACCGCCGGACGAGTGACTGGCCGTCGGCGATCAGCTCGCCGTCCCACCGCTCGCGGTCCTGGTCGGGCAGCGGCACCAGCTCACCGTCGGGGCCCTCCCGCGCGGCCCGGCGCGATTCGATGAGCAGCATCAGCGCGAGCAGACCGGTGACCTCGGGCTCGTCCGGCATCAGTTCGGAGAGGAGGCAGCCGAGGCGCAGGGCTTCCGCGCACAGCTCCGGCGAGTCCGTGTAGCCCTCGTTGAAGATCAGGTAGACGACGGCCAGAACGCCCTTGAGGCGGTCGGGAAGGTCGGCGTCGCGGGGCACCCGGTACGGGATCCTCGCGTCGCGGATCTTGGCCTTGGCGCGGACCAGGCGCTGGGCCATCGTCGGTTCGGGGACCAGGAAGGCGCGGGCGATCCGGGCGGTGGTGAGCCCGCCTAGCAGGCGCAGGGTGAGCGCGACCTGCGCCTGGGTGGCGAGCGCGGGGTGGCAGCAGGTGAAGATCAGGCGGAGCCGGTCGTCGCGCACGGGTCCCTCCTCGGCGGGCGCGTCGGACGCGTACAGCAGGGCGGCCTCCGTGTGGCGGGCCTCCCTCGACGACTCGCGGCGCAACCGGTCGATCGCGCGGTTGCGGGCGGTCGTGATGATCCACCCGGCCGGGCTCGGCGGCGCGCCGGTCTCCGGCCACTTCTGTACGGCCGTGGTGAAGGCGTCCTGGACCGCTTCCTCGGCGAGGTCGATGTCACCGAGGAAGCGGACCAGGACCGAGACCGCCCGCCCGTACTCGGCACGGAAGACGGCCTCGATGTCGGTGTCGAACGGCATCAGTCCTCGGCCGTGTTCATGAAGGGGCGCACCTCGATCGGCAGGGTGGTGGCCCAGGTCGCCCGCTTCCCCCAGTCCAGGGCCGCGTCCAGGTCGTCCGCCTTGATCAGGCAGAGCCCGCCCAGATACTCCTTGCCCTCGGCGAACGGACCGTCGGTGATGAGCACATCGCCGTCCTTGGGCCGCAGCACGGTCGCGGTCTCCGGCCCGTGCAGCCCACCGGCGAACACCCAGGCCCCGGCCGCCTGCAGTTCGTCGTGGAAGACCTCCAGCTTGCGGCCGATCTCCGCCAACTCCTCGGGCGAGGGCATCTGTCCGTCGGTCGGGGTGATCACGCTGAGCAGGTAGTGCGGCATGACGTCCTCCATGGTGTAAAGGGATGGTCGAACCCTCCGGGGGTTCGCTCACCTCCTACACGAACGCCGTGGCGCCGGATCGACACCGCGCCTCAACTTGATTCCCGACCCTCGCTCGCCCGATCCCGCCGTGTTGCCGCTTCGTGAGCCGCGAGTGCTTCGCGGTCCCCCAGGAAGGCAGGGCCCCGGTCCGCCGGAAGGTGCCGGACCACCAGGGCAACGGCCTCGGCCGCTGTGGCTGCCGGGCCCACGACCTGGTTCCGGAGAGGACCGGCGACCAAATAGGGGCCGCCGATGGCGGGATGGACGTAGGGAATGTCCCAGGTCCACGGATATTCCGTGCAGCGGCTGAAGTGCAGCTCTCCCATACTGACCCAGGGAAACCAGCGCCGCAGGCGGGGTTCCCCATAGGCCGCTTCCAACAACTCGGCCTGCACACGTCCATCGTCACGCGCTGCCTGCCAGCCTGCTTCCACAGCCGCTTCGGCTGCCGCATCCCCGTTCATGCCTCCTATCCTGCCCGGGCCCGCTCAGGACACCGGCAGGATTTTCTCCGCGGGGCCGTCCGTCATGCCGCCCCCGGTCCCCTCCGCAGGATCCTGGTCGAGCGCCGTCGTGAGCCGGGCGAGCAGTCGTACGAGGTCGCCCTGGTCGTCGATCGCGCCGAGGAGCCGGGTCTGGTCGGTGAGGAGGCGGTGGGCCGCACGCTGGTGGAGGGTGCGGCCGCGGGCGGTGAGGTGGAGGAGGACGCGGCGGCGGTCGGCGCTGTCGGGGCGGCGGTACACCAGGTTGTCGGCGACCATCCGGTCCACCAGTTTGGTGAGGCTCGGCGCCGGCATCAGCACCTGGTCGGCGATCTCGGTCATCGGGTGGCCCTTCCCGTCGGCGATGACCGACAGGACGCGCCACTGTTCGAGCGAGCAGTTCTCCTCGGCCAGGACGGCGGTCATGCGCAGGCCCAGTCGCCGCTCGGCGTGACTCAGCAGGTGGGCGAGGGCCGGCGACGGTACGGACGACATTGCCGCTGTCCTTCCGGTAGGTCTACTGTGCGGTTCAGATTACGAGCCTCTGCGAGGGCGCCGGGGCTGGGCCCGGTTTCCGTGCCCTCATGCCCTCACGGAGGTGGTCTGGTGCATCCCCTGCCGCCCGGGCGGATCAGCGGCCCGGTCAAGACGTTGGTCGTGGCCCTGGTCGTACCTCTGCGGGGTCCGGCGGGTGTCTTCGGTCCGTCCTGCGAACTGGCCGCACAGCTCGCCGTGGAGGAACTCAACGCCACCGGTGGGGTGTTGGGCCGCGAGGTCCGTCTCATCGTGGTGGACGGCGGCGCACCGGCGGAGCAAGTCGCCGCCGAGGTCGAGCTGTTGGTGTCGATGCGCGCGGTCGACGCGGTGGTCGGCTGGCACACCTCGGCGGTCCGCAAGGCGCTGGTGCCGCGCATCGCGGGCCGGGTGCCGTACGTCTACACCGCGCAGTACGAGGGCGGCGAGCGCACACCGGGCGTGTTCCTCACCGGCGAGACCGACGCGGCCCAACTCCTGCCCGCCATGCGGCTGTTGGCGGAGGAGACCGGTGTACGGCGCTGGTGCACGGTGGGCAACGACTATGTGTGGCCGAGGGTGACCGCCCGGGCCGCGCGCCGCTACGCCCGGGACTGCGGCGGCCGGGTGCAGGGCGAGGCGTTCGTACCGCTGGGGACGTACGAATTCGGGCCGGTGCTGCGCCGGATCGAGCGGTGCGAGGCGGACGCCGTCCTGATGCTGCTGGTCGGGGACGACGCGGCGCGCTTCAACCGGGCGTTCGCCGCGCACGGGTTGCACCAGCGGTGTCTGCGGCTGAGCACGCACATGGACGAGAACATCCTGCTGTCCACCGGCGCGGAGGCGACCGAGGGACTGTGGGCCGCGGCCGGTTACTTCGAGACCCTCGCCACCGCCGAAAGCCTTGATTTCAGCGGGCGTTACGCGGCCCGCTTCGGCGTGGAGGCACCCGTCGTGGGCAGCCTCGGCGAGTCGTGCTTCGAAGGCGTACGCCTTCTCGCGGCCCTGGCCGAACGGGCGCGGTCGCTCGATGTGGGCGCCATGTGCGCGGTGGGCGGCACCGTCTCGTACGAGGGCCCGCGGGGCGTACTGCGTCTGCACGGCAATCACCTCCGCCAACGGCTGTACCTGGCCCGGGCGGACGCCTTCGACTTCGACATCGTCGCCCAACTCTGACCTCGCCACCTGCTCCGACCGAGAGTACCTTCCTCCAGGAATAGTTTCCACAGGAAGCATCGATTAAATCTACGCGCGTCGCCAAAAGAATTTTGAAAGCCCTTCCATTTAAAGCAGGCGAAACGGTCGGGAAACAATTCGGCGTGACTCTTCCGTCCAACTCCCCCGGGCCGTCCGGGAGATGACCCACACCCGTGGAAGAGGGAAGTGTCGTGACGGAGATCGTCGACAAAGAGGCGCCGGCAACGGCTGCCGGACGGACCTACAACGACTGGGCGAAGAACGACACCCTGGAGGACTACTCGCTGCGCTACGCGCCGAAGTCCTTCCGCCGCTGGACGCCGTACGTCGTGGCCACCACCGCACTCGGCGGTATCGCGTACCTCGCCGACTTCGCCATCGGCGGCTCCATCGCCATCTCCAACGGCTTCTCCAGTGCCATGGTGGCGATCCTGGCGGCGGCGGTGACGATCTTCCTCACCGGCATCCCGATCTCGTACTACTCCGCCAAGTACTCCATCGACATGGACCTGTTGACCCGGGGCGCCGGTTTCGGCTACCTCGGCTCGACCCTCACGTCGGTCATCTACGCAAGCTTCACCTTCATCTTCTTCGCCCTAGAGGGCTCGATCATGGCGCAGGCGCTGGACCTGGGCCTCCACATCCCCCTGGCCGTCGGCTACTTGATCTGCTCGCTGATCATCCTGCCGCTGGTGATCTACGGCATGACCGCGCTCTCCAAGATGCAGGTGTGGACCCAGCCGGTGTGGCTGGTGCTGATGGTCGCGCCGTTCGTGTCCATCGCGATCCAAGAGCCGGGCAAGTTCTCGGAGTTCACGCACTTCGCGGGCAACTCCCCCACCGGTTCCAGCATCAGCATGCTCGGCGTCGGCGCGGGCGCGGGTGTGGCCCTGTCCCTGATCGCGCAGATCGGTGAGCAGGTCGACTACCTGCGCTTCATGCCGGACAAGACCCCGGAGAACGCCAAGAAGTGGTGGGGCGCGGTGCTTTCGGCAGGCCCGGGCTGGGTCGTCCTCGGCGCGGCCAAGCAGATGGGCGGAGCGTTCCTCGCCTTCTACATCGCGGGCAGCGTGGGTCTGGCCAAGGCCAACGAGCCCATCCAGCAGTACGTGCACGGCTTCAAGACCTTCGCCGCCCCGGTCGCCCTGGGCCTCGCCACGTTCTTCGTGATCCTGTCCCAGGTGAAGATCAACTCGACGAACGCGTACTCCGGTTCGCTGTCCTGGTCGAACTTCTTCTCCCGCCTGACACACCGTCACCCGGGCCGCGTGGTCTACATCTTCCTCAACGTCGGCATCGCCCTGGCGCTGATGGAGGGCGGTGTCTTCGGCTTCCTCAACACGGTCCTCGGCTTCTACTCCAACGTGGCGATCGCCTGGATCGGCGCGGTCGTCGCCGACCTGGTCATCAACAAGCCGCTCAAACTCAGCCCGTCCTACATCGAGTTCAAGCGCGCCCACCTGTACAACTTCAACCCGGTCGGCTTCGGCTCGATGCTCATCGCCTCGGCGGTCTCCATCGCCGCGTACTTCAAGGCGTTCGGCGACTACGGCAAGGCGTACTCCCCCTTCATCGCCCTGTTCCTGGCGATGGTCCTCTCGCCCCTGTTCGCGTACCTCACCAAGGGCAAGTACTACATCGCCCGCCTCGACGACCTGGCGGAGCCGCTGCTCGACGCGGACGGACTCCCCTCCGCCGTCATCCTCAACTGCACTGTCTGCACAACGGACTTCGAGCGTCCCGACGTGGCGAACTGCCCCTTCCACTCCGGCCCGATCTGCTCCCTGTGCTGCAGCCTGGAGAAGGACTGCCACGACTCCTGCAAGAGCGCTCCCGGCGCCACCGGCCCGGTCGACCTGGCGATGCCCGCCGTCCGCTCGGCGGACTGACCCCCGCGCTCCCACCGCTCCGGCCCGCGTCCTGCGACACGGGCCGGAGCGTCGCGCGTGCCCGGCTGCCCGATCGGCAGAATCTCCCGCATGACCTCCCACTTCCTCGTCACCCGCGCCCGACACCTCGCGGACCACCTCCTCGCCCCGCACGCCGAACAGGTCGACCAGGAGGGCGTCCCGGCAAGCCACATCGAGGCGATCAGACAGTCCGGCCTGCTGGGCGTGAGCGCACCCGTGGCCTACGGCGGCTCGGCGGCCCCGGGCACGGTGGCCCGGGAGACGGCGGAGATCCTGGCCGGGGCATGCTGCTCGACGTGGTTCGTGCAGACCCAGCACCACACACCGGTCATGACACTGGCGAAGAGCGAACTCCCGGTGCGGGAACGCCTGTTGGGCCCCCTCGCGCGAGGCGAGCTGATGTCGGGGGTGGCGTACGCGCACCTGCGGGCTTACCCCCGGATCCCGGTGCGGGTCACGCGCGAACGGGGCGGCTGGCGCTTCGACGGAACCGTGCCCTGGTACACGGGGTGGGGCCTGAACGACGTGATGCTGCTCGCGGGGGTGACGGACGCGGACGAGGCGCTCTTCGCGTTCACGGAGGCGCGGGAGCAGGAGGGCCTGCGACCGTCCGCCCCGATGCGGCTCGCGGCACTCACCGCGTCCCGCACGGTGTCGCTGGAGCTGGACGGACTGTGGCTGCCCGAGGACGCGGTCGCGCTGCGGACCCCGTACGCGGACTGGGCGAAGACCGACCGCCCCAAGCCGACCAACGCGTCCCCGGCGGTCTTCGGCGTCGCGGCGGCGGCCCTCGCCCTGCTGGACGACGAGCAGGCGGGTCCGATCCGCACCCGCCTGGCCGACGTACGCGAGCAGGCCTACGCCCTGGCCGAACACCCCGTACCGCACGAGCACTTGGAGGAGCGGCTGGCGCTCCGGACGCGGGCGTACGAGGTGCTCATGACGGCGACCACGGCCGCGGTGGTGGCCGGAGGCGGCAGGTCGCTGTCGTTGACGAACAGAGCCCAACGCCTCGCGCGGGAGGCCCTGTTCCTCCTGGTCCAGGGCCAGACGGCGGAGTCGAGAAGGGTCCACTTGAAGGCACTGGCCGACCGGGCGTAATTCGCTTGACCTGGTCCCGGAGCGGCGCTGCACTGTGGCGGGACACCACGGGTAGTGGTGCCGGTATCCGGGGAGGCACGGCAGCGATGGAGATCCGTCCCACGACCGACGAGGACCTCGACGTCTTCGTCGACACGATGCACGCCGCGTTCGGGCTCTTCCCGGAAACCCCGGTCGACGGCGGCGGGTTGTGGTGGTCGGCGCTGGAGATGGACCGCTGTCTGCTCGCCCTGACGGCGGACGGGCGGCCCGTCGGCACCGCGGCCACCTACCCCTTCGAGCTCACCCTGCCCGGCGAGACCCTCGTTCCGGCCCCCGGGGTGACCGGCGTCGGCGTCCTGCCCTCGCACCGGCGCCAGGGCGTGCTCAGCGCGATGATGCGGCATCAGCTCACCGGACTGCGGGCCCGCGGAGAGATCCTCTCCGTGCTGCTGGCCTCCGAGGCCACGATCTACGGCAGGTTCGGGTACGGACCGGCGACCTACACGGGGCGGCTGACGGTGCCGCGCCACAAGGCCGCTCTCGACCTCCCCCGGGCGCACAGCCCGGGCGACGGCCGAGCGACCGGCTCCGTCGAGGTGCTGCGTCGTGCCGAATGCGGCGAGATCCTGGAAGAGGTCTACGACCGCTACCGCCGCGCCCAGCCCGGCGCGCTGTCCCGGCCGCACCGCTGGTGGGCCCTGCGCGCGGGGCAGCCCCCGATCTCGCCGACTCCGCGCTACATCGCCCTCCACCGGGACGCCGACGGCATGCCGGACGGGTACGCCGCCTACTCGCTTGAGTCCGGCACCCTGACGGTCGACGAGACCATCGCCACCGACGACGCCGTGTTCACGGCCCTGGCCCGGTTCGTGCTCGGCCACGACCTCGTCTCCCAGGTCGTGTTCAAGCACGTCCCGCCCCGGCACCCGCTGCGCTGGCAGCTCGCGGACTTCCGCGCCGGCGAGGTGAGCCACGACATGGACTGGCTCTGGGTGCGGCTGCTGGACGTACCGCGTGCGCTGACCGCGCGCGGCTGGTTCACGGACGGCGAACTCGTCCTCGCCGTGGACGACCCCTTCCTCGACGACCACGGCCGTTACCTGCTCACCGTCCGGGACGGCAAGGCCGACTGCGTGCCGACGGGCCGGACGCCCGACCTGTCCCTGGACGTGTGCGACCTTGGCTCGGTCTACCTCGGCGGCACCGCCCCGAGCACGTTCGTGCGGGCCGGCCACATCCGGGTCCACCGCCCGGGCGCGGCCGCCCTCGCCGACGCCCTCTTCCGCACCGACCGCTCCCCGCACTGCCTGCACTGGTTCTGACCACGCATCCGGCAACTACGCCCGCCGGGCGCGGAGTTGGGCATCGGCGGGACCGTCAACTGGCGAACGGCACCTGCGCCTCGGAAGCCTTCCGCTCACCGACCGGGTGCTGCCACACCCCGTCCGCCGCCAGCCTCGGCAGCACGCCCTCCCCGAACCAGTACGCCTCCTCCAGGTGCGGATACCCGGACAGCACGAACTCCTCGATCCCCAGCGCCGCGTACTCCTTGATCCGCTCGGCGACCTCCTCGTGGCTGCCGACCAGCGCCGTCCCCGCTCCGCCCCGGACGAGCCCGATCCCGGCCCACAGGTTGGGATGGATCTCCAGCCCGTCCCGGCTCCCGCCGTGCAGCGCGAGCATCCGCTGCTGCCCCTCGGACTCGCTCCGCGCGAGCCCGGCCTGTACGGACTTCACGGTTTCGGAGTCGAACCCTTCGAGCAACCGGTTCGCCTCGGCCCACGCCTCCGCGGACGTGTCACGCGTGATGACGTGCAGCCGGATCCCGAAGCGCAGCGTCCGCCCCTGCTTCGCCGCCAACCCCCTGATCCACGCGATCTTCTCGGCGACCTGAGCCGGCGGCTCGCCCCAAGTGAGGTACACGTCCACGTACTTGGCGGCGATCTCCCCCGCGATCGGCGACGATCCCCCGAAGTACACCTCGGGCACCGGGTCGGGCAGCCGCGCCAGCTTGGCCTCCTCGACGCGCAGATGCTCACCGGCCAGATCGACGGTCTTCCCGTCCCACAACTGCCGTACGACCTCCAGGAATTCGCCGGTACGGCGGTACCGGTCGTCCTTGTCGAGGAAGTCTCCGTAGGCCCGCTGCTCGTGGCTCTCGCCGCCGGTGACGACGTTGAGGAGCAGGCGTCCGCCGGTCTGCCGCTGGAACGTGGACGCCATCTGCGCGGCGAGCGTCGGCGAGACGAAGCCGGGGCGGAAGGCGACCAGGAACTTCAGGCGCTCGGTGTTCTGGCTGACCATCGCGGTGGTGAGCCACGCGTCCTCGCACCAGGCGCCGGTGGGCGTGAGGGCGCCCACGAAGCCGAGGTCCTCCGCCGCGCGGGCGATCTGGCTCAGGTAGGCGACCGTCGGCGGCCGGTCCCGGCCGGAGGCGGTGGCGGGGGTGCCGTGACCGCCGCCCACGACATGACGGCTGTCCCCGTTGGTGGGGAGGAACCAGTGGAAGGTGAGGGACACGTGGGGGCTCCTGTCTGGACTGTCCGGTAGGTGAGTTAGAGGAGGCCGTGGCGGGGCGGCCTGGTGCCGTTCAGTACGTAACGGCCGATGTGCTGGATCTTCCAGCGCGCCGGGTCGTGCAGGGTGTGGGTGCGAGCGTCCCGCCAATGCCGGTGCAGGTTCAGGGAGTTGAGGGCCGACCGCGTGCCCGACACCTCGAACAGCGCGCCCGCGACCTCCACGGCCGTCTGCGCCGCGTGCACCTTGGCCGCCGCGACCGCGATGGAGGCCTCCGCCGCCGAGTCGTCGTCGAGGTTGGCGCGCGCCGCGTCCACGGCCTTGGCCGCCTGGATCAGCAGGGCCTCGGACGCCCTTACCTGGATGGCGAGTTCACCGAACCGCTGGATCAGCAGCGGGTCCTCGGCGGCGGTCTCGACGCCGCTCTCGAACCAGGGGCGGCTCTTCGTCCGGACGAACTCGGCGGCCTCGGCCAGCGCTCCCCCGGCGATCCCGGCGTCGATGGCCGCGTGGAGCAACTGGGCGACCGCGCCGTGGAGTTGGGGACCTCCGAAGGTGAGGTGGTGCGGCAGGACCCGGTCGGCGGGGACGGCGACCGCCTCCAGCCGGACCGTGCCGCTGGCCGTCGTGCGCTGGCCCATTCCGTCCCAGTCGTCGACGACCGTGACGCCCTCGGCGTCGCTCGGGATGTACGCGACATGGAGGTTGTCGTCATCGGTGCGGGCGAGGACGGGGATCCAGTCGGCGAACAGGGCGCCGGTGGAGTAGTGCTTGACGCCGGTCAGTCGGTAGGAGCCGTCGGGCTGGAGTGTCAGGCGGGTGCGGATGTCCTGGACGTGTTTGGTGCCGGCCTCGGACTGGGCGTTCCCGAAGCGGCGCCCCGCCAGCAGCTCGGCGAAGAAGAACTTCTGCTGGTCCGGGGTGCCCTGACGGCGGATCACATTGACGTAGGCGAAGTGGCTCTGCGGGATCTGGGCGAGGCTGCCGTCGGCGGAGCCGAGGAGGCGGAAGATCTCGGCGAGGGTCTCCGCGCTCACGTCGGCGCCGCCGTGGTCGGCGGGCACGGTGACCGCAAGCAGTCCGGAGCCGGAGAGGCGGTCCAACTCGGCGCGCGGGAGCCTGCGTTCGGTGTCGCGCGCCGAGGCTCCCGCCCGGAACTCGTCGGCCAGCGCGGCGGCGAGCACCAGGGCCTCGGCGTCGTCCGCGATCACATGGGCGGTCGCACGGTCGGTCATGGTGGTCAGCTCGCCGCGGCCAGGAGCGGGGTCCGGCCGAGCGCGGCCGAGAACTGGTCCACCACCTGAGTGAGCGCCTCGCTGGTGGCCGGGGCGACGGTGAGCGAACCGTCCTCGTGGGCCGTGATGTCCTTGTCGAGGGTGAACCAGCCCTGGACTATGTGGGCAGCACCCATGGAGTTCAGCACCGGGCGGAGTGCGTAGTCGATGGCGAGCACATGTGCGGTGGACCCACCGGTGGCCAGCGGCAGCACGGTCTTGCCGGTCAGCGCGTACTGCGGGAGCAGGTCGAGCAGCGCCTTGAGGACTCCGGAGTAGGAGGCCTTGTAGACGGGGGTGCCTACGACCACTCCGTCGGCGCGGGCGAACAGTTCGGTGGCCTCGACGATGGCCGGGTGGCGGAAGTCCGCGCCGAGAAGGGCCTCGGCGGGGATGGTGCGCACGTCGAGCGGGATCACCTCGTGGCCCTGGGCGATCAGCCGCTTGTCCAGGTGCCGTAGCAGGCGATTCGTGCGGGAGGAGACGGAGGGGCTGCCGGAGACGGACAGGACGGTGGCCATGGGTCCTCTTTCGGGGAGGCGGGGCGCCCGCTCAACTGGCGGGCGCCCCGGGGCAGTTCGGTCAGGAGTACCAGGTGGGTTCGGGCAGTTCGCCTTCCAGGACCCAGCGGCCTACCTCGCGCCGCTTGTAGGCGACGGGGTCGTGCAGGGTGTGGGTGCGGACGTTGCGCCAGAACCTGTCGAGGCCTTCCGAGGTGGCCGTGGAGCGGGCGCCGGTGACCTCGAAGACGCGGTTGCCGATCTCCAGGGCGACATCGGTGGCGCGTGCCTTGACGGCGGCCACCCGTACCTCGAAGTCGCCGCGTGTCTTCGCGGTGACGGCGTCGGGGTCGTCGTGCAGTCGCTGCCCCTCGGCGGCGACGGTGTCGGCGAGGGCCTCGACCGCCCAGAGCTTCGCGGTGAGGTCGCCGTAGGTGTCGATGACGTAGGGCTCGTCGACGGCGCGCTCGTAGCCGCCGTGCAGCCAGGAGCGGGCCTTGGTGCGGGTGTAGGTGGCGGCCGTCTCCAGAGCGCCGGCCGCGATGCCCAAGTAGAAGTTGACGAAGACGAGTTGGATGGTCGGGACGTTGAGCGTGTTGTACGTGCGCGGTTGGAATTCCTTGTCGACGTAACCGGCCGCCGAGGACCACGGGGTGCGGACGCCGTCGAGGATGACGCCGCCGCTCTCGGTGAGGCGCTGGCCGATGTTGTCCCAGTCGTCGAGGAAGGTCAGGCCCTCGCTGCCGGAGGGCACGATGGCGAAGACGTGCTGGTCGGTGCCTTCCAGGACGCCTTCGAGGACGGTGACGTCGGAGACCTTGCTGCCGGTGGAGAAGGACTTGCGGCCGGTGAAGACGAGGTCGTCGCCGTCCTCGGTGACGGTGACGTCCTTGTCGCGCGGGTTGACCGCGCCGCCGAAGAACCACTGGTTGCGGGCGGCCTCGGCCTCGACGTGCTCCCACTGTTCGCGGGTGCCGACCAGGCGGGCGGCCCAGTTCCAGAGGTAGTGGTAGCCGAGGAGCTGGCCGATGGAGCCGTCGGCCTTGGCGATCTCGCGGACGACGCGGTAGGCGGTGGGCCAGTCCTGGCCTCCGCCGCCGTGCTGCGTGGGGCCGAGCAGGGTGACGAGGCCGGAGTCCTTGAGGAGTTGGACCTCGGCGTACGGGGTGGCGCCGGCCCGGTCGCGGGCGGCGGCGTCGGTGTCGAGGAGGGCGGCGACCTCGGCGGCTCGGGCGATCCAGTCCTGGGCGGACTGCGGGGCCGGGCGGGTCTGCCAGTCGGTGGGCGTGACGGTGCTCATGTCGGACGACCTCTTTCGCGGTGGGGGCGCTCAGGCGTGGACAGAGACGGACTCGGGCTCGGCGTCCGGGAGTTGGGCTTCCAGTTCACGCACCAGCGGCAGCACCCGCTTGCCGAAGTACTCCACCTCCTCGTGGTAGTGCAGGAAGCCGAGCAGGAGAAGGTCGACGCCCAACTTCCTGTAGGCGACGATCCGTTCGGCGATCTGCTCGGGGGTGCCGATGAGTCCCGTACGGAACCCGTCGTTGTACTGCACGAGGTCCTCGAACGTGGAGTCCTGCCACATGCCCTTGCCGTCGGCCGAGGACTGCCCGGCCTGCTTCACCGCGGCCCCGAATCCCTCGACGGCCTCATGGTCGGCCTTGGCGACGATCTCGCGGAGCGTGTCGTGGGCCTCGGCCTCGGTGTCGCGGGCGATGAGGAAGCCGTTGAGGCCGAACTTCGGTGCGGTGCGGCCGACTTGGGCGGCGGAGCGGCGTACGTCGGCGAGCTGCTCGGTGACGCCGTCGAAGTCCTTGCCGTTGGAGAAGTACCAGTCGGAGACGCGGCCGGCCATCGCGCGGGCGGCGGTGGAGTTGCCGCCCTGGAAGATCTCCGGGTGCGGGCGCTCGGGGGTGTTGAGGGGCTTGGGCTTGAGGGAGAAGTCGCGCAACCGGTAGAAGTCACCGGCGAGTTCGGTGTGGTCCTCGGTCCAGATCTGGCGCAGGGCCTGGATGAACTCCTCGGAGCGGCGGTAGCGCTCGTCGTGCTCCAGCCAGGGTTCGCCCAGCGCGGTGAACTCGCCCTTGAACCAGCCGGAGACGACGTTGACGGCGAAGCGGCCGTTCGACAGGTGGTCGGCGGTGGCGCCGAGTTTGGCGAGGACGCCCGGGTGCCACAGGCCGGGGTGGACGGCGGCGATGACCTTCAGGCGCTGGGTGGCGAGGAGGAGCGCGAGGCTGAAGCTGGTCGACTCGTGCTGGAACTCGGCGCCGTAGCTGGCCATGTAGCGGACCTGGCTGAGCGCGTACTCGAAGCCGTTGTTCTCGGCGAGGACGGCGAGTTCGCGGTTGTACTCGTAGCCCCAGTCGGTGCGTTGCTCGATCTTGCTGGTGACGAGTCCCCCGCTGACGTTGGGGACCCAGTAGGCGAATTTCACGGGCTCTGCGGGCATGCGGAACTCCTGTTGCGGAATGCGTTTTCGGGCACGCCGAATCCGGCCGGAGCGAATTCCGGCGAATGTCAGGCGGGAGGAAAAGAAAGGCGGCGGATCACAGGACGGAGGTGACGGGGATCAGGCCGCGGTGCAACAGGAGGCGCTGGAGACGCGCGCGAGGTCGACATGGCGTCGCCGCGTGAGGTCCAGTCGCATCATCATGCCGTCGATCGTGGCAGCCGCCGGCGAGAGCCGTCAAGGAAAACCCGACCGGTCTCGTATCGCGGACCATTGAATTTCACGAACGTGTGACAGGGAAACCCTTGAACAGCCCGGGAAATCCGCCGCATTCTGCGGTCATGCGCACCGAACAGCTGGAATACATCGCGGCCGTGACCCGGCTCGGCTCCCTGCGCCGGGCCGCCGAGGAACTGCGCCTGTCACAGCCCGCGTTGAGCGAGACCGTGCGCAATCTCGAACGTGAACTCGGCGTCGATCTCCTGGAGCGCAAACGGTCCGGCGCGACGATGAGCGCGGAGGGCCGGGAGCTGCTGCCGAAGATCGTCGACGTGCTGGACGCGGTGGACCGGCTGCGGGCGGCGGCCGGCGAGCAGCACCGGATCAGCCGCATGGTGCGGGTGGGCACGGTCAACGCGGCGACCGTGCCGCTGCTCCTGCCCGTCGTCCGCGAGTTCCGCGCCTCGCATCCGCTCACCCAGGTCGAGGTGGTCGGCACCCAACAGACCGACATCCACCGGGCGTTGTCGGAGGGCGGCTTCGATCTCGGTCTGGTCAATCACCTCGACGGCGACGACATGCCGGCCGACTTCGAGTCCACCGAGCTGCTGTCCGGGATGCCGGTGGTGTGCATGCGCCCCGACAGCCCGCTGGCGTCCCGGCCGACCGTCAGTGTGGACGACCTCCTCACCGAGCCGCTGATCGGTATGCGTTCCGGCTATGTGATGCACCGCTATGTGCACCGGCTGCTCGACGGTCAGGGCCCGGCCTTCGCTTACTCGACCGACGGCGCCGAGATGGGCAAGCTCATGGTCGCGGAGGGGCTGGGGGTGACCGTCCTGCCCGACTTCAGCGTGGTCGGGGACCCGCTGGAGCGGCTCGGCGCGATCACCTACCGGCCGATCGCCGGCGACACGGCCCGCGTCCTGCTGATGCTGCGCCGCCGCCGCGCGGACTCCGTACCGCGGGCGGCCGGGGATCTGCACGAGGCGTTCGTACGGCGGGCACGGGAGCTGAGCGGAACACCCGCCTGAGCGCGTGGTCGCTCAGGGCCGTGGCCGTACGGTCAGTCCTCGTCGCCCATCGGAACGACCACGAGGAACGCGTCGGACTTCAGGTCCATGACGACCCTGGCGGGCTCACCCTCGGCGCGGCGCCGGGCCGCGAACTCCTCGGCAGGCCATGATCCGCGCGGAGCCCCCGCCGAAAACCGCTTCAACACCTTCGCGCCCATGTCCGCAGACACCTCCAGCATCGTTCCTCGGCTCCCCATGGGGGCCGTCGTACCTGTTCACCTGCCCCCGATCGACGCGGACATGCTCACTCTCTCGGCGGGACCCGACCGAACCGTGCATCCGGTTCGGCCACGCACGGGGAAGTGATCACAGGGGGCACACCGATACGAAAGGCCGTGGAACGGATGCACGCTGACGAGGCCGTACCGGGCCTGCGCTGTCTGGTGACCGGAGCGACGGGCTATGTCGGAGGCAGGCTGGTTCCGGAGCTGCTCGCCGAGGGCCACCGGGTCCGCTGTCTGGCCCGTGCTCCCGGAAAACTGCGCGACCACCCCTGGGCGGGTGACGTGGAGGTGGTGGGCGGTGACGTCACGGATGCCGCGTCGGTCGCCGCGGCCCTGCGCGACGTCGACGTCGCCTACTACCTCGTGCACGCGCTGGGCACGGGCGACCGCTTCGAGCAGACCGACCGGGAGGCCGCGCGGATCTTCGGGGAGCAGGCTCGGGCCGCGGGGGTGCGGCGCGTCGTCTACCTCGGCGGTCTGACCCCCGCGAACGTGCCGGAGGGGGATCTCTCGCCGCACCTGCGGTCGAGAAGCGAAGTGGCCCGGATCCTCCTGGACTCGGGCGTGCCGACCACGGTCCTGCGCGCGGCCGTGGTCATCGGCTCGGGCTCGGCTTCCTTCGAGATGCTGCGCTATCTCACCGAGCGGCTGCCGGTGATGGTCACACCGAGCTGGGTGCGCACGCGGATCCAGCCGGTGGCGGTGCGCGACGTACTGCGCGCACTCGTCGGCAGCGCGCGCATGCCGGCCGACGTCAGCCGCGCCTTCGACATCGGCGGACCGGACGTGCTCACCTACCGGGAGATGATGACCAGGTACGCGGCCGTCGCGGGCCTCCCGCGCCGGCTGATCCTCTCCGTCCCGGTTCTCACCCCCGGTCTGTCCAGTCACTGGGTCGGCCTGGTGACGCCCGTACCGGCGTCCATCGCACGGCCGTTGACCGAGTCGCTGCGCCACGAGGTCGTCTGCCACGAGCACGACATCGCGCGGTACGTCCCCGACCTGCCCGGGCACCCGCTCGGCTTCGACGAGGCGGTACGGCTGGCCCTCCAGCGGGTCCGCGACGCCAAGGTCACCACCCGCTGGTCGTCGGCCTCGGTGCCCGGCGCGCCCAGCGATCCGCTGCCCACCGACCCCGACTGGGCCGGCGGCAGCCTCTACACGGACCTGCGGGAGCTGCCGGTCGACGCCTCGCGCCAGGCGCTGTGGCGGGTGATCGAGGGGATCGGCGGGGACAACGGCTGGTACTCCCTCCCGCTGGCCTGGGCCGTGCGAGGTTGGCTGGACCGGCTGGTGGGCGGTGTCGGCCTGCGCCGGGGCCGCCGGGACGCGGCGCGGCTGCGGGTCGGTGACTCGCTGGACTTCTGGCGCGTCGAGGAGATCCGCCCCGGGCACCTCCTGCGCCTGCGGGCCGAGATGCGGCTGCCGGGTCTGGCCTGGCTGGAGTTGTACGCAGAGACGAACGACGACGGCGGTACCCGCTACCGGCAGCGGGCCGTGTTCCATCCGCACGGCCTCCTGGGGCACGCCTACTGGTGGAGCGTCTCGCCCTTCCACGCCGTCGTGTTCGGGGGCATGGCACGCAACATCGCGGGGGCCGCGGCCCGGACGCCGACGACACCGGCCGGGGAACGCGCGCCGATCGGTTGACGGCCGCATCCGCCGGGTCCTCCGCGCCGGAAGCACCTCACCAGACCCTCTTCCCGTCTCCCGGAGCGCACACCATGAACGTCTCGGTCGTCCTGTTCACCGCCGATCTGCGCCTGCACGACCATCCCGCGCTGCGCGCCGCCGCCGAGGCCCGCGAGGTGGTCCCCCTGTTCGTGCGCGACCGGGGTGTGGCGGACGCCGGGTTCGCCGCGCCCAACCGGCTGGCGTTCCTCGCCGACTGTCTGCGCGACCTAGACACCGGCCTGCGCGAGCGGGGCGGCCGGCTGGTGCTCCGGTCCGGTGACGTCGTCGACGAGGTGTGCAAGGTCGCCGCCGAGACGGACGCCGACGAGGTGCACATGGCAGCCGACGTCAGCGACTACGCGCGGCGGCGCGAGCAGCGGCTGCGGCGGGCGCTGGAGGCGGAGGGACGGCGGCTGCACGTCCATGACACGGTGACCACGGCCGTCGCCCCGGGCGCGGTGACCCCGGCCTCCTCGGACCACTTCGCGGTCTTCACGCCCTACTTCCGCCACTGGTCCGGGCAGCACTTGCGCGCCCCGCTCGCCGCACCGCGCACGGTGCGGGTCCCGGACGGTGTCGGTTCCGAGGAGTTGCCCGACCGGGCCGGTATCGAAGGACTGTCACCGGGGTTGGCGATCGGCGGGGAGACCAACGGCCGCAAGCTGCTGGGCCGTTGGCTGCGCGACGGCATCGCGTCGTACGAGGACCTGCACGACGCCCTCGCCGCCGATTCCACCTCCCACCTCTCGCCCCATCTCCACTTCGGCACCCTCTCCCCCGTCGAACTGGTCCACCGGGCACGGCAGTTGGAAGGACCGGGCGCCGAGGCCTTCGTACGGCAGCTCGCGTGGCGGGACTTCCACCGGCAGGTGCTGGCGGCCAGGCCCTCGGCCGCCGGCGCCGACTACCGTACGAAACACGACCGTTGGCGGTCCGCACGCACGGCCCGCGAGGACATCGCGGCCTGGAAGGAAGGCCGCACCGGCTATCCACTGATCGACGCGGCGATGCGCCAACTGCTCCACGAGGGCTGGATGCACAACCGGGGACGCCTGCTGACGGCGAGCTTCCTCACCAAGACGCTCTACGTCGACTGGCGCGTCGGCGCCCGGTACTTCCTCGATCTGCTGGTCGACGGCGATGTGGCCAACAACCAGCTCAACTGGCAGTGGATGGCGGGCACCGGCACCGACTCGCGCCCCAACCGGGTGCTCAACCCCGTCACCCAGGCGAAGCGGTACGACCCGGACGGCGCGTACGTCCGGCGCTGGGTGCCCGAACTCGCCGAGCTGGACGGCCCGTTGGTGCACGAGCCGTGGAAGCTCAGGGGATTCGACCGCGCGGCGCTCGGCGACTATCCGGATCCGATCGTCGAACTCTCCGACGGGCTCGCGCGGTTCAGGCAGGGCCGGGCGGGTGACTGAGGTCCGCGGTCAGTGCCGTGTCTCGTACATCGCGGACAGAGTGTCCACGGCATCCGCGAGCGTCGTCGGCCGCATCGCGCCCGGGGCCTGAGCACCGGACCAGCCGGGTCCGGCCAGTACCACCGAGGGCTGTCGCCTGGCGCCCTTCACACCCCACCGGATGTCGGCGAGGTGCCGGGCCAGCGGCGGGCTCGCCGTGGAGCGTGCCTGCGCCCACAGGACGACGGCCGCCGGTCCCAGCCGCCGTACCGCCGCGGTGAGCGCCTCGGCGGGGACGGCGGCGCCGAACATCCTTGTGGGCAGGCCGAGTTCACCCAGGGCGGCGTTGAGTGCCTCGATGGGGAGGGTGTGCTGTTCGCCGGGTACGCAGGCCAGGACGACGGGCGGGACGTCGGCTCGCGGCCCGGGAAGCGGGGTGTGCCGGCGCAGGGCGGTGGAGACGTGCCAGGACAGCAGGTGTTCCACCTCGACGTAACGGTCCCCGGACGACGCCCACTTGCGCCCCACCGCGTGCAGGGTCGGCATCATCACCTCCTGCCAGGCGACGACGGTGCCGTACTGGCCGACGGCATCGGCCAGTTGACGCTCGACGGCGGGCGCGTCGAGCCGGACGGCGGCGCGCGCCAGGCCGCGGCACTCCTGGCGCACGTCTCCGAGGGGCAGGGCGCCCGGGGCCCGCGACTTCCGGTTCCGTACGGGCACGGGCTCCGCATGCGAACCGGCCGCCCCCTTCGCCACCCGCGCGGCCTCAGCCGCCGGTACGCCCGACGAGGTCAGCCGGCACATCTCCTCCAGCAGCGCCACGTCCCGCGAGGTCCAGCGCCGGTGCCGCCCCTCGGCGCGGACCGCGGGCCCGATGCCGTAGCGACGCTCCCAGGACCGCAGCGTGGTCGGCGCCACGCCCAGTCGGCGGGCCAACGCACCGGTGGTCAGGGGCACTTCGCCCGTGGACCCGTGCGCCGCGTCCCTGTCGGCGGGCAATTCGCTCATCCAGTGACTATACGACGCACAATCGATGCGAGTTGATGGCCTTGATCCCCGGCTCCCACGATGACCGGACAGTCGCCGTCCGACGTGTGAGGAGCCGTAGTCATGAGCCCGCAGCCCGGCGCCGTCCGCCCGAGCCCCGCGACGGACTCGCGCACCGACGAGGAGCTGGCCAGAGGGCTGGTGGCGGGCGACGAGGACTGCCTGGCCGCCGTGTATCACCGCTGGTCACCCCTGGTGCACAGCCTGGCCTGGCGCTCCCTGGGTGACGCCAAGGAGGCGGAGGACGTGACCCAGCAGGTGTTCCTCGGGGTGTGGCGCGGGCGGCGGGGTTTCCGTCCCGAGCGCGGCGCGATCGGCGGCTGGATCGTGGGCATCACCAGGCGCAGGATCGCCGACGCGCTGTCCGCCCGCACCCGTCGCCTGCATCTCGTGGCCGCCGCGGGCTCGTCGCTCGCCCTCGCCGATCCCGCCGCCCGGAAGCCCGACACGGTTCTCGACCGGGTCCTGGTCCTGGGTGAGCTGGCGAAACTGCCCGCACCTCAGCAGCGGGTCCTGCGGCTGACGTACTACGAGGACCTCACCCAGACCCAGATCGCACTGCGTACCGGCTGGCCGCTCGGCACGGTCAAGAGCCATGCCCGACGCGGGCTCCACCAGTTGCGCCGCCATCTCCAGGGCGACGAACAGGCTGACCACTACACATAAAGGTGAAATAAGAGCACTATGGAGGTAAGCGGCTTTTGCCGCATACCGCACCAGACGCGGTCAGGCCAGCGAAGTCAAAGGAGACGAGTCATGGCCAACGTCTCGCACACCAGAGGTGACATGGCGAGCCACCCTGATGTCTCCGAAATGCAGGCGCGCTACGCCCGCATGCTCGGCGGACGCGATGTGGCGCTCGTGGACGGACCGGTGTTCCTGCTCGGTCTGTACTGCGCCGTATCCCCGTGGATACTCCACTACACGACGAGCCAGCCCGCGCTCGTGCCGCACAACCTGATCGTCGGCATCGCGATCGGCCTGCTGGCCCTCGGGTTCACCAGGGCGCCGGAGCGCATGTACGGCCTCAGCTGGGCGATGAGCGCCCTGGGTGTCTGGATGATCGTCTCGCCGTGGATCGTCGGCACCAACCCCGACAAGGGCGTCATCCTGAACAACGTCATCATCGGCGGACTGGCCGTGCTGCTGGGCCTGGTGTGTGCCGGCACGGCGGCGCGGAGCACCCCCAAGCCGTAGGACCCCCCGAGACCCGGAAGGAACCCACGCCCCCTTCAGTGGCCGCCCGGCACCAGCCAGGGCGCCTGCGGGAGGGGGCTGCCGGTTTCGAGGACCGACTTCAGGTTGGACAGCACGGCCGGCCAGCCGCCGGACACGTCGGACAGCTCGCCCTCGTCGGCGAGATCCTCGTGCGTGACGGTGAGGCGCACGATGTCCTCGTGGCGCCGGATGTCGAAGATGACGCGGGAGTACTTGTCCTCCCGCCCCTCGCTCTCCGGCGCGGCCCATGTGGTCACGAGCCGGGTCGGGCGCACGCTCTCCACCACCGTCCCGACGACATCGGCGATGCCGGAACCGTCCGTGCGCACATGCTCCCAGCGGGAGCCCACCTGCCAGTCGGACACATTGCTGTGGCCCCAGTAGACGGCGGTCAGGTCGGCGTCGGTGAGCGCGTCCCAGACCTTCTCCGGGGTGCTCGCGATGTAGGTGACGTAGACGAATGTCGGTTTGTCGGTCATGGCTTCCTCGGCTCGTCGCTTCAGGGCCCCGAGTGCGCGCAGGCGCGGGCGCTCGAACTTGTCGATCCAGCGCTCCTGCATCTCGTGCAGCGGGACCGGGTTGAGGTAGTGCAGCTTCTCCCGCCCGCGCCGCACCGTGCTGACCAGGTTGGCGGCCTCCAGGACGGCCAGATGCTGGGTCACCGACTGACGGGTCATGTCGATGCGCCCGCACAACTCACCGAGCGTCTGCCCGTTCTCCTCGTGCAGCCGGTCCAGCAGACGTCTGCGCGTCTCGTCGGCCAGGGCCTTGAAGACCGCGTCCATCCCTGAGTCATGTTCGGATCGCACACTCAACGTTATGCAGGCAGTTACCTGCATGTCAAGGTGTGCGGCTTCGTCCGATTCATTCCGATCTTCTACGACGCCTCAGCGCAGGAACGCGCCCAGCTCGCGCCGGTGCAAGGCCACCCAGTCGCACGCGTCCCGGATCTCCTCCACGACGCCACTGGCCCGCAGACCGACCATGCCCGGTTCGCCGCGTTCGGCGCCGGCCTCGATGCCCCGCCAACAGCGGTCCTGCCACCACAGGACCGTGTCCAGAAGCCAGCTGCTGTCGTCGAGGCCGTACGCCTCACAGATCAGCGCGATCCGGCGGGCGGCCTCGGGCACGTCGGTGACGCCCGGGCCGAGGTCCAGGTACTGCCAGCAGACGTGGGCGACGTCGTGGACGCGCTCGCCGGGGGCGGCGAGGTCCCAGTCGACGAAGGCCAGCGGGTGCCACGCGCTGTCGTAGACGGTGTTCTTGGGGGCGAGGTCGTTGTGGCAGACGACGTCCTGGTCACCGGCCTGCGGTGTGCCGTGCGTCAGGTCATGGAAGTCCCGGACGAGCCGCGCGACGCGCACCAGGCTGTCGTCGGTGCGGGCGGCGGAGCGCTCGTCGGGGCTTACGGCTGCCCGGCCCTCGATGTACTGGAACACCTCGCGCCCCCGCTCGTCCACGCCGAGGAAGCGCGGTGCTCCGCACCACCCTTGCCGCTCGAAGAGTGCGAGGAGTCCGGTCACATGGGCCGACCGTTCCGGCGGGGCCGGAGTGCGTCGTACGGTCTCCCCCACCCGTACGACCGCGTTGATCGCGCCTCCGCCGAGCGCCGATTCCTCCAACTGGCCCGCCTCCCCATATCGTTCGACCGCCCGAGTATCGCCTGGCACGCTGCTCGCATGGGTCACGCGGAGGCACTGCTCATCGGAGGACGCGCGGGGGTCGGGAAGACGACCGTCGGCTGGGAGGTGTCGGCGCGGCTGCGGGCGGCGGAGGTCGCCCATGCCGTGATCGACGGGGACTTCATGGGGCAGGTGCACCCGGCGCCGGACGGCGATCCGCACCGGACGCTGATCGCCGAGGCCAACTTGACAGCCGTGTGGGGGAATTACGCGGCGCTGGGGTACCGGCGGCTCGTGTACACGAACACGGTGAGTGTGCTCGACGAGACGGCCGGGCAGTTCCGTCGGGCGATGGGCGCGGACGTGCGGATCGTACGGGTGCTGCTGACCGCCTCCGACGAGACCGCGGCCTCGCGGCTGGGCGGGCGGGAGATCGGCGGCGAGTTGGAGCGCGAGCTCGCCAACAGCATCCTCAAAGCACGCCTGTTGGACGAGCGGGCGCCCGCGGACACCATGCGGGTGGTGACCGACGGGCGCTCCATCGTCGATGTCGCGGCGGACGTGCTGGCCGCGACCGGCTGGGTCAACAGGCCTTAGGCGCCCGCGGGTTCAGGGTCCGGGGTCGTCTCAGTGAGGTACTCCTCCGTGATCTCCTTCGGGCCGAACGGCCAGACCTTCTCGAAGCGGGCCCAGATGACGAACGCGACGCAGCCGAGGGCGAGCCAGGCGAGGGACCACTCGATGGGGTGGCGGCCCGGGGAGTTCTTGTCGGCGTAGCCGTAGATCACGCACCAGCCGACGAAGGCGACGATGCTCGGCACGGGGTAGAGCCACATGCGGTACGGGCGGCGCAGGGCCGGCTGGCGTTTGCGCAGGACCGTGAGCGCGATGATCTGGGCGAGTGCCTGGACGATGACCATGACCGTGGTCAGGAGCTGGATCAGGGTCGCCAGGTCCGTGTGGCGGCCGATGAGGAAGCCGATCGCCGTGATCACGCCCATCGTGGCCAGGCCCAGCATCGGGAAGCGGTGCTTGGGGTGGAGCTTGGCGTAGGGGCGGAAGAAGACGCGTTCGCGGGCCGCGTCGTAGGGCACCCGCGAGCCGCCCAGAAGGCCGGTGAAGACCGAGGCGAAGGCCGTGATGAGGATCAGGACGGTGACCGTGTCGGCCGCGCCCTTGCCCCAGGTCTTCTCCAGGACCGCCGAGGCCACCGAGGTGGAGGCGATGTCGTTCACGTTCGTCATCCGGTGCCAGTCGATGACGCCCAGCGTGCCGATCTGCAGCATCAGGTAGATCGCCATGATGCCGACGATGGAGAAGAGGATGGAGCGCGGGAGGGTGCGGCCCGGGTCCTTGATCTCGGCGCCCATGTAGGCCGTGGTGTTGTAGCCGAGGTAGTCGTAGATGCCGATGGTCAGGCCGCCGGCGAAGCCGAGCCAGAACTTGTCGCTGCCCAGGTCGAAGGCGTGGGCCGGGTAGGTGAAGGCGAGGTGCGCGCTGAAGTCGCTCGCGGCGGCCACGATGACCAGGAACACCGCGGCGATCATCACCGTCCACATCACGGCGGTGATGCGCGCGATGTTCTCGATGCCGCGCCACAGCAGCAGGATCACCACGGCGATCACGCCGAGGCCGATCAGGTCGCCGGACGTCTTGCCCAAGTCCGGTGCCAGATAGCCGAGATACTGCACGAAGCCGACCACGCCGGTCGACATGATCAGCGGGATGAAGAGCATCGCCGTCCACACGAACAGGAACGGCATCAGCCGCCCGGTGCGGTACTGGAAGGCCTGGCGCAGATAGACGTAACTGCCGCCGGACCCGGGCATCGCGGCGCCCATCTCGGCCCACACGAGCCCGTCGGCCAGCGCGAGGATCGCCCCCGCGACGAAGCCGATCACCGCCTGCGGACCGCCGAACGCGGCGACCATCAGCGGGATCGTCACGAACGGCCCGATGCCGCACATCTGGCTCATGTTGATGGCGGTGGCCTGGAAGAGGCCGACGCGGCGGACGAAACCGCCGTCTGGGGGCGGACTGCCGGACATGGAGGCTCCTGAGGGGGTGCGTGACCGAGGGAGAGAGGGGGTGCGGCGTGCGGGCCGGTATCCGGTGGCTGACTGGGCGATAAAGTTAAGGAGCCTTACTAGACTCGTCAAGAGGCTGTCCAGGATGCCGGAGAATGATGCGATGCCCGTCAGTGACGCCGTGGAGCGACCGGACCAGCCCTGGAGCCGCCAGCGGCTGCGCAGTACGAACGCGCGGCTGCTGCTCGACCGGCTGCGCACCTCGGGTGCCGCCTCGCGGGCCCAACTCGCCCGCGAGACAGGCCTGTCGAAGCCGACGGTCTCCAGCGCGCTCGCCGCGCTGGAGGAGGCGGGACTGGTCCACGAGGTCGGTACGCAGGCCCCCGAACGCGGTCGGACCGCCGTGCTCTACGCCCCCGATCCGTCCGCCGGGTACGCGCTCGGGATCGACGTCGGACGCAGCTGGCTGCGGGTCGCGGTGGCCAATCTGGACGGCGAGGTGGTGGCCCGCGCGGACGTCCGCAACCGGGCCCGCAGCTCGGGCGCGATGGCCGAGCTGGTGGTGGCCACCGCCCACCAGGTCGTCGCGAACTCCGAGGTCGAACCGGCCGCGGTGGTGTACGCCGTCGTGGGCACGCCCGGTGTCTACGACGAGCAGCGGCGCCGGGTGCGGTACGCGATGCATCTCCCGGGCTGGGGCCGCGCCGGGCTGTTCGACCGGATGCGGGAGGAGCTGGGCGTCCCGCTGGAGGTGCACAACGACGCGAATCTCGCGGCGCTCGGCGAGTACACGTACGGCGTCGGCGCGGGCAGTCGGCTGTTCGCGTACATCATGATCGGCACCGGTCTCGGCATGGGTGTGGTCAGCGAGGGGCGGCTGTTCACGGGGGCGCACGGCGGCGCCGGGGAGATCGGGTTCCTGCCGTGGCCGGGGCGGCAGAAGCCGGAGACGCTGGAGGACGCGGTGTCCGGGGTGGCCGTTGTGGAGGCGGCCCGCCGATTCGGGATGAGCGGGCAGCAGCTCACCGCGAAGGCCGTGTTCGACGCGGCCCGGCAGGGAAACACCGCCGCCATCAAGGCAGTTGAGCTGGAGGGCGAGCGGATCGCGCACACGGTGGCGGCGGCCGCGGCCGTCCTCGATCCGGACCTGGTCGTCCTGGGCGGCGGGGTCGGACACAGCGTGGATCTGCTGCTGCGCCCGGTGCGGGAGAACCTCCGCGCGCTCACTCCGCTCCGCCCGAAGATCGTGCCCAGCGCGCTCGGCGAGGACGCGGTGCTGCTGGGTGCCGTGGCCACCGCGCTCGGCACCGCGCGGGACCTCGTCTTCGAGCGCCACTCGGCGTCCTGAGCAACTCACTCACGGACACAGGTGTTTGACAGGCACCGTCGGGCGCCCTACCTTCTGGTGCGGTTAGTAAAGCTTCCTAACTTGACGAGGCTGGAGACCGCCGTGTTCCACCGCCCCGCCGTTCCCCCACTCCGCAGAAGCCGTCTCGCCACGGCCGCGATCGTGCTCGGCCTGCTGGGCACCCTCACCACCAGCGCGTGGGCGGGGGCACGGGAGTCGTCCCCGCCGCAGCGCGCGCAGGTCCCCGTGACCGCCGTACGCTCGACCGCCGGGACCGCCACCCCGCTGTCCGGCTACGCGATCCAGTCGTCCGCCAAGGTCACCGACTCCGCCGCAGCCGTCTCCTCCCCCGGCTACCAGGCCACCGGCTGGTACCCGGCCGGCGCGCGCTCGACCGTCCTCGCGGCCCTGATCGCCGACGGCGTGTACTCGGACCCGTTCTACGCGACCAACCAGCGGAAGATCCCGAAGGCCGACTTCCAGGTGCCGTGGTGGTACCGCAGCGACTTCACGGTCGCGGACACCGGCAGGCGCACCTATCTCGACTTCAGCGGGGTCATCTCGGCGGCCGACGTCTACGTCAACGGCAAGCAGGTCGCCAAAGCCGCGGACGTCAACGGGGCTTACACACAACACGAGTTGGACGTCACGTCACTGGTCCGCCCAGGCACGAACACGGTCGCCTTCCGCATCCGGCCCAACGACCCGAACAAGAACCTCACCATGGGCTGGATCGACTGGCTCCAGCCGCCGCCGGACGAGAACATGGGCATCGTCCGTGACGTCCTCGTCCGCCGCGGCGGCCCGGTCGCGCTGCGCGACGCCCACGTGGTGACCGAGCTGGCCGTGCCGTCGCTCGCCTCCGCGGACCTGACGGTGAAGGCGCAGGCCCGCAACGACTCGGGCGCGCCCGTCACCACGAAGGTCAGGGGCAGCATCGGCAGCGCGACCTTCGAGAAGACGGTCTCCCTCGCCGCACACCAGGCGAAGACCGTCACCTTCGGCCTCCACCTGAACTCCCCCAAGGTCTGGTGGCCCGCGGGCATGGGCGGCCAGCCGCTCTACGACCTCGACCTCAGCGCCTCCGTGAACGGCACCCCCTCCGACACCGCGCACCAGACCTTCGGCATCCGCGACGTCCGGGCCCCGCTGAACTCCGCCGGCGACCGCCAATACCTGATCAACGGCCGCAAGTTGCTGATCAAGGGCGGCGGTTGGTCACCGGACGAGCTCCTGCGCTGGGACAAGACCTACGTCGAGGACCGCCTGAAGTACGCCCTCGACCTGGGCCTGAACACCATCCGCCTCGAAGGCCACATCGAGCCGGACGAGTTCTTCGACCTGGCCGACCGCTACGGCATCCTCACGCTCCCCGGCTGGGAGTGCTGCGACAAGTGGGAGGGCCAGGTCAACGGGGACGAGACCGGCGACAAGTGGACCGCCGCCGACTACCCGGTCGCCAAGGCGTCGATGGCCGCCGAGGCCGCCCGGCTGCGCGACCACCCGAGCGTGATCTCCTTCCTGATCGGCAGCGACTTCGCCCCCGACGCGAAGATCGAGAAGACGTACCTCGACGCTCTGAAGGCCGCCGACTGGAAGACCCCGGTGGTCGCCGCCGCCTCCGACAACTCCTCACCGGTCAGCGGCAGTTCGGGCATGAAGATGACCGGCCCCTACGACTGGATCCCACCGAACTACTGGTACGCCAAGCGCGAGGGCGGCGCCACCGGCTTCAACTCCGAGACCAGCGCGGGCCCCGACATCCCCACCCTCGACACCCTGCGCCGCATGATGACCCCGGCCGAACTCGCCACCCTCTGGAAGGACCCGAGCGCCAAGCAGTACCACCGCTCCCCGTCCTCCACCTTCAACACCCTCAAGCTCTACGACAACGCCCTCACCGGCCGCTACGGCCCGCCGACGAGCCTCACCGACTACGTCCGCAAGGCACAGCTGGCCCAGTACGAGAACGTGCGGGCCCAGTTCGAGGCCTACGAGCGCAACGCCACCGACGCCTCGAAGCCCGCGACCGGGGTCGTGTACTGGATGTTCAACAGCGGATGGACCTCCCTGCACTGGCAGTTGATGGACCGTTACCTCGACCAGGGCGGCGCCTACTTCGGCGCTAAGAAGGCGAACGAGCCGCTGCACATCCAGTACTCGTACGACAACCGCTCGGTCGTCGTGGTGAACAACAGAACCGCCTCCGCACGTCAACTCACCGCCCGGGCAACCCTGTTCAACACCGACGGCACCCGGAGGTACGACAAGACGGTGCCCGGGGTGAAGGTCTCCGGCGGCGGCGCGCACAGCACGGCACTCACCCTGCCGTCGCCCGCGTCGGTGAGCGGGCTGTCGACGACGTACCTGGTGCGGCTGACCCTGACCGACGCGGCCGGCAAGGAGGTGAGCCGGAACGTGTACTGGCTCTCCAGCAAGCCCGACACGCTCGACTGGGCGCACACCGACTGGTACTACACGCCGACGACGAGCTACGCCGACCTCAAGGGGCTCACCTCGATGGCGCAGGCGCCGGTTTCGGCGACGGCGTCGACCGAGGCAGGTCCGCACGGCACGTCGACCACGACGGTCACGGTGCGCAACTCCGGGAAGGGGAAGGCGCCTTCACTCCTCACCGACGTCCATCTCGTGGACTCGGCCGGCAGGCCGGTACTGCCGGTGCGGTGGTCCGACAACGAAGTGAGCCTGTGGCCCGGGGAGTCGGCGACGCTGACGGCGACCTACCGGACGGCCGATCTGCACGGGTCGGCACCACGGGTGCGGGTCTCCGGCTGGAACACACCGGAGCGGACGGTCGCGGCCAAGTGAACCGGTGGGACCCGGCCGCCGCCGGGCCCCACCGGTCGTCGTCAGCTCACATTGAGCGCGGTGTCGTCGATGACGAAGGACGTCTGGAGGGTGGACCCCTCGACGCCGGTGAACTTGATGGTGGCGGTGGTGCCGGCCAGCGAGGAGACGTCGAAGGACTTCAGGACGTATCCGGAGGCCGCGTTCAGATTGGAGTACGTGGCCAGGGTGGTGGAGCCGGCGGTGACCGTCAGCTTGTCGTATGCGGTGCTGGTGGTGGTCTCCGCGGTATCGATGTGCAGATAGAAGCTGAGGGTGGCGGAGCAGCCGGACGGGATGCTCACCGACTGGGACAGGGTGTCGGTGGTGGCGGTTCCGTAACCGTCCAGCCAGGCCTTGTAGGAGCCGGTGCGGGCCGCCTCGCTGGAGGAGCTGGTGATGACGCCGCTGCTGGCCGTCCAGGTGGTGTTGCCGGACTCGAAGCCCGGGTTGCCGAGCAGTTGGGCGGCGGTGCAGGTGCCGCCGCCTCCCCCGCCGCCCCCTCCGGTGCTGCCGTCGCCGGACAGCCACGCGGTGGCGTTGAGGGCGAGGGCGGCGTTGGTGGCGCCGGTGTCGTTCCAGCCGTCGTAGAGCGTGTTGCCGGACTGGCCGGTGCCGTCGTCGATGGGTGAGCTGTCGCCCCAGAAGGCGACACGGCCGCTGCCGAAGGTGCTGGTCGCGAAGAACGCGCCGGTGTTGCCGGAGTAACCGCTGCGGTACACGAGGCCCTTGACGTTCGCGTTGTCGGCGGGCTTGAGGGTGGCCGTCGTGCCGTCGGCGATCAGGCTCTTGGTGACCGTGCCGAAGGCGCCGTTGAGGACCTCGTTGGTGCTGTCGCTGATCGCGGCGGGGTAGCCGGAGCTGATGTCGAGGGTGTCGATGGAGAAGCCGAACGGGTCGGTCGAGTCGACGCTGTTGTTCGTCATCAGGTCGTTGAGGATCTCGACCGCGTCCTCGCCGTCACTGTTGCGGTCGGCGCCGGTGTGGTCCGAGATCATGAACAGGCCGCCGCCGTTCTGGACGAACGTCATGATCGCGGTCTTCTCGGCCGTCGTGAACAGCGTGTTGGGCTCGGGCAGGACCAGCGTGTCGAAGTTCGACAGGTCGGTCGTCGACGAACCGCCGTACGTCAGCGCGCTGGTGGCGGTCTTCAGGCTGTAGTCGCCGGTCTTCTGCAGGGCGACACCCCAGGACGAGAGCGCCCCGGTCCAGTCGGTCTCGGCGGACGGGGAGGAGTCCTGGGACAGCGGGTCGGGCTTGCTGGTGGAGATGATCCAGTCCGCGTTGCCCGCCTCCTCGGCGTGGCCGTCGTCGAACAGGACGCGGTTCGTGGTGGCCGCGTGCGCGGGCGTGGCCGTGGTGGTGACCTGGAGGGCGGCCCCTGTGACGAACAGCCCCAGGCCGGCGAGGGCGGTGGTGAGTCTGCGGCGGGATCTTCTGGATCCAAGCATCCGGCGAACCTCCGTGAGGGGATGGGGAAGGGTGCGGTGCGGGCGCCTGATCTGCGCGCGTAGAACGGTAGTTGGGGAGTTCTACACGCGTTGAACGATTGAAAGGTACATGGCATGAAGGGGTGGTGAACAGAAAGTCCCGGCAATAACAGGCAACAAAAGTCCGTCGGACTGCCTCGGCGTCCAGCGGGCACATGAAGAGAGCAGGACTATCGACAAAGAGGGGCGGAGATGGAGATCTCGGGCATCATCAGTGCCATCATCATCGGCATCATCATTGGCGTGCTGGGACGGCTCGTCGTCCCTGGGCGCCAGCACATAGGCGTTCTGCTGACGATCGTCGTCGGCATCGTGGCCGCGCTGATCGGCGCGGCGATCGCATCGGGCCTGGGAGTCGCCGACACGAAGGGCATCGACTGGATCGAGTGGCTCATCCAGATCGGCCTGGCAGCGGTCGGTATCGCCGCGCTGGACCGGTCCAGGGCGCGCCGCTGAGCCTGAGGCGGGACATGCGTCACGGGTGAGACCGGGCGGCGGCCGGCTTCTGCGGGCCTGCCGCCCGATCCCCCGTTTCCCGCACTCACGGCTCTCCTCACGGAGAACCCTTGTCCTTACGCGTCACTCCGCTCGTCGATCCGGAGTCCGGCCCGTCGGGTCGGCCCCGCCGCGCCTGTTCCTCCGTTCCTCACGGAGGGGCAGGCGCAGTCGGCTGTGACCGAACGCCCTTACCCCGATGCCGAGTTGACGGAGTCGGCGCGCAGCGCGGCGAGGCCGTCGCCGCTGGACGGGTACACAGGCGTCCAGCCCAGTTCCCGTTCGGCCTTCGCGCTGGACACCCGCAGATTGCCGGTCATCACCGTGTGCGCGTACGCCATCGGCCGAACCGTCCACAGCGGTACCGCCATCGGCTTCGGCAGGCCGAACTCCCGTGCCACACCCAGAACATGGGCCCGGAAGCCGAGCGGTGTGCGGTCGGTGATGTTGTACGCCTGTCCGGGCCGGCCGCGTTCGACGGCGGCGGCCACCACGCGGGCCGCGTCGGTGAGTTCGACCCAGGGCAGGACCCGGCCGTGATCGTCCGGGACGGGCAGCCGGCGCCTGCGCAGCACGGGGAACAGGGCGTCGGTGCCGCCCGGGCCGTAGAAGAGGCCGAAGCGGAGAGCAATGCCCTCCAAGTCCTGCGCGCCGAAGGTGAGTTGCTCCTTGGTGCGCATGCCCGCGATGTGCTTCTCCAGCTCCGGTGTGGTGCCGCGCGGGCCGAAGGGGTCGTCCTCCGTGAGGGGGCGGGTGCCGAAGTCCCCGTAGCCGTAGCCGAAGACCATCGACTCGGCGATGAAGCGACGGGCGCCGGTGGCCCGCGCGGCCTCGATGAGGTGGGCGGTCCCTTCGATACGTAGGGCGTCGGTGGTGTGCATGTCCCGGTGGCGCAGCGGTGCCTTGCGCAGCGCGGTCGCGGCGTGGATCACCGTGTCGAAGCGGTGTCCGTCGACCGCGCGGAGCAACCCGTCGCGGTCCATGAGGTCGGCGCGGATGCCGTTGCCGGATCCTCGGCCGAGGCCGGTCACCTTGTGCCCGGCGTCGGTCAGGGCCTTGGTGATGTGGCCGCCGAAGACGCCGGTGGCACCGGCGAGGAGGATGCTCTGGTTGCTCTCGTTCGTCGTCATGACCGTGCGACGGATCGGGTCGGCAAGGATGTGACATCGGCCGTCCGACCTGCGTGTCTACGGCTCGTACACGTACGGCGTGGTCGTGGTCAGCGGGGCGAAGCCGAGGCGTTCGAGGATGGGGCGGCTCTGGTCGGAGGCGTCGACCTGGAGGTAGCGGTAGCCGCGGTCGGCGGCGATGCGGGCGCGGTGGGCGATCAGGGCGCGGTAGATGCCGCGGCCCCGCCACGCTTCCACCGTGCCGCCGCCCCACAGGCCGGCGAACCGGGTGCCGGGGACGAGTTCCATGCGGGCCGCGCTCACCGGTTCGTCACCGGCGAGGGCGACGACGGCGACAACTGTGTCGGGTTCGGCGGCGAGTTGGGCGAGCAGCCGGGCGCGGAGCCGGGTGCTGTCCGTGCCGAAGGCCTTCTCGTGGACGTCCGCGACGAGGTCGATGCCAGCGCGGTCGGTGGCGGGCAACAGGCGGATGCCGTCGGGTAGTTGGGCGTCGAAGGTGAGTGCGGCGACCTCGCCGATCATCAGGGTCTCCTGCGGTTCGGGCGTGAACCCGGCCGCCGACAGCCGCTGCCCGAGATCCGTCGGCAGATCGTGGCCGTAGAGCTTCCACTCGAAGTCGCGGCCGAGCGCGGTGAAGTACGCGATCTGCTCGGCGATGGCCGCGTCGGCGTCCGTCTCGTCGAGGTCCGACCACAGCACGCCGTTCCAGCCGTGCCCGTCGCTGACCTGGCGCACCACTCCCCCGGCCCGTTCGACGCGGGACCCGGGGCCGTCGGGTCGGGCGCCTTCGCGCAGGTCGTGGTCGTGGAGGGCGAGTACCGAGGCGTGATCCATACGCTCACTCCAACATCCGCGGGCGCACCCGGCAACGGGATTACGCGCGCCCCACGCCGGCACGTCCGGCCGTACCGCCGCCCGATACCCGCTCAGCCAGCACCGCGCTCGCCGGCGCGCTCGCCGGCCCCCACCGCCCCAAAGGGGCGCGGGGAACTGCGCGACCAGCCCCCACCGCCCCGCAGACAACCGACGACTCCCGACCTGCCCCCTACACCTCCCCGAAGTAATGCCCCGTCTCAAGGTCGGCGATCAGCCCGACCTCAACCGGCTCCCACCCCGTCTGCTTCCGCGTCAGCGTGCTCGACGCCGGGCAGTCCAGCGAGGCGACGAGACCAAGGAAGCCGAAGTGGTCGACCGCCTGCTCGGGCGCCACACTTCCGGTCGGGACGTCGAGCCGGCGGGCGATGACCTCCGCGAGTTCACGCAGCGGCAGCGCCTCGTCGCCGACCGCGTGGTACTGCGCACCGGCCGGGGCCGACTCCAGGGCCCAGCGGTACAGCCGGGCCGCGTCGAGCCGGTGCACGGCGGGCCAGCGGGCGGCACCCTCGCCGACATACGCCGACAGCCCCTTCTCCCGGGCGACGGCGATGAGTTGGGGAACGAATCCCTGGTCGCCGGTGCCGTGCACGGACCGGGGCAGCCGGATGACCGACGACCGCACCCCGCGCTCCGCCAGCGCGACCGCCGCGATCTCGGAGGGCTGCCGGATCGCCGCGAACGACCCGGGTTCGACGCTGTCCTCCTCCGTCGCCACCCTCCCGTCACCGAGCCCGGGCGTGCCCGACGTGACGACGAACGGCTTGTCGGTGCCCGCGAGTTGCTCACCGATCGCCTCGATGGCGCGCAGGTCGGTGGCGCAGTTGGCGGCGAAGTCCGTGAAGTCGTGGATGAACGCGAGATGACAGACCCCGTCGGCCGCCGCTGCACCGGCGCGCAGGCTGTCCAGGTCGTCGAGCGACCCCCGGTGCACGGCGGCGCCCACGGCCGTCAGCGCCTCGGCGGACGCGTCCGAGCGGGCCAGTCCGGTGACCGTGTGCCCGGCGTCGAGGAGTTCACGGACCACGGCGGAGCCGATGAACCCGGTGGCGCCGGTGACGAAAACACGCATGGTGCGTTCCTTCGATGAGGTGGGGTGAGCTTGCGCTGCGATGGGTTGCGCTGCGCTGTCCTGTGGTTCCATCGTGGGCGGGACACGGGTTCCGGGTCCAAAGCCTGTTTCGCATGCCGCATTACGGATGAGGCATCACAGCAGCTCATAAGACCTATGACCGAAGTCTCCCCAGCCGGCACGCCGTACACTTCAGGCATGACGGACCTGCCTCCCGCGCCCGATCTCGAACTGCGTCTCGTGCGGTACTTCATCGCCGTCGCCGAGCAGCGTCACTTCGGTCGCGCCGCCGAGGCGCTGCACATCACCCAGCCGTCGCTGAGCCGCCAAGTCCGGCGGCTGGAGGAGCAGTTGGGGGCCCGACTGCTGGACCGTACGCCGCAGGGCACCCGGCTCACGGAGGCCGGGGAGGTGTTTCTGCCGCGCGCCAAGGCGCTGTTGCGCTCCACGGCCCAGGCCGCCGCCGAGACCCGCGCCGCCGCGGAGCCCAGCCGCCTCACCGTCGGATACATGGCGAACCTCTTCGTCACCCCGGCGGTACGCGAGGTGCGACGCCGGCATCCGGACGCCGACGTGCGCGTCGTACACCTTGCCTACGACGATGTGCGCGCCGCGCTGGTCGATCGCCGGGTGGACGCGGTGGTGGCCCGACTGCCGTTCCCCACCGACAAGTTGGACGTCACGGTCCTCTACGACGAGCCCCGCTTCCTGCTCGTACCGCTCGACCACCGCCTGGCCGGCAAGGAGTCCGTCACGCTGGACGACATCGCCGACGAGCCCCTTCCCCAGGTGCCCGGCGCGGACCCGGCGTGGAGCGCCTTCTGGCGTATCGACCCCCGGCCCGACGGCCGCCCGGCACCCGGGGGTCCGGTCATCCGGGCGCTGGAGGACAAGTTCGAGTTCGTCGCCGACGGGCAGGCCGTGGCCATCGTGGCCGGCCTCCGCCCCGGCCAGACGATCCGCCCCGACATCACGCCGGTCCCCCTCCACGGCGTCGAACCGAGCCATGTCGCCCTCGCGACCCGCGCCGGCGAACACAACCGTCTGCTGACCGCGTTCCGCAAGGCGGCCCACGCACTCCTCAGGTCTCCGGCGGAGCAGCCCGAGTAACTCCTCTGCTGTTGCCTGGAGTTGCCGTACCCCGACCTGCGCCGACCACGTCGTGCCGGACGACGGAGGCCCCACCGGTCTCGTACCCGGTGGGGCCTTCCGTCCTGGCGCGGGTGCTGGGGTCAGCGTCCCGCCCTGGGGCGGTTGCGGCGGTACAGGGCCGCGCCGCCGAGGAGGAGGACCGCGCTCGTGACGGCGGCCGGGATGGTGCCGTCGGCTCCCGTGTGGGCGAGTGACGCCTGGGCCGCGGGCTGGGCGGGGTGTCCCTTCACCTCGGTCATCGGCGTCGGGCCGGGGTGCGGCTTCGCCGGTGTGGGCGGCGCGGGGGTCGGCGGCGCGGGGTGGTGAGGGTGGTCGCCCGAGGTGTTCCCGGAGTGGTTGCCCACGGACGGGTTGCCGACGCCGACCACGCTCACGGAATTGCCGCTGAGGTTCACGGGGAGATGGATCGGGAGCTGCACTCCGTTGCCGGAGAGCACACCCGGCGAATCCTTTTCACCGCCCTGCGCGACGGCACCGCCGTGCGGGCCGCCGGTGTTCTTCCCGCCGTTCCGCCCGCCACCGCCCGCTTTCGCGCCGCCTTCGTTGGCGCAAGTGTTCCCCGCGGCGGGATTGAGGAGCCCGACCACATTCACGGTGTTCCCGCACACGTTCACCGGCACGTGCACCGGGAGCTGAATGGTGTTGCCGGAGATCACGCCGGGCGAACCGGCCGCAGCACCGTCCGCGCCGGAGTCCGCGAACGCCGGCATCGCCGCGGCCAGCGCACCGGACGCCGCGGCGACGGCGATCACACCGTTTCGGGCAACCCGTTTCATAGGGTCCCTGCCTTCCAGAGATGTAGCGGGCACTCACCCGCACCGGATAAAACGCGGGCGCACCATCCGAGTTATGGCTTATCGGCCTTTCACTCCATCGAGCGTCACGGTTATCGAACTACTCATAACGACTTCCCATCGGTCGGATACCGCATCGACCGGAAACCGTTAGTAGGAAAACCGCTTAGGCCTATTGAAGGGGCGCAGAATACGGCATCGATCACCGGTCCGCCCGCCGGGAGGCGGGGCCCGGGAGGCCCGCTTATCGTGATCGGAGGCGCTGGTCACGGCGCGTTCTTGGAGGCATTGATGCTGGCCAAGCTGTCATCGCGGCCCGCGTTCCGGCGGTGCGCGTTCACCGGGGTCCTCACGCTGGCACTGCTCGGCGCGGGGCTGCCCGCGCTCGCCACGGCCGACGGGCGGCCGCAGGCCGACCTGTCCCGCTTCTACCGGCAGCGGGTGAAGTGGGCCGCGTGCAAGACCCCGGACGCGCCCAAGGACCTGCAGTGCGGGAAGGTCACCGTGCCGCTCGACTACGCGAAGCCCGGCGGCGGGACACTCGATCTCGCGCTGGCCCGCTACCGGGCGACCGGGAGGTCGCGGGGGTCGGTGCTGCTGAACTTCGGCGGTCCCGGTGGCGCGGGTGTCAGTGAACTCGCCTCGGACGGCAAGGAGTTCATGGATCTGACGAACGGCTACGACGTCGTCACGTTCGATCCGCGCGGCGTCGGCCAGTCCTCGCCGGTGAGTTGCGGCGAGGGCTCCGACCAGGGCTCGGCCGCGATCGACGAGGACACCACCGAGAGCACCGATCCCAAGGTCGTCCTCAAGCAGTTGCGCGAGGCGGCCGCCACCTGCGCCAAGTACTCCGGCCCGGTGCTGCCCCACATCGGCACGGTCAATGCCTCCCGCGACCTGGACGTGATGCGCCAGGCCCTCGGCGACAAGAAGCTCAACTACCTCGGTTTCTCGTACGGAACGCGGCTCGGCGCGGTGTACGCGGCCCAATTCCCCAAGAAGGTGGGCCGGTTGGTGCTCGACGGCGTCGACACCCTCACCGAACCGCTGTCCGAGCAGGGGATCGCGGGCGCCGAGGGACAGCAGACGGCGCTGGAGGACTTCCTCAACTGGTGTGTGCAGGACATCGCCTGCCCCTTCGGCACGGACGCACGCGAGGCGCCGGACCGGGCCGTACACCTCGTCCGCTCGCTCGACCAGGACCCGGTGCAGTCGGACTTCGGCGACGCGTTCTCCGGTCAGGACCTGGTGGGCGCCATCAGTCAGGCGCTGTACAGCAAGCAGATGTGGCCGACGCTGGAGCGGGCCATCGCCTCACTGGTGGAGGACGGCGACACGCGCGCCATCATGGCGTTCTCGTCGGGCGGCACCGGCCTGCCCCACCTCGGCGGGGGCGGCGGGATCACCGACGCGCAGGACGTCCCGCTCGACAACCTCCCGGCCGCGCTGATGGCCGTCAACTGCGCCGACGACCCCGACCGCCCCACCGCCGAGCAGATCACCAAGAACCTGTCCGGCCTGCGCGCCCAGTACGAGGAAGCCTCACCGGTCTTCGGCCGCTACCGGCTCACCGAAGTGCTGATGTGCTACGGCCGTCCCAAGGGCACCGACTACATCCGCGACGACGTGAAGAACGTGCACGCGGCGAAGATGCTGCTGGTCGGCACCCGGGGCGACCCGGCAACGCCGTACCGCTGGACCGTGGAGACGGCCCAGCGGCTCGGTTCCTCGGCGGTGGTGCTGGACAACAAGGGTGAGGGGCACACCGGTTACGCCTCTTCCAAGTGTGTCCACACCAAGGTCAACGACTTCCTGCTCTACGGTTCGCTGCCGGCCAGCGGGAGTTCATGCCAGCCGGACAGCACCGTGGTCCCCTGAGGGACGGTTCATCCGAGGGCGAGTTCGGGCTTGTAGAGGTCCATCCAGAGCGCCAGGTCAAGGGCGCGTTCCAGGCCGCGGCGGCCCGCCTGGGTGCTGATGGGCGCGTCCCGGTGGGCGGCCTGCCGCAGCCTCTCGCGGTCGACGAGGTCGAAGACCGGGTGGGAGGGCCGGGCGAGGAGGTCCTTGGCGTGGTCCTGGAGGGCGACCGCGTACTTGGGGTCCTGCGTGGACGGATAGGGGCTCTTGACGCGGTCGTAGACCGACTTCGGGAGGACGTCCGCCGTGGCCTCCCTGAGCAGGGTCTTCTCCCGGCCGTCGTAGGACTTGAAGGCCCAGGGTGTGTTGAAGACGTACTCGACGAGCCGGTGGTCGCAGAACGGGACGCGGACCTCCAGGCCGACGGCCATGCTCGCGCGGTCCTTGCGGTCGAGCAGGATGCGGACGAAGCGAGTGAGGTGGAGGTGGCAGATGCGCCGCATGCGGTACTCGAAGTCGCTCTCCCCGTCGAGGCGTTGGATGCCCGCGACGGCGGTGCGGTAGCCGTCCGCGATGTACGACTCGGTGTCCAGGGCCTTGGTCAGATCGGGGCGCAGGACGTCGGCGTCGTCCCCGAAGTGCTGACCGAAGCGCACCAGCCAGGGGAAGGTGTCGGCGCGCCGGGCCTCCTCGTCGAAGAACTGGAGGTAGCCGCCGAAGACCTCGTCCGCGGACTCGCCGGACAGGGCGACGGTGGACTGGTCGCGGATGGCGCGGAACAGCAGGTACAGCGAGGAGTCCATGTCGCCGAAGCCCAGGGGGAGATCGCGGGCGCGGAGCATCTTCGCGCGGACGTCGAGGTCGGCGAGGGCCTGTGCGTCGAGCAGGATGTCCTGGTGGTCGGTGCCCGAGGCGCGGGCCACGTCGTGGACGTAGGGGGTGTCGGGGGTGCCGCGCAGTTCGTCGGCGACGAAGTTCTCGTTCTGGCCGACGAAGTCGACGGCGAAGCTGCGCACCTTCTCGCCGTGCTCGGCGAGTTGGCGGGCGGCGATCGCGGTCATCGCGGAGGAGTCGAGGCCGCCGGAGAGCAGGGTGCAGCGCGGTACGTCGGCGACGAGCTGGCGGCGCACGATGTCGTCGAGGAGGGTGCGGACGTGGGCGACGGTGGTGTCGCGGTCGTCGGTGTGCGGGCGGGTCTCCAACTGCCAGTAGACGCGCCGCCGTAGGCCCGAGCGGTCGACGGTGACGACCGTGCCGGGCTCGACCTCGTGCATGCCGTCCCAGATGGCGTGTCCGGGGGTCTTGATCATGGTGAAGAGTTCGCGCAGGCCGTCCAGGGTGACCTTGGGACGGGCCAGCGGGTTGGCGAGGATCGCCTTCGGTTCGGAGCCGAACAGGACGCCGTCCGAGGTCGGGTGGTAGTAGAACGGCTTGATGCCCATCCGGTCGCGGATCATGACGAGTTGGCCGCGGCGGCCGTCCCAGATCGCGAAGGCGTACATGCCGTTGAGGCGTTCGGCGACCGCGTCGCCCCATTCGAGATAGCCGCGCAGCACGACCTCGGTGTCGGAGTCGGTGGTGAACCGGTGTCCCCTGTCGGCGAGTTGGCGGCGGAGTTCGGTGAAGTTGTAGGTCTCCCCCGAGTAGACGAGCGCGACCGTGCCGTCCGCCGTGTCGGCGGTCATCGGCTGACGGCCGCCGGGCAGGTCGATGATCGCGAGACGGCGGTGTCCGAGGGCCGCGGGACCCTGGACCCAGGTGCCGCGGTCGTCCGGGCCGCGGCAGGCCATCGTCTCCGTCATTGCATCCAATGTCGCGGCCTCGGTGCGCAGTTCACGGTCGAAGGAGACCCAGCCGGTGATGCCGCACATGCGTTACCTCCTGCGTCCGGTCGGTCGGGGAACCCCGTCTCACCTGGCTTTTTGCCGATATGAAGGTTGCCCGGCCGAACCAGTTGTATCTAGCACCTACATGTCGAGGGTGAGTCACGGCGACGAGGTCGGTCAACATGTCCGTAACCTGAACGGCCGTACCACCCCACCGATTTCAGCCGTGCTTTGCGTCCCCGAGATCCGCCGGCCCGCGTCCCACCGGGCGGTGCGCGTCAGGAACCGGCCATGGGCAAAGAGTTGGACAACATCCGTCGTGCGCCCGGGCGTTCAGAACTCCACCGGGTCCCGCACGATCGGGCAGGTCATGCAGTGCCCACCGCCCCGGCCGCGCCCGAGTTCGGCGCCGACGATCGTGATGACCTCGACGCCGGCCTTGCGCAGCAGGGTGTTGGTCTGGGTGTTGCGGTCGTAGGTGAAGACCACGCCCGGTTCCAGCGCGACCGCGTTGTTGCCGCTGTCCCACTGCTGGCGTTCGGAGGCGTAGACGTCGCCGCCCGTCTCCACGACGCGCAGTTCGGGCAGGCCGAGCGCCTTGGCGACGACGTCGGTGAACGGGGTCGTGCCCTCGTCGACGATGTCGATGCCCGGTCCCTTGGTGCCGGGGCGCAGGGAGAAGGTGTGGACGGCGTCCATGATGGCCGGGTACAGGGTCACCAGGTCGCGGTCGGCGAAGGTGAAGACGGTGTCGAGGTGCATCGCGGAGCGCAGCTTCGGCATCCCGGCGACGACGACGTGCTCGGCGGCGCCCAGGTCGAAGAGAGCCTTGGCGACCTGGGTGATGGCCTGGCGCGAGGTGCGTTCGCTCATCCCCATGAGGACGACGCCGTTGCCGACGGGCATGATGTCGCCGCCCTCGAACGTGGCCTGCCCCCAGTCGAGTTCGGGGTCGCCCCACCAGACGACGGAGCCCGCGAAGTCGGGGTGGAAGGTGTAGATCGCCTTCATCAGCAGGGTCTCGCCGTGCCGGGCGGGCCAGTAGAGCGGGTTGAGGGTGAGGCCGCCGTAGAGCCAGCAGGTCGTGTCGCGGGTGTAGAGGGTGTTGGGCAGGGGCGGCATCAGGTATTCGCGGACGCCGGTCGACTCGCGGACGAGGGCGACGTAGTCCGTACGGTACTCGTCGGGGAGGTCGGTGGTGGCGAGGCCGCCGATCAAGTACTTGGCCAGTTCGGCCGGTTCGAGGGATTCCAGGTAGGCGCGGGTCGCGTCGATGAGGCCGAGGCCGACCTCGTTGGCGACGATCTTGCGGTCCAGGAGCCAGTCCTTGGCCGCGGGGATCGTCATGGTCTGGGCGAGCAGTTCGTGCAACTCGACGACGTCCACGCCGCGTTCGCGGAGTTTGTTGACGAAGTCGGCGTGGTCGCGCTGGGCGTTCTCGACCCACATCACGTCGTCGAAGAGCAGGTCGTCGGAGTTGGTCGGGGTGAGCCTGCGATGGGCCAGGCCCGGCGCGCAGACCAGCACCTTGCGCAGCCTGCCGACCTCGGAGTGGACGCCGTACTCATGTCGGCCCACGGTGTCTGGGTTGGTCACGATGCACACACCTTTCCGGAGGTCACAGACAGGTCAGAGGCTGATCCAGCCCGCTGCGAGCGCGACGATCCCGACCACGGCACCCGCGATCGAGACGGCGAGGATCACCAGTTCGCGGGCCGAGAAGGGCGAACGCCCCTGTTCCCTGCGGGCCTTGACGAACAGGAAGGTGGCGGGCGCGTAGATGATGAGCGAGACGAGGAGGTACTTGAAGCCGGCCGCGTAGATGAGGAACGCGGTGTAGACGGTGGCGAGCCCGGCGATCACCAACTCGCCGCGCCCGCTCCGCGTTTCGGCGACCGCGATCTTTACGGCGAAGCCCGCCGCCAGCAGGAACGGGATCAGGGTCAGTGAACTGGTCAGGTCCAGCGCGAAGTTGAAGGCGTCGTCGGAGAAGTAGGTGACGACCAGGACGACTTGGCTGAGCAAGGTCGTCATCACCAGCGCGGGCACCGGCACATCGGCCGCCGTGGACTTCTTCAGGAAGCGCGGCATGTCGTCGTCCTTGGCGGCCACGAACAGCACTTCGGCGGCCATCAGTGTCCAGGCGAGATAGGCGCCCAGCACGGAGACGATCAGCCCGACGCTGACGAAGACCTTCCCCCAGGTGCCCACCGCGTGCTCCAGCACGCCGGCCATGGAGGGCTGCCGCAGTTCGGCGATCTCACCCATCGGCATCAGGCCGTACGACACGATCGTCACCGACGCGAAGACGGCGAAGACGCTGAGGAAGCCGAGGACGGTGGCGCGGCCGACGTCCTCGCGGCGCTTGGCGTGCCGGGAGTAGACACTGGCGCCCTCGACGCCCAGGAACACGAAGACGGTGGCCAGCATGGTGCCCTTGACCTGCTGGAACAAGGAGCCCGCGTAGTCGGCGCCGCCGAAGTTCTCCGCGAAGACATGGGGCTTGAGGTAGAAGAGCGCGAGGACGACGAAGACGAGGATCGGCACGACCTTGGCGACGGTGACGATCCGGTTGATCGCCGCCGCTTCCTTCACTCCCCGGCTGATGAGCAGGAAGAAGAGCCACAGCCCGGCCGAGGAGAGGACCACGGCGAGGACGGTGTCGCCCTCGCCGAGGGAGGGCGCGATCGTGCCGATCGTCGACATGATCAGCACCCAGTACGTCACGTTGCCGACGCAGGCGCTGGCCCAGTAGCCGAACGCGGCGAAGAAGCCGAGGTATTCGCCGAACCCGGCCTTGGCGTAGGCGTAGACACCGGCGTCGAGGTCGGGTCTGCGGACCGCGAGGGTCTGGAAGACGAAGGCCAGCATCAGCATGCCCGTGCCGGCGACGGCCCAGGCGATCAGGGCGCCGGCCACGCCCGTCTCCTGCGCGAACCTGCGCGGGAGCGAGAACACCCCGGCCCCGACCATGGAGCCGACGACCATGGTGGTCAGCGTCGGCAGGGTCAGCTTGGCGGTGGAGGTACCGGTGTCGGTGGTGGCGGCTTGCGTCACCCGAGGGACGTTAGCAACCAATTATCCTGTTTGCCTGGCGGGCTTCCCCCATATGCCCCATCCGTCATTCGGCCCTATCGTGCTGTTATGGAGCACGCACTGAGTCCCGCCACCCTCACCGAACTGCGGCGCCCGCGCCCCTACCCCGCGGTCTCCGTGCTCACCCCGACACATCGTCGCGAGCCCGACAACGCCCAGGATCCGGTCCGGCTGCGCAATGTGCTGGCCGAGGCCAAGAAGCAGCTGGAGGCCGATCCCGCGGTCCCCCGGGAGCGGCGCATCGACGTCGCCCGGCAGCTCGACCAGGCGCTCGCCGAGGTCGATCTGGCGCACGCCGAGGACGGCCTGGTGATCTTCGCGGCGCCGGGCGAGCACCAGGTGTGGTCCCTCGCCAGGTCCGTGCCGGAACGTGTGGTCCTCTCCGACACGTTCCTCACCCGCAATCTCGTCTCCGCGCAGGCCTCCGAGCGCCCGTTCTGGGTGCTGTCGCTCGCCGCGGACCGCGTCACGCTGTGGAACGGCGGTGTCGACCGGGTCGTCGAGGACCACACCGGCGGCTTCCCGCTGACCCGCGACCATCGGGACAACTTCGACGCCGAGCGCCAGGAGCGGATCGGGGACATCCCGAGCACCTTCCGCGACGAGGACACCCGCCACTTCCTGCGCGAGGCCGACACCGCGATGGGCCGGATCCTGCGCGAGCACCGGCGGCCGCTCTACGTCACCGGCGACCAGGCCGCCCTGTCCGCCTTCGACGAGGTCGGCAGCGCGACCAAGGACGCGGTGCACATCGCCCACGGCGGCCTCGCGCACGGCACCCCCGACGCCGTGTGGCAGGCCGTACGGCCACTGGTCGACGCCGAGGCGCGCAAGAACACCGTCACCGTGACCCGAGAACTCGAATCGGCGCGCGGGCGCAAGGAGTTCGCGGCCGGCGTCGACGAGGTCTGGCAGAACGCCCGAGAGGGCCGCGTCCGGCTGTTGGCCGTCGAGGAGAACTACCGCGTCACGGTCCGCGACGACCACGGCGACCATCTGGTCCCCGCCGACAGCGCTGACCTGGACGCCCGCGAGGACATCGTGGACGAGATCGTCGAACAGTGCCTGGAGACCGGCGCGGATGTCCGTTTCGTCCCCGACGGCACCCTGAACGACGCGGACGGCATCGCGGGCGTGCTGCGCTACTGAGATGCCCCTTCAGCCCTGAGGCCGCCCCTCTTCTCCGGCGTACGCTACGGCGTGATCGTCGACGGAGAGGGAGTGCGCACGTGGGTGACCTGCTGGGTGTGGCCGTACTGGGTGCGGGACACATGGGAGCCGACCACATACGACGCCTCGACCAGGTGGTGAGCGGCGCCAGGGTGGCCGCCGTGGCCGACCCGGACACGGATCGCGCCAAGGAGGCGGTGGCCGGTCTGGACGCGGTCGCGGTGCACGAGGACGCCGTGGCCGCGCTGGACGCCCCCGGGGTCGAGGCGGTCCTCGTCGCCTCGCCGGGTCCCGCGCACGAGGAGGCGCTGCTCGCGGCCTTCGCGCGCGGGCTGCCGGTGCTGTGCGAGAAGCCCATGGTGCCGGACTCCACCGGAGCGCTCCGGGTGGTGGAGGCGGAGGCACGCCTCGGGCGACGGCTCGCGCAGATCGGGTTCATGAGGCGCTACGACACGGAGCACCAGGGCCTCAAGTCCCTGCTGGACAGCGGAGAGTTGGGCCGCCCGCTGATGCTCCACTGCACCCACCGCAATGTGTCGTCGCCGCCGTACTTCACCTCGGCGATGCTCATCGACAGCTCCGTGTCGCACGAGATCGACGCGGCCCGCTGGCTGCTCGGCCAGGAACTCACCGCGGTGACCGTGCTCAGCCCGCGCTCGTCGGGGAGCGCCCCGGAGGGACTGGTCGACCCCCAGCTCGTGCTCTTCGAGACCGACGGCGGCGCCCTGGTCGACCTCGAGATCTTCGTCAACTCCGGCTTCGGCTACCAGGTGCGCTGCGAGGCCGTGTGCGAGGCGGGCAGCGCCCGGATCGGCGAGGACCACTCGATGGTCGTCACCACACAGGGCCGCGCCCACGAGGACGTGCCGCTGGACTACCTCGTCCGGTTCGCCGACGCCTACGACCGCGAGGTGCAGTCCTGGGTCGACGCGACCCGGCAGGGTCTGGTCACCGGCCCGAGCGCGTGGGACGGCTACGCCTCGTCCGCCATCGCCGAGGCCGGGGTCCGGGCGCTGGAGAGCGGCGGCCGGGTGGCCGCCGAACTCGCCCCGCGCCCGGAGCTGTACGCCGACGTCAGCCGCTGACGCTCGCCGCACCCGACTCCAGGTGCCCGGTGAACCGGCGCGACCAGGTCGCGTCGGAGTCGACGGTGACCGTGAAGTCGTACCAACCACCCTGGTACGCAACGGCGTTGAAGAAGTCCTCCGTCGACGCGCCCGCGGCGACCGTGTAGGTCCACGGTCCGTCACCGCGGTAGTGGTTCGAGGTGATCGTGAACTTCACCGACGCGGCGGACGAGTTGGTCATCTTGAAGTAGATCGCGAGCTTGCCGGTGCCCGACTCGACGGCGTAACGGGTGCTCACCTCAACGGACTTGCCCGCCTTCGTCGCGTCGCCCTGGAAGCGGCGCAGGAAGCGGTTGGGGCCGACCATGCTGATGTCGTACTTGCCGCTGCCGTAGCCCGTACCGATGTTGAAGTAGTCGGAGGCGGTGCCGCCCGGGTCGACCGTGTACTGCCAGGGCGTGGTGTCGCGGTACGCGTTGGGGTGGATGGAGAGGTGGGCGGCGCTCTTGGCGGCGCCGCCCTGATTCGTCATGGCGAACCAGGCGAGGATCTTGCCGCTGGACCCGAACTCCAGGTGATCCAGGTACCCGTTGGGCTGGTACGGCAGCGCGCGGGCGGGCCGGGTGCCGGTCTCCTGGACGGGCAGGGCGTTGTTCGTCGGCACCGGGTTGGGCAGCGGGCCGCAGGTGGAGATGCCGATGACGCTCGTCGCGGGCAGGGACACCGCGCCGTAGACCGGGTTGGCGAAGTCGAAGACGCCGGTCAGGTCGCCGCTGACCTTGCGGCGCCAGGTGCTGATGTTCGGGCAGACGGCGGGCTTGCCCAGGGACGAGGTCCAGGTCTCCAGGAAGCGCAGGACCGAGGTGTGCTCGAAGACCTCGGAGGAGACCCAACCACCGCGCGTCCAGGGCGAGATGACGATCATCGGGACGCGGAAGCCGAAGCCGTACGGGACGCCGTTGAGGAACTCGCCGTCGGTGCCGGCGGGTGGGGCGGGCGGCGGGACGTGGTCGAAGTAGCCGTCGTTCTCGTCGTAGTTGAGGAACAGGACGGTCGAGTCGAAGACGTCCGGGTCGGCGGCGAGGGCCTGGTAGACGAGGCCGATGAAGTGGGCGCCGTCGCCGGGCGGGGCGTAGGGGTGCTCGGAGAAGGCCTGGTTGGGGACCACCCAGGAGACCTGCGGGAGGGTGCCCGCGAGGACGTCGGCCTTGATGGCGGCGGCGATGTCGTCGGGGGTGGAGCCGGTGGCGGCCGGGACGGAGGACATGCCTCGGTCGTAAAGGGGGCTGCCCGCCTTGGAGTTGGCGAAGTTCTTGAAGTAGGCGCAGCCGTTGTCGCCGTAGTTGTCGGCCGCGTTCTGGTAGACCTTCCAGGTCACTCCGGCGTTCTGCAGGGACTCGGCGTAGGTCTGCCAGGTCAGGCCGGACTCGTCACCGCCGTCGTAGCTGGAGGAGTCGACCTTGCCGCTCCACAGATAGGTGCGGTTGGGGCCGGTCGCGCTGAGCGTGGAGCAGAAGTAGGCGTCGCAGATGGTGTAGTTGTCGGCGAGCGCGTAATGGAAGGGAATGTCGGACCGGTCGAGGTAGCCGAGCGAGCGGACGTTGCCCACGCCCGAGACCCAGTTGTCGAGGCGGCCCTTGTTCCACGCGGAGTGCTGGGATGACCAGGAGTGCGGCAGGTCGCCGTTGCACTGGGCGAGGGTCTCGCCGTCCTGGCCGCCGGCTGCCGGGGTGGCGCTCAGCTTCCAGGGGTACTGACGGCCGCCGCCGTTGGGCTGGTTGAAGACCGGGTAGCCGCCGCTGAGCGTGATGCCGCTGCGGTCGTCGAAGCCGCGGACACCCTTGAGGCGCCCGAAGTAGTGGTCGAAGCTGCGGTTCTCCTGCATGAGGATCACCACGTGTTTCACGTCCGAGATCGTGCCGGTCGCCGCCGTCCGCTGCTGCGCCGCGACCGCAGGCCATACGCCGGTGCCGGTCGCCATGCCCGCCGCCACGGTGGCACCGAGCCCCACGAAGCCTCTTCGGCTGATCGGTGTCATTCGCCCCACCCTCGTCACAGGCGTGCCCGAGCGGCACACCGCGCGCAAGGGTGCACGGGGTGATCGCCAAGGTCCATACCGGGACGGTGAGATGGAGGTGAACAAAAGTCAAAGTCGGCTCCGGTGTCCCGAGTTGCCGTCACACGATCCCGAACAGGGCGCTCAGACCCTGGTCGACGAGCGCGTCCATGTCCTCCTGTCCGGTGGCCACCACGTCGTAGGTACGCAGCAGGAAGCGGCGCAGTTCCGGGGTCTGGAAATGCAGCAGGGCGAGGCCGAACGGCGAGTGGAACTCCAGCACCGTGCGGGCCCGGCCGCACGGCCACAGGTGCACGTCCCCGCCGCCGGCCGGCCTGCGCAGCCCCTCCTCCAGCAGCGAGCGGGCGAAGGTCCAGGTGACGCCGTCGCCGTCGAGGGAGACCTCGGGCGGGAAGTCGAGGTGCACGGCCAGCGGGTCCGAGGCGAGGTAGCGGAGTGTGGCGGACACGGGGATCTCCGTGTCGTCCGCCGTGATCAGCCGGGCTCGGGTGGGCTGTTCGAGGGTGATGTCCATGGTCGGTCTCCCCTGCGGGCGTGAGGTCGGCCGGATTGCCGTGTGCCTGTACGACCTCGCAGGTGCCCTTTGCATTACGCGGAAGCCCGAACGAGTTGATGTGACCTGCGTCACTCTGCCGTCGAGGTGTGGGGCTCCCGGTGAATTCGTTTGCGGCGGGATCGGTGAGACCGGTGAGGTGGGCCCATGGACGGGGCAGCGGAGCGGGCGCGACGGACTCGGTGGCACAGGTCGGCGGTGCTCGCGGCTCTGATGCTGGCCGCCTTCACCTTCAACACCGTGGAGAACCTCCCGATCGGCCTCCTGGAACTCATCGCCGACAGCCTGCGGGTCTCCGTGTCGGCGGTCGGACTGCTGGTCACGGGTTACGGCGTGACGGTGGCCGTCGCGTCCGTGCCACTCACCCATCTCATGCGGGGTGTGGCCCGGCGCCATGTGCTCACGACACTGCTGGCCGCGCTGGTCGCGTCCAGTGTCCTGGCGGCGCTGGCCACGTCGTACTGGCTGCTCCTCGCGGCGCGGCTGCTGACCGCGCTGGCGCTGTTGGCCGGCGCGGGGGCGTTGGGGCGCGGGGCAACGTCGGCCGGGCGGCAGTGTGTTGGGGAAGAGGGGCGGGTCGGCGGCTGAGCAACTCCCTCCGAACCGCTCACTCCTGTGCTGGTGTCGTGCTAGGCGTGTAGGCGTCCAGGGCAGCGAGCCGGAGGGCAGCCGCCACCCGGGTGAGTGCCTCGGTGGGTGGGTGTGGGAGGCGGGCGAGCAGGAGGCGGCGTTGTTCCTGGGGGCCGCCGCGTACCGGCAGGACGCGTACGCCCGGGGGCACGGCGGGGGCCAGTGAGGCGGTCACCGTGGTCAAACCGCAGCCCGCCGCGACGAGTTGGAGTTTGGCCAGCCAGTCGCGGGCCGTGTGGGCGATCTCGGGGCGCTCGTCCAACCCCGGCCATACGCCCATCAGCCGGTCCTCGCCGGAGGAGGGGCCGGCGATCCAGCGCTGGCCGCGCAGGTCGGCCACGTCGACGTAGTCGCCGCGGGCCAGGGGGTGCGTGGCGGGCACCGCCAGGTACAGCGGGCGCTCGGTGAGCGTGCGCAGCACCAGCGGTGGGGACTCCGTGTCGGGTGGGCGGAACGGCGGCACCGACGCCAGCAGCGCCAGGTCGAGACTGCCGGCACGGAGAGCGCGTACCAGCGCCGGGGTGCCGCCTTCCCGGCTGACGACGTGCAGGTCCGGGTCGGTGCGGCGCAGGGCGGCCAGGGCGCGGGGCAGCAGGACCGCGCCCGCGCTGGGGAACCAGCCCAGGCGGACGGTCGCCGCCTCCGCCGGCAGACCGGACAGTTCGCGCGCGGTCGCGTCGATCTCGTCGAGTACGACCGTCGCCCTGCGCATGACGAGACGGCCGGCCGGGGTCAGCCGTACGCCGTCACGCCTCCGTTCCAGGAGCTCTGCGCCCGCGGCCCGCTCGATCGCGGCGATCTGGCGGGAGACCGCGGACTGGGTGTAGCCCAGTGACGCGGCGGCCGCGGTGAAGGTTCCCTGCTCGGCGACCGCGCGGAAGACGCGCAGCGCGGTGAGTGACACATCCGTGAAGTCCATGACGATCACGCATGCTAGTGGTGCGTAACTTTCGTTGGACGCACACTCGCCGGGTTCCTACCGTGGCAGTCATGAACGTTTCGCGCATCGCCCTCGTCACGGGCGCCAACCAAGGACTCGGCCGCGCCCTCGTCGAAGGCCTGGCCGCCCGCATGGGCCCCGACGACCTGGTCCTGCTCACCGGACGCGACGAGCGGCGCGTCACCGACGCGGCCCACGAGGTCGCGGCCCTGCCCGGCACTCGCAGCCGCGTCGAGGGCCGGGTCCTGGACGTCACCGACACCGACGCCATCGCCGACCTCGCCGCCGAGCTCCGGCAGGACCACGGCGGGGTCGACATCGTGATCTCGAACGCCGTGGCCCGGGTGCTGCCCGGGGAGTCCCAGGCGGCGCGCGCCGACGAGTTCATCGACGTGTCCAACACCGCGACCCACGCGCTGCTGCGTTCCTTCGGTCCCGTCCTGCGCCCGGGCGGCCGGTTCCTCGTCGTGGCCAGCAGCCTCGGCACGCTCGGGCATCTCGACCCCGCGCTGCACGACCTGTTCGACGGCGCGAGCCTGGACCAGGTCGAGTACGCCGTCGAGTCCTGGCGCGGCGCCGTCCACCACCGGACCACGGCCGAGGCGGGCTGGCCGCTCTGGCTGAACGTGCCCTCGAAGGTGGCCCAGGTCGCCGCCGTCCGCGCGGTCGCCGCCGAACGCCGCGAACACGACCTCGCGACCGGCACGTTGATCGCCTCGGTCTGCCCGGGCATGGTCGACACGGACACCTCCCGCCCCTGGTTCAGCGACTTCAGCCAGGCCCAGTCCCCCGCCGACGCGGCGGCCGCCGTCCTCGACCTCGTCTTCGCCGAGCACGTCGACCCCACCCACTACGGCGAGTTGGTGCGCTTCGGCAAGGCCCTGGACTGGTACGGGGGCACACCGCCGGTGGAGCAGGACCGGCTGATCACGCCGTGACGGCGGCACGTCGTACAACTGGCTGAGCATGCCGACGGGTTCTGGCCGCGCCTTCGTGCGTACAGGCGCGGCCAGAACCAACTCGGGCATTCAAGAACCGAGTCCGAACCTCTCAGCCTCCGACTACGAGGCTGGACAGGTCAGTTCACGGAGTGAGCTGCCACTGCTCGATGTAGCCGACGTCGAGCGCGGCACGGTCCTGCACCCGCAACTTCCAGGTGCCGTTGACCGGTTGGGCGGAGGCGTCGACGGTGAAGGTCTGGTCGACGTTGTCGGCGGAGCCGCCGGAGCGGTTCAGCAGGGAGTAGACGGTGCCGTTCGGGCCGACGAGGTCGACGGTCAGGTCGCCGCGGTAGGTGTGGACGATCTTGACGTAGACCTGGGTGGTGGCCGAGGCGTTGCCGTCGCGGCCGGTGACCGTGATCGGGGACTCCACGGCGCCGGCGTTGTCGGGGATGTCGACGCGGGTGCCGCTGGCGTAGATGTTGGCGATCCGCCAGCTGAAGGCGACGGTGGCACTCGCGCCCGTGTCGTCGGTGACGGTCAGCGTGACGTCACTGGTGCCGAGGGTGGTCGGGACGCCGGAGATCAGACCGGTGCTGCTGATGGTCAGTCCGTCGGGCAGTCCCGTGGCCGAATAGGTCAGGCCCGCACCGGAGTTGGTGGTGTACGCGTCCGTCTGCAGGGACACGGCCTGGCCGACTCCGCTGATCTGGGCGGCGACCGGGGCCACGTTGACGCCGAGCGCGATCCGGCTGCCGACGTTGATCGCCGCCCACGCGTCGGCCACGGCCAGGTAGGTCGGGCTGTAGGCGCCGAAGAGGTCGGCGGCGGCCTGCAGGGTCGCGGTGCGGGCACCGGCGTAGTTCGTGGACGAGGTCATGTACGTGGTGAGCGCCCGGTACCAGACCTTCTGGGCGTTGTCGATGCCGATGCCGGCGACGGGCACGCCGTCGTAGGTCGGGCTGTCGTAGGCGACGCCGTTGACGGTCTTCGCGCCGCTGCCCTCGGACAGCAGGTAGAAGAGGTGGTTGGCCGGGCCCGAGGAGTAGTGGACGTCGACACTGCCGAGCGTCGAGCTCCAGTAGTCGCGGGACGCGCCGTCCTTGGAGGGCTTGTCCATGTAACGCAGCGGTGTGCCATTGCCGTTGATGTCGATCTTCTCGCCGACCATGTAGTCGGGGACGTCGGCGGGCAGGTTCTCGTGGAACTCCACCGCGGCGGCGAAGATGTCCGAGGTCGCCTCGTTGAGGCCGCCCGACTCACCGGAGTAGGTGAGGCCGGCGGTGGCGGCGGTGACGCCGTGGCTCATCTCGTGCGCGGCCACGTCCAGCGCGGTCAGCGGGTGGGTGTTGCCCGAGCCGTCGCCGTAGGTCATGCAGAAGCAGGTGTCGTCCCAGAACGCGTTGACGTAGTTGTTGCCGTAGTGGGCCCGGCTGTAGGCGGCCACGCCGTCGTTGCGTATGCCGTTCCGCCCGAAGACGTCCTTGTAGTAGTCCCAGGTCGCCGCCGCGCCGAACGCGACGTCCACGCCCGCGGTCTGCCGGTTGCTCTGGGTTCCGTCGCCCCAGACATCGTTGTCATCAGTGAAGAGGGTGCCGGTGCCGGAGGTGCCCTGGTTCAGGTCGTAGGTCTTGTGTCCGGCGCGGTCGCCGTCGACGAGTTGGTACGTCGACCCGGAGAGCGTGGTGCTGAGCGGGACCGATCCGTTGAACTGGCCGGTGCCGGTGCCCGTTTCGATGCCCTGGTACTGGAAGACGGCCTTGCCGGAGTCGGCGTCGGTGATCACATGGAGCTCGCTGGGCGTGCCGTCGTCCTGGAAGCCGCCGACCACCGCCTCCCAGGCGAGGACGGGCTTGGCTCCGGCGGCCCAGACGACGAGCCGCGGGGCGCCGTCGAGCTTGGCCTTCTCGCCGCCCGCCTTGGACGCCGCCGCGAGCGCCTTGGTCTGCACCGTCGCCGACGTCACGTTCGGGGTGATGTCCGGCAGGGCCAGGTCGGCCTTCGCCGCCTTCGTGACGCTGAGGCGGCCGCTCTTGGCGTGGACGACCAGGTCCCCGCCGAGGACGGGCAGTCCGGCGTACGTCCGCTCGTAGCGGGTGTGGGTCGTGCCGTCGGCGTCCTGGCTGACGTCCTTGACGACGAGCTTCTCCTTGGCGCCGAGGCCGAGGGTCTTCGCGGTGCTCTTCACGGCCGCGCCCGCGCTCTTGAGGAGGGCGGCGTGCTTCGACGGCGACAGGGCGGCCGGGGCCGCTCCGGCCCGCGGGGTGGCCAGGATCTTCGCGGCGGCGGTGTGCCCGCCGGGAGCGGCGGAGGCGGCGCCGGTCTGCATGCCGGCCGCCAACAGGGTGCCGACTGCGGTCAGTACAAGGGCTGCGGTGTATCTGGGGTGGTGCGGATAACGGTCATGCCGGGTCAAGGCGTTCTCCTTATGTGGGGTGGTCGGACTCGGTGGAGTCCTGGAGAGCGGGTCGGGCCGGGGTACGGCCGTCCGGCGGGCGCGCGGGTGTGAGGAGGAGGGGTGAGGAGGGAGTGAACGCTCGGTGAGCGTGGTGCACAGCAGCGTGGCACCACGTCCACAGAATTGTCATGGCTATAACAAAGCAACGGCTCAAAATGACTGGTGCGTACTGCGGATCACTCGCTGGAGCAACACTTTTCAGCCGCACGCCGGGCGTCGGATGCCCGCCCCGCGCGTGAACGCGAAGCCGTCGAACAGGTGGTTGAATGACGGGCCTGAAGGGTAATCAGTCCTTCAACTCGCGTACTGCGCATACGACTTGCCCCACCAGGGCGGCCGCGCCACGAGCACGGCACCAGCCGCCCGTGAAGACGCTGGCATATGCCAGAAGCACCACCGGATCGTGTGTTGCCAAATCCCTTACAGGGCGTCGCAGCCTGTGCGACAGTCGTAACCGGTCCCTCCATCCGCCTTGGTCGTACCGTCCCCGCATCGGAGCGCGTCATGCCGTCCCACCTCTCTGCGGACCTCCCCGCCACCCAGCCGCCCGCGCGCGGTTCGGTCGACGCGCTGATATCGCAGGCGCGGCGGCTCATGGGTGACGTGGACGCCGTACGACGGGACGCGCAGCACGACGGCGCCGACCCCCGGGAGCGGTGGCAGCGGGCACTGTGCGATCTGGCGCTGCATCAACTCAACGATCTCGACGAGCACTTGGCCCAGTTGCGGGACGGCCCGCCGCCCGTGCCCGCGGCCGTGGAAGCGGCGCCGGCCCCGACCTCCGTACCGGAAACGCCTCGGGACGACTCGCTGCTCAGCCGGGTCGGCAGTGCCGAGTGGAATCTCCTGACGGACGAGGCGAGTTGGTCCGGGGAGCTGTACCAGATCCTCGGCCGTGACCCGGCCGCTCCCCCGCTCACCCTCGACGAACTGCCGTCCCTGATCCTCGACGAGGACCGGCCCGCGCTGACCGCGATGGTCACGGACTGCCTGATCGACGCCAAGCCGATCGACGGCGAGTTCCGCATCGTCCGGCCCGACGGTGCCGTACGGACGGTGCACATGATGGGCGAGCCCGTGCTCGACGCCGACGGTGGCACCGCCTCGATGTGGGCCGTGCTGCGGGACGTCAGCGAACTGCGCCGCAGCCAGCGGACGGTGAGCGAGACCCGTGACTCGCTGCAGATCCACCGGCATCACGCGCAGACCGAGCGCCGGCTCGCGGTCGAGCTGCAGGAAGCCGTGCTGCCGCCGTGGCGCGGTTCCCTGCGGCTCCCGCACCAGGGGCCGGAGACACTGGACCTGGCCGCCCGCTATCTGCCCTCCTCCACGAGCGCGCTGATCGGCGGCGACTGGTACGACGCCCTCCAACTCTCCGATGGGGCAACGCTGTTGAGCGTCGGCGACCTCACCGGACACGGTGTCGCCGTCACCTCGGGCATGGCGATGCTGCTCGGCGCCCTGCGCGGGATGGCGATGGCCGGCACCGAGCCCGGTCAACTGATGTCCTGGCTCAACCAGTTACTCGATGCCACCGTGCAACCGGCCCTGGGCAGCGCGGTGTGCTGCCGCTACCGGCCCGAGACCCGCACCCTGGCGTGGGCGCAGGCAGGGCACCCCGCCCCGCTGCTGTTCCGCGGCGGGACGGGGCGCGTGCTGAGCGCACCGGACGGCGTCCTGCTCGGCGCCACCTCGGGAGCGGCCTACGGACAGGCCGAGGAGACCCTCGAAGCGGGCGACCTGCTGCTGCTGCACACCGACGGACTGGTGCCGGGGCACAGCGGACCGGAGGCCGTGGGCCGACTCCTCGACCTGGCCCCGCGGTTCGGCGAGGCGCGCACCGCACAGGACTGCGTACGGATGGTCGTGGAGGAGTTCGGCGACACCGAGCGCGCGGACGACGCGTGCGTGCTCGTCGCCAGGACGACCTGACCAACAGCCTCTGACCGAGCATCCTTTGACGGACAGTCAGCTACTCGAAATCCCGAACTCCCTATACCTGTGCGCTGTTGCCGCCGCCCTTGGCCCTCGGGCTCTTCGACTGTGCCTTCTGTGTCTTCGGCAGCGCGAGTGCGATCTCCTCCCGCAGTTCGTGGATCCTCGGATAACCGGCGTACTGGGCGGTCAGCCGGTACATCTCGCGCAGCCGGTCCCAGGTGCGGTGGGAGGAGTTCGATCCCATCGACGCGAGGGCCAACCGCGCGTACCTGTCCGCCTGTTCGGGGTCGTCGGCGATGAAGCAGGCCGAGGCCATCGACAGGAAGTCGAAGATCTTCGACCGCTGCCGTCCGTCGACCCGCAGCGCCAGGGCCTTCGCCGCGAAGTACTGGGCGTGCACGGCCGCTCCGGGCTCGTGCTCGGCCAGGGTGCGGTAGGCCAGGGCCTGCATGCCGTAGAGATCCTCCTCCTTGAACGTCTGCATCCAGCTCGGGGGCGGTACGTCGCCGCGGTCGGAGACGAAGAGGTCCTCCGCCTGGCCGAGGGTGCGGCGCATCGCCTGGCCCTTGCCCATCGACGCCTGTGCCCAGGCCTCGATGGTGCACAGCATCGCCTGGGTGCGCGGCAGCACCTCGTCACCGGAACCGGTCTTGGCGAGTTTCATGAGATCGAGTGCGTCGTCGGGCCGGCCCAGGTGCACCATCTGGCGAGCCGCCCGTGAGAGCGCCTCCCCGGCGCGGGGCCGGTCACCGCCCTCTCGGGCCGCGTGGGCGGCGATGACGAAGTACTTCTGGGCCGTGGGCTCCAGGCCGACGTCGTGCGACATCCAGCCCGCGAGAACGGCGAGGTTGGCGGCGACGCCCCACAGGCGCCGCTGCAGATCGGCCGGGTGCCGGTAGGCGAGCATGCCGCCCACCTCGTTGAGCTGTCCCACCACGGCCTTGCGCTGCAGCCCGCCGCCGCGGGCCGCGTCCCAGGCGCGGAACACCTTGACGGACTCCTCCAGTTCCTCGATCTCCTGCGACCCGATGGGGGCGGCCTCATAGCGGTCGAACCCAGCGGGGTCGGCGTGCAGGGGATCGTCGAACCGGGGAGCATCGGCGGAGAGAGTCGGATCGGAGTGCAGCCATGCGTGCATGGCGCTGCTGAGTGCGGAGCCTGCGGCGAGCGCGGCGCCCGCGCCCACCAAGCCGCGTCGGTTGAGCATGAGGTCCATTCCCGTGAATTCGGTGAGGACCGCAGCTGTCCGTTCGGGCGCCCACGGCACACCGTCGGGATGTTCCACACTCCCGTCGTCGGGCCGTTTTCCCGTACGCCCGTGCCGGACCAGACCGAGGTCCTCGATGGTCACGACACGGCCGAGACGCTCGGTGAACAGAGCCGCCAGCACCCTCGGCACCGGATCGCGCGGGATCTCCCCCGTGTCGATCCAACGCCGTACCCGCGAGGTGTCGGTCGACAGCTGGGGGTGGCCCATGGCCGCCGCCTGCCTGTTGACCCGCCGCGCGAGCTCGCCCTTGGACCAGCCGGCCAGGCCGAACAGGTCCGAGAGACGGGAGTTGGGTTGTCCGTTCACGTCAAGCCCCCAGGTTCTCGGCTGACTTGAACATAGCCCGGTGCGCTGTGCCGGGCGACTATTCGCCAGGGTTCGCCAGGGTGCGCCAGATGGTGTGCCACTGCGCATCTGGTGTCAGGTAGGAACGCGCCACCCCGACCCGGTCCCCGAGGAACACTCCCCAGGGTGCGCCAGCGGGACCGGGCCGGGAGCGCGCTTGATTGGACAGGCACTGCAGGCACACGAAGGGATCTGTTTCTCCCATGTACACAGCATCGTCCTCCGTGTCCGCCCCGCCCCGGTCGCTGCACCCCCGCCCGGGCGCCGGCGGCCCCTACCTCGACCCGGCGCGGCCGGCGGCCGGCCCCGTGCTCGGTGCGGGCAGGCCGCGGCGCGTTCCCGGGCTCGGCCCCCAACCCCTCAGCGGGAGACTCGACTTGTCCGGCCCTCAGGGCGCCCAGCTGCGTACGGCGATCGCGTCGGTGCACCGGATCTGCCCGGAGTTCGCTCCGGTGCAGGTGCTACGCCGCAACGGGCGCTCCGTGCTCCTGGTCGGAACGACCGGACGCAGCACGGCCGTAGCGAAGTGTTTACTGGACCACTCCCCCGCGTGGGCCGAGCGGATCCGGCACGAGATAGCCGCATACCGTTCGTTCGTCCGGCACCGCCCGCCGGTGCGGGTGCCGCGGCTGATCGCGGCGGACCCGGACAACTGCACGCTGGTCATCGAGCGGATGCCGGGCCGGGTGGCGGCGCTGCACCGGCACCCGGCACAGGCTCCGCCGCGGGCGGACATCCGGGCGGCGCTCGGCTCGATCTGCCGGCTGAACGCCTGGCGGCCGCCGGCGGGCACGTTCGACGCCCCGCTGGACTACGCGGCCCGCATCTCGCGCTATCACGAGCTGGGGCTGCTCACCGACCGGGACATGGGAGACCTGCAGAAGCTGCTGCACGGCATCGCGCACTCGGCGGGCCGCGGCGGGATGGGCCAGTTCTGTCACGGTGACGCCCTGCTGTCCAACATCCTTCTCTCACCGGCCGGTCCAGTGCTGGTGGACTGGGAACACGCGGGCTGGTACCTGCCGGGCTACGACCTGGCCACGCTCTGGGCGGTCCTCGGGGACGCGCCGGTGGCCCGGCGGCAGATCAGTCAGATCGCGCAGTCGGCGGGACCGGCGTCGCGTGACGCGTTCCTGGTGAACCTGATGCTGGTGCTGACCCGGGAGATCCGTACCTACGAGATGGCCGTGCAGCGTTCGATGCACGACTCGGCCCCGGCGGCACCGGGAGTGGTGGCCCACCCGGGTGCTGCGCCGTCCGGCGAGGAACAACGGCTGCTGCTGAGGCGGCTGCACGACGACTGCCAGATGGCCCGCCGGGCCGTGCGTGCGGCGGTCGGCACTCGCTGACGGGGACGAAGGTCCGCGGTACGCCCTGCAGCGGCGTACCGCGGACCTTCGTGTGTCCGGCCGACATATGGGCGACCTCTATGTGTCCGGCCTACATATATCTGCCGGGCCCCGCCGCACTCCCCCATTGGTGTACTCCACTGACGCCCCGCAGGCCCGGACACCACCGCCACGAAACTCCTCGCATCCCCCGTTGACATGGGAAATCGCCTTCCTCTGGGCATGATTGACGGATCGTCGGCCAGCCGGTACCACTGACGCACGCCCGGCCCCGCACGGTTCATGACAATCCCACCGTCCCAGGAGGCTGCATTGCGAGGATCCTCGACCGACCCCACCCGCTCTCCCGGTCACAGACGCGCGCGCCGGTCCGCCGGCGCACTCGCCACCGCCGCCCTGCTGCTGCCCCTGCTGGGCGCGGCCCCCTCGGCGAGCCCCACCGACTCCTCCGCCTCCACCCTCCAGCGGGCGTTCGCGTCGGCGTCCGCCCAGTACCACGTGCCGCAGACGGTCCTGCTGGCCGTCTCCTACCTCCAGTCCCGCTGGGACACGCACGGCGGAGCGCCCAGCGTGACCGGCGGCTACGGCCCGATGCACCTCACCGACGCCCGCACCGCCCTCGCCGCGACGGAGCACCTGAGCGAAGGCACCGAGGACCCCCGCGGCGACAGCGCCCGCGCCGCCCTGCACCCCACCGCGCAGATCCCGGCGGACTCCCAACTCCCCGCCCGCCTCAAGACGTTGACGAAGGCGGCCGAGCTGACCGGTCTTCCGGCAACCGACCTGCGTACCGACGAGACCGCGAACGTGGCGGGCGGCGCGGCCCTCCTGGCCGACGCCCAGAAGAACCTCGGTGAGTCGCTGAGCGCGGACCCGGCCGACTGGTACGGCGCGGTCGCGCGCTTCTCCGGAGCCGACGACACGGCCACGGCGGCCGCGTATGCCAACGATGTCTACGACGTCATCCACACCGGCGAGGCGCGCACCACGGACGCCGGACAGCAGGTCGCGCTGGCCGCCCAGCCGGACCTCGCGCCCGACACCGCGCAGCTGAAGGAGACCGGCCTGCGCACGGTCGCCGCCGGTGACACGGAATGCCCGAAGAAGGTGTCCTGCGAGTGGATCCCGGCGCCGTACTCCCAGTTCGGGACCGACGACTACGGCAACCACGACCTGGGCGACCGGCCCGCGTCGCAGAGCATCAAGTACATCGTCATCCATGACACGGAAGGCCAGTGGGCCGGTGTCCTGAACCTGGTCCAGGACCCCACCTATGTGTCCTGGAACTACACGATCCGCTCCACCGACGGTCTGATCGCCCAGCATGTGAAGGCCAAGGACGTGGCCTGGCACGCGGGCAACTGGTACATCAACGCCAAGTCGATCGGCATCGAGCACGAGGGCTTCCTCGCCGCGCCGGACGCCTGGTACACGGAGGCGATGTACCGCTCGTCGGCGCGACTGGTGTCGTACCTGACGAAGAAGTACGGCATCCCGCTGGACCGGCAGCACATCCTCGGCCACGACAACGTGCCCGGGCCGACGACGTCCACGGTCCCCGGGATGCACACCGACCCGGGCCCGTACTGGGACTGGGCGCACTACTTCGACCTGCTGGGCCACCCGGTCAAGCAGACCGCGAAGAAGGGCGGCGGTCTGGTGACGATCCGCCCCGACTACGCCACGAACCAGCCGGTGTACACGGGCTGCGTCACCGCCGGCCAGCCGTGCGCGGTGCACGGGTCGAGCGAGGTCCGGCTGTACTCCGGGCCCGGTGAGACCTACCCCCTGATCAAGGACATCGGCCTCGGCACGACCCCGACGACCGGCGTCAACGACCTGTCCTCACGGGTGTCCACCGGGCAGCAGTACGCGGTGGCCGACCGTTCCGGGGACTGGACGGCGATCTGGTACCTCGGTCAGGAGGCCTGGTTCAAGAACCCGAAGAAGCAGCCCACCGCGGTGAAGGCGGCCGGTCTGGTGGTGACGCCGAAGGAGGGTGCGGACAGCGTCCCGGTCTACGGCCGCGCCTACCCCGAGGCCTCGGCCTATCCGGCGGGAGTGCCCGCCCAGGCGATCTCGCCGCTGCCGTACAAGCTGCTCAAGGGCCAGAAGTACGTGGTCGGTGACAAGCTGCCCGGCGAGTACTACTACGCGGTCACCTTCACCACCGACTCGCACAAGGTCGTCGTAGGAAAGGATCTCTACTACGAGATCCAGTACGGCCACCGGGTGGAGTTCGTGCGCGCCGCCGACGTGACGGTGGAGCGGTCCAGCCGGTAGCCGTGCCTCAGCCCTGCTGGAACAGTTCCGCCGGGAGCGGTTTCAGCAGGGCGTAGAGGTCGTCCGTGATGGGGCGGTCCCAGGCGGCGATGGTGACCAGGACGTTGTCGCTGCGGTCGAACTGGACGCAGGAGATCCGGCTCTCGGAGAGCTTGAGGCGGCGCACGATCAGCAGGTTGTCGCCCTGCATCACCGGCATGTCCTCGACGCCTACGACGGTCACCTCCTCGTCGTTCTCCAGCGCGAGGAGCAGCTGCGCGACCTCGAACGGGATCTCGTCCTCGGCGACGTCACGGGCGGGCGAGCCCTCCGGCAGGTTGCCGATGACCATCGCGGGGCCGCGGCCGCCGAAGAGGTCGTACCGCAGGAACACGCCCTGGCAGGTGCCGTCGGGCGCGGGCAGCAGACCGGCACCGAGGTTCCCGGGCCAGTCGCCCGGGTCCATGGCCAGCACATCGAATTCGGGGCCGGCGGGGGTGGCGCTGCGGCGGCGGAGGAACGACATGCAGCAATGGTACGGGGTGCCGTCCGGCGGTGTGGCCGTGGCCGTTTGCCGGGTGCCTGTTCGTTGTCGAGTGCGGGTGTGTGGGGGCTGGGCGCGCAGTTCCCCGCGCCCCTAGGGGGTTGGCCCTACGTTGGTTTGATCAGTGCCGATTCCAGGCCGGTGTGGTCCGTGCCCAGTTTTCGGTAGGCCGCTGACAGGAGGCGTACTGCCGTTTGTTCGTCCGTGTGGAGTTCTACGGCTATCTCGTGGTCGGTGCTGCCCTCGGCGGCCAGGGTTGCGGCCGCACGTTCCTGGGTCGTGAGGGTGTCGGTTTCTGGGCTGTGGAGGCGGCGGGGGCGTAGGCCTGCTGCTGCCAGTTCGGCTCGGGCGGTGTCCGCGAGGCCGTCTGCGCCGCATTGGACGGCTGCGTCGAGGCCTCGGTAGAGGTGGTCGGCGGCTTCCTTGGGCCTGCCTGCTCGGCGGAGTTCGGTGCCGAGGGCGACCAGGGCGCAGGCCAACTCGTAGGCGGCTGGGGAGCGTTCGAGGTGGGTGACGGATTCTTCGAGGAGTTTGGCTCGGGCCGAGCCGGTGGAGACCTCGGCGGCGATGCGCAGGGCCTGGCCGATGGCGGAGGGGGTGCCGAACTGGCGGGCACGGGCGACCGCTTCGTCGGCGGTGGCGACGGCGCGCTCAGGGGTGTCGTGGCGTTCGGCGCGGGCGAGGTGGAGCTGCCAGGGGCACCAGGCCGGGTTGCGGATGCCGCGGGGGTCCAGACGGCGGCCGGCGGCGGCCAGTTCGGCGGCTGCCTCCTTGGCGAGGCCGCGGGCCAGGAGCAGTTCGCCGTAGACGGTCTGGGCGTCCGGGAAGACCACGGCGGCCGGGAAGGGCTCCGCGAAGGCGTGGTCCTCGGCGAGTTGGGTGGCTTCCGCAACCCGTCCGCGGGCCAGCAGGACCTCGATGAGGATGCCGGTGCCGTACCAGTAGACGGGGGTGCCGGGTCCCACGCGTTCGGCCAGGCGCAGGCCCGCGCGGGCGAAGTCCTCGGCCTCGGCGAGGCGGCCGCGCCGGTAGCGGAGGTAGCCGAGGAAGGTGTAGCCGAAGGACAAGTGGGCGCCGCGCCAGCCCTGTTGCTCGAAGTCGGCGATGCCGGTGGCGAAGAGTTCCTCCGCACGGCCCGGTCGGTCGCAGTACATGAAGGTGAGGGCGACCAGCACCGGCACCTCGAAACCGCGGTCGGCCTCCGCCCAGCCGAGGCCGCCGGCCAGCGCGCGTTCGGCGTGGTGCAGGGCGACATGTGCGGGTTCACCGCGGAGTACGGCGTCCCAGGTGCGCAGGCCGATGATGTACCGCTCGGTGAGGTCGCGGCCCTTGAGGCGGTCGGCAAGTTTGGTGAGGCGGCGGGAGCGGGAGGGGTGGTCGGGTTCGTCGGCGCGGAAGGCGTCCCACATGAACTGCTCGGAGAGCATGCGGAGTTTGACCCGGGCGTCGCCGGTCACGCGGATCTCGCGGGCGAGGGTGTCGGAGGCCTCGGCGAGGCGGTCGCTGTGGGCGAGGACCTGGGAGAGGCGGTAGACGATGTTCTGCCGGAGGCCCGCGTCGCTGATCGGCTCTTCGAGGGCGGCCCGCAGATGGTTGACGGTGGTCGCCGGTTCGGTGAGCAGAGAGGCGCTGCCCAATTCGTACAGGACGGCGGCCCGGTCGTCGAAGGGCGGGGGTTCGCGCAGGGCGCGGGCGAGGTAGCTGCGGGCCGTGTCGGGGGCGCCCGCGCGCAGGGTCTCGCCGGCGGCCGCGCGGAGTTGCTGAACCACCCAGTTGTCGCCGTCGGGGTGGGTCTCCATGAGGTGGCGGGCGGCGACGGAGGGGCCCTGGCCCTCGTTGATGACGCACCAGGCGGCCTGGCCGTGCAGGGCCACGCGGACGCCGGCGGGGATGGCGCGGTAGACGGCGGTGGCGATGAGCGGGTGCACGAATTCGAGGGTGCCCGCGGTGGTCAGCGTGGCGGTCAGGATGCGGGCGCCGCGCAGCGCGTCGACGGCGTCGGCGGCCTCTTCGTGGCCGAGCCCGGCGACGGCGGCGGCGAGCATCGGATGGGGCTCGGTGCCGAGGACCGCGCAGGCCCAGGCGTAGCGGACGGTCGAGGTGCCGAGCCGTTCGAGGCGGGTGGTGAGGCCACTGCCCTTGACGGCGGCTGCGAGGTCGCGCAGTTGGTTGGCCCCGGCCTCGGTGGGGGTCAGGCCCCGGTCGTGGATCTTGGCGGTGAGTTCGACGGTCTCGAAGGGGTTCCCCGCGGTGACGGCCCAGCACTCATGGCAGAACGCGTCGTCCGCGTCCTCGCCGAGCGTCTCCCGCACCAGGTCGGCGACGGCCGCGACACTGAGCGGTTCGAGGTCGAGGGGGCGTCCGCCGGCCCGGCCGGGCAGTCCCCTCAACGACTCGGCGTGGTCGGGGAGTTCGTCGGGCCGGTACGCGACCACGACCAGCAGCGGGAGTTGTTCGGCGCGGGGCGCGAACGCGGCCAGCCAGCCCAGGGATTCGGGGTCGGCCCAGTGCGCGTCGTCGAGGACGAGGACCATCGGGGCGCGCTTCACCGCGAGGTGGGTGAGCACCCAGTCGAGGCCGTCGCGCAGACCCTGCTGGTCCGGCGGGGAGCCTTCGGTGGGCGCGCACAGGCCGAGGGCGGGACCGACGATGTCGTACCAACTGCCCAGCGAGGCACGGAGATCGGCGTCGGCCGAGCCGGCGAACTGGGGTTGCAGCAGCTGGCGGGCGACGTGGAAGGCCACGCGCTGTTCCTGGTCGCCGCCCCGCGCGGAGAGCACGGTGCAGCCCTTGGCGGCGGCGCGACGGCGCACTTCGGCGAGGAGGGTGGTCTTGCCGATGCCGGCCCGTCCCGCGAAGGCGAGCAGGGCACCGCGGGGCCGGTCACCCGGTTCGCCGCCGTCCGTGCGCAGACCTGTCAGCTCGCCCAACGCATCGTCCACGGCGGCGAGTTCACTCTCCCGTTCGAAGAGTGTCCTTCTGCTGCGCGCACTCCGCTGCCCCATGCCATACCCCCTGCCACGGTGGTGCGCCCGCGCGGGGAGCGAACGCGCACCGTGAGCTACAGGGACCTCAGCGTACGCTTCCCAGGGGTCGCGCGACCCGGTAGTCGACGAAGGCGTACCGGCCGGTTTTCCTGTGTCTCCCGTGACGCCGGAGGCACGGTCCCCGCTTGATCAAGTCCCGCCCGAGACGGACGATGGGGTCATTGATCTCCCCTTCAGCCTCGGAGGCGAACGTCGATGGACGGTCTACGGCAACTGCTGCGCGACCTGGAGGTCTTCGCGGGTGAACTGCCCGCCTTCGATCCCTTGGCCGCGCCGGACACCCCGTCCGAGTTGTTCACTGAGTGGCTGCTGGGGGCGCTGGAGGCCGGTGTGCGCGAGCCGCACGCGATGACGGTCTCGACAGCGGGCGCCGACGGCAACCCGACGGCAAGGACCTTGATCCTCAAGGGTGTTGGGCCCGACGGCTGGCGGTTCGCGTCGGACGGCGGCAGCGTCAAGGCCCGCGATCTCGCCCAACGCCCTTTCGCCGCCCTGACGTTCTACTGGTCGCCGCTCGCCCGTCAGATCCGCGTGCGCGGTCCGGTCGTGGCGGCGGGTGCCGAGGACAGCGCGGCGGACTTCCTGGCTCGCAGCACCGGCGCCCGCGCGGAGGCCCTCGTCGGCCGCCAGTCACAGCCGCTCGCGGACCTCGCCGAACGGGACGCCGCCGTCAAGGAGTCGCTGGAACGCCTTGAGGACGACCCGGACCTCGTGGCCCCCGGCTGGACCCTGCACACCGTGCGCCCGGAGTCGGTCGAGTTCTGGCAGGGCGACAAGGAGCGTCGGCACACACGGCTTGTGTATGTCCGCGAGGGCGGGGACGGGGGCGAGGGGACCGGCTGGCGCAAGCAGTTGCTGTGGCCGTGAGCGCTAACTCCCCTGCAGCACACGCGACTTGATCCCAAGGCCGGCCGCAACCCTCGCGAGCGAACCTCACTCCTCCAACGGCGTCGGCGGCACCACCGCCACCGGGCTCGCCGAGTGCAGCAGGACCGCCTGGGTGACCGAGCCGAGCAGACGGGCCGGGGACAGCAGGCGGCGGCGGTGGCGGCCCACGACGACGAGGTCGGCGTCCTTGGAGGCGGCGACGAGGTGGCCGGCCGCGTCGCCCGGAGCGACGTACGGCTCGGTGGGGACGTCCGGGTGGTGTTCGCGGTGCGGGGCGAGGAGCGCCTCGGTGAGGGTGCGGGTCTCGTTCTCGATGGCGTCCTGGTCGATGACCGGCGGAACGAGTTCACCGGGGGACGCCCAGGCCTGCGGCGGCCACGGGTAGGCGGCGACGACCTGGAGGCGGGCTCCGCGCAGGGCGGCCTCGGCGAAGGCGAAGGCGAGGGTGGCCTCGTCGGGGCTGTCCACGTGCAGGCCGACGACCACGCGGGGTCCGGGTTCGGCCGGAATCTCGCCGTGGACCTCGCGGCCGGGCCGGGGAACCACGACGACGGGGCAGTCGGCGTCGCGGGCGGCGGCCATGCCGTTCGAGCCGAGCAGCAGGCTGGCGAAGCCGCCGCGGCCACGCGAGCCGAGCACCAACAGCTGCGCTGCGGAACCGAGTTCGGGCAGTACGGCGCCCGGTGCGCCCTGCAGCCGGAGGTACTCCATGACCGGCCGGTCGGCACGCCCTTCGACATACGTACGGACCTGGTCGAGCACCTCGTCCTCGTCCGGCTCCGGCGGCCCGGCGACCAGGACGCCGGGCGGCGTCCACGCGGCGGCGTACTGCCACACATGGACGACCCGCAACGGCGCCCCGCGCCCACGGGCCGCGTCGAGGGCCCAGTCCACGGCGCGCAGGCTGTCGTCCGAACCGTCGACCGCCGCGATGACCGGCAGGGTGCTCATGGGTTCCTCACCTCCGAAGTAACAGGACCTCCCCCTCCGGGGCCAGCCTGGCTCAGGCACCGGCTCCGGAAGGGTTCTCAAGGTCGCGTGTCCGGAAAATCGCGCGGGACACCCTTCCGAGCGGCGGTCATTCGCGGACGGCGATGGCGACGAGTCGGCGTTCGCGGCGCAGGACCCGGTCGAGGAGGTGCACCAGGCGGTACATGAAGAAGCGTCGCCTCATCATCTCCTCGACGCGGGCGGTCTCCGCGGGATCCAGGAGCCGGGCGGTCGCCCGCACCTCGGGTGCGTCGGCGGGGATGGTGCCCTTCATGTCGCAAGGGGCGATGGTGACTTGAGGGTTGTTGCGGATCCGCTTGGCCTTCCCGGTGTCCGGCGGTGTCAGGGCGTAGAGCGTGCCGTCCTGTACGAGGCTGCCGACGGGGGTGGGGACGCCCTGGCCGTTGCGGCGGAAGGTGGTCAGGCTGACGTGGCTGCCCCTGCCGATGCGGTCGAGAGCCTGGTCGAAGTCGGTGCGCGGGGTGGTCATGCGGGTCTCCAGAACTAGCGGGTTCTCGGCGGCTAGCGGGTTTCCCGGCCGGCGAGGGCACGGGCCGTGCGGGCGGCCTGCCGCTCGACGGAGGTGCGGGTGTTCCAGGGGCCGGGCAGCATGTCCTGCTGCTGGAACAGGGCCAGGCCGTGGGCTGCCGCGGCGATCTGGACGAGCAGGTCGAACGCCTCGTCCGGGTCGGGGGCGATGCGGCTGGTGACCGGCATCAGGTCGTCGTGCAACACACCGCCCGCCGCGGCCAGTTCGGGATGCCGGCTCTTGTCGAGGCCGGCCAGGAAGGTGATGTCGAAGAGGGCGCGCTCCTCGGCGGCGAACCGTACATAGGCCGTCGCGAAGGCCGCCAGCTGCTCGACCGGGTCCGTGTGCGAGGCCAGCGCGGTGCGGTAGCGGCGCCGCTGCTCCTCGTAGCCCTTCAGAGCCAGCGAGGCCAGCAGTGCCTCCCGGTCGCTGAAGTGCTTGTAAGGGGCCGACACGCTCACCCCGGCCCTCCGGCACGCCTCGGCGAGGGTGAACCCGTGCGGGCCGCGCTCGCCGACCAGGGCCAGGGCCGCCTCCTCCAGCGCGTTGCGCAGATCTCCGTGGTGGGTGCCGGTGGGGCGCCGTTTGACTGCCATGCGGCCAAGGGTAACACTATTCACCATAGGTAAATGGCATTCACCTCTCGCGGCCACCGGGCCCGTACTACTTCTGGAGGAACAATGACCGCATCGAAGCCCGCGCACTGGACAGCCCGGGACATCCCCGACCAGCACGGCCGCACCGCCGTGATCACCGGCGCCAACACCGGCATCGGATTCGAGACGGCCAAGGCCCTCGCCCTGCGCGGGGCGGAAGTCGTCATGGCGGTCCGGGACACCGACAAGGGCAAGCGCGCGGCCGAGGAGATCGCTCTCGCCGTACCGGCGGCGACGGTGCACGTCCAGCGACTCGACCTGAGTTCGCTCGCCTCGGTCCGCGAGACGGCCGGGGAACTACGAGATACCCACGCCCGGATAGACATGCTGATCAACAACGCCGGCGTGATGTACACCCCGTACCGGACGACCCCGGACGGCTATGAGCTGCAGTTCGGCACCAACCACCTGGGCCACTTCGCCCTGACCGGGCTCCTGTTGGACCTGCTGCCGGCCTCGTCCGCCTCCCGTGTCGTCACGGTCAGCAGCGCGGGCCACCGCATGGGCGGCCCGATCGATCTCGATGATCTCGACTGGCACACACGCGCGTACGACCGGACCGCCGCGTACGGGCACTCCAAGCTGGCCAACCTGCTGTTCACCTATGAACTCGACCGCAGACTGCCGGCGGGCGGGCCACTGGCCGTCGCCGCGCATCCCGGCGGCGCCGACACCACCGGTTCCCGGAGCGCGATGTCGCACTCCTCCGCCCTCACCCGCACGGCCTTCGCGGCGATCCGGCCGCTGCTCCTGCAGTCCCCCGAGAGGGGAGCACTTCCCGTGCTGCGCGCCGCGACCGACCCGGACGTACGGGGCGGTGAGTACTACGGCCCACGCGGATTCCAGCAGAGCAAGGGGTACCCCAAGGTGGTCCGCTCCAGCCCGCAGTCCTACGACACGTCGCTGCGGCGCCGCCTGTGGGCGCTCTCCCAGGACATGACCGGCATCGAGTTTCCAACGGACACGCAGCCCGGCCGCCACCCTCACGAGTGAAGGCCGGGCTGAAGATGCCTGTGCGCACTTCCCCCGATGACTCGCCGGGGATCCTTCACCGTCAGGTGAGGTCGAACTCCCCTTCCCGCGCCCCCGACACGAACGCGCCCCATTCCGCGGGCGTGAAGATCAAGGAAGGGCTTTCCGGGCGGCCGCTGTTGCGCATCGCGATGAATCCCTCGACAAAAGCGATCTGGACATCCCCCAGTCCACGGCTGCCTGAGTGCCAATCGGCGTCACTGAGGTCCAGCTCCGGCTTGTCCCAGCCCGCAAGCGGGTGCTGCTGGATGGTGCTCTCGGCCACGTCCGTGCTCCTCCCGATTCGTCGTCCGCGGCCAGCCTAGCGATCGGTTTCTGATGCCAACAGGCCACGTGAGGGGGACCTTTCAGGAGGCGGGGGGTTCACTGCCCACGAGCCACATCGAGAAGAACTGGGATCCGCCGCCGTAAGCGTGCCCGAGAACCCGCCGGGCCCCCTCCACCTGGTGTTCTCCGGCCTGCCCCCGAACCTGGAGGGCGGCCTCCGCGAAGCGGATCATGCCCGAGGCGCCGATCGGATTGGTGGACAGCACCCCACCTGACATGTTCACGGGAAGATCGCCGTCCAGTTCGGTCACCCCGGATTCGGTGAGTTTCCACCCCTCCCCCTCCTCGGCGAATCCGAGATTCTCCAGCCACATGGGCTCGTACCAGGAGAACGGCACGTACATCTCCACGGCGTCGATGTCCCGCCGCGGATCCGCGATGCCCGCCTGCCGGTACACGTCGGCGGCGCAGTCCTTGCCGGCCTGCGGCGACACACAGTCCTTTCCGGCGAACAGTGTGGGTTCGCTACGCATGGCGCCCCCATGCATCCAGGCCGCCGGACGTGGTGCCCGAGCCGCGCCCGCCCGGTCGGTGAGCACCATCGCGCAGGCACCGTCCGAGGACGGACAGGTCTCCGAGTACCGGATCGGGTCCCACAACATCGGCGAGGCCTGGACCTTCTCCAGCGTGATGTCGTGCTCGTGGAGATGCGCGTACGGATTCTTCAACGCGTTGCGCCGATCCTTGTACGCCACCAGCGAGCCCACGGTGTCGGGCGCACCGGTGCGCCGCATATAGGCACGCACGTGCGGCGCGAAGAACCCGCCCGCACCGGCGAGCAACGGCTGCTGGAAGGGAATCGGCAGGGACAGTCCCCACATGGCGTTCGACTCGGACTGCTTCTCGAACGCCAGCGTGAGAACCGTCCCGTGCACACGAGCCGCGACGAGATTCGCGGCGACGAGCGCGGTCGACCCGCCCACGGAACCAGCGGTATGCACCCGCAGCATCGGCTTCCCCACGGCGCCGAGCGCATCCGCGAGATACAACTCGGGCATCATGACGCCCTCGAAGAAGTCGGGCGCCTTGCCGATGACGACGGCGTCGATGTCGGCCCACGTCAACTCGGCGTCGTCCAGCGCCCGTTGAGCCGCCTCCCGCACCAGCCCCGCGATCGACACGTCCCGCCGCGCGGCGACATGCTTGGTCTGGCCGATCCCTACGACGGCCACGGGCTCCTTGCTCATCGCGGATCCCCTTCGAGTACGGCGACCAGGTTCTGCTGCAGACAGGGACCGGAGGTGGCGTGGGCGAGGGCCCGGTCGGACTCGCCCCGGTGGATACGGGCGGCGGCCTCACCGACGCGGATGAGCCCGGCGGCCATGACGGGGTTCGCGGCGAGGGCACCTCCGGACGGGTTGACGCGCACGTCGTCACCGAGGCGCAGCGCCTTCCGCAGGACGACCTCCTGCGCGGTGAACGGCGCGTGCAACTCGGCGGTGTCGACGGGCCGTTCGAAGACCCCGGCCTTCTCGGCGGCGAGCCGCGTCGACGGCGAGTCGGTCAACTCCCGTACGCCCAGCCCATGTGCCTCGATGCGATGATCGATCCCCCTGATCCACGCGGGCCGTTCGCACAGCTCGCGAGCCCGGTCCCCGGCCGCGAGGATCACGGCGGCGGCGCCGTCACCGACCGGCGGACAGTCGCCGGTGCGCAGCGGTCGTACGACATAGTCGCCCTGCGGCACCGAACCCCGCACCTGCGCATGGGAGTTGGCGCTCGCGTCGGTCCGACTGCGGGCCGCGACGGCGGCGAGCGCGGGTTCGTCGGTGTCGCCCGCGTCGATGAGGGCCTGGGCCTGGAGGGCGGCCAGGGCGACGGCGTCCGGCCACAACGGGGCGACGTAGTACGGGTCCAACTGCCGGGTCAGGACGTCGCGTACGGAGCCGGGGGACGACTTGCCGTACGAGTAGACGAGCGCGGTGTCGGCGTCCCCGGTGAGGAGTTTGACCCAGGCCTCATAGAGCGCCCAGGCGCCGTCCATCTCGACGTGCGACTCGGAGATCGGCGGCCAGGCTCCGACGCCGTCGAGGGCGAGGGTGAAGGAGAAGGCGCGGCCGGCGAGGTAGTCGCTGGAGCCGGAGCAGGTGAAGCCGATGTCGGCGGTCTTCAGCCCGGTCTGTTCGAGGACGCCGTGCAGCACCGGCATCAGCATCTCCACCTCGGAGAGCTCGTCGGTGGTGCGCCGGTGGTCGGTCTGCGCGAAGGCGACGACGGCGATCTCCCGCGGTGTGGCGTCTCCTGACATCACAGCAGCTCCTTGTAGACGTCGTAGTCCGCGTCGGGCTCGCCGGTCGGCCGGTAGTGGTCCGGATAGCGGCCGCCCTCACTCCACACCGCCTCGACCCGCAACCCCATGCGCACCTGGTCGTACGGAATCCCGCCGATACGCCCGTGCAGCGCGAGGTCGGCGCCGTCCAGGGCGATGTGCGCGTAGACGTACGGCACCTCGATGTCGAGGTTCTTCGCCTTGATGTTGACGATGCAGAACGTGGTCACTGTGCCCCGCGGACCCACTTCGACATGTTCTGCTGTGGCGACCCCACATGTGGGACACGCACCCCTCGGCGGGACGTACACCTTGCGACAGGAAGGGCAGCGTTCGCCGACGGTCCGTTGTTCGGAGAGCGCGCGGATGTAGTCGGTCTGGGCACGGCCGGGCGAGTAGACATAGTCGAGCCGCGCCTCGGCCACGATGCCGGTGACCATGTCCTCGAACTCACCGCTGTGCGCGGCGGGTTGATGCCCTTCCTCCCCGTCGTACGGTTCGAAGCACGCGATGTCGGTGATGGCGCCGGTACGCTCCTCGGCCCACCGGACACGCACCCGCATACCGGTCCGCACGTCATCAGGGCCGGGGACATCGAGGGCATGCAGCAGCGCGGTATCAGCACCGTCGAGCCGAACCAGCACCCACGCGAAGGGCGTGCCGAGCGGCTGCCCACGCCGGGGTTCGTGATTCCAGGCCCAGGTGGTGACCGTCCCGGTGGCCCCGACCTCGACGAGATCACGGATCTCCTCGGCGGTGACGGGGTCGTACTCGACGGGAGGGACGAGGGTGCGGCCGTCGCCGGTCTTCACCCCGAGGACGACGCGCTCACGCAGCCCGCTGAGAAAGGCGCTTTGCACGGGACCGAGGGAACGGGTGAACGGAAATTCAAGGACCAAGGGCGCTTTGAGTATTTCGGGCACGGCATCTCCTAACTGAACAGCTGGCGCGACGGATCCCCACCCAGGGGCGCGGGGAACTGCGCGACCGGCCACAACGAACCCGCAGACAAAAACGAACCACTACGCCCGCTTGTAAACAGGCGGCCGTTTCTCCGCAAAGGCACGCGCCCCCTCCTTCGCATCGGCGGTGTCGAAGATCGGCCACCCGCGCTTGAGTTCGGAGGCAAGCCCCTCCGTCTCGGTCAGCTCGGCGGTCTCATACACCGACGCCTTGACCGCCTCAACCGCCAACGGCCCACACGAATTGACGAGTTCGGCAATCTCCAACGCCTTGTCGAGAGCCTCACCGTCGGGCACGACATGCCCGACCAGACCGACGTCCGCCGCCTCCCGCGCGCTGTACGGCCGCCCGGTGAGCAGCATCTCCAGCGCATGGGTACGCGGAATCTGCCGCTGGAGACGGACAGTTGAGCCACCGATCGGGAAGAGCCCGCGCTTCACCTCGAACAACCCGAAGGTCGCCGACTCCCCCGCGACCCGAATATCGGTGCCCTGAAGAATCTCCGTACCGCCGGCCACGCAATACCCCTCGACCGCGGCGATCACCGGCTTCCGAGGCCGATGGTGCCGCAGCATCGCCTTCCAGTGCAGATCCGGATCAGCAGTGAGCCGATCCCGGTACTCCTGCCCTTCCATCCCCTTGCCGGCCAGCGCCTTGAGGTCCATGCCCGCGCAGAACGCACCCCCCGCCCCGGTCAGCACGATCGACCGGATCGCGTCGTCCGCGTCGGCCTCGACCCAGCCGTCGTAGAGCCCGACCAGCATCGGCAACGAGAGCGCGTTCTTGGCCTCGGGCCTGTTGAGCGTGAGCACCAGTGTGGCGCCCTCGCGCCGCACGGTCAGGTGTTCCGTACCGCTCATGGTCGTCCTCCCGTCGCCGTACCGCCTCCGGAACGAGAACAGGTTGCAGGAGGCGCCCTGCCAGTACAAGGGGTTTCTGACACTCAGTCAGATTTCTTCTGCGCGGACCCTTCACAGTTGCCGCGCCTTTGCTCTGATGACCGGCGAACCGACGTCAGGAGGAGTGGTGGAGTACAACATTGCCGACCTGTTCGAGTCGGTCGTCGACGTGGTCCCGGACCGCGAGGCGCTCGTGTACATCGACCACCCGGGCACGGGCGCGGAACGCCGCCTGACCTACGCGGAGTTGGACGCGGCCGCGAACCGGGTCGCCCATCATCTGATCGACTCCGGGATACGCCCGGGTGAGCATCTCGGGCTCCATCTCTACAACGGCGTCGAGTACGTGCAGACGGTGCTGGGCTGCCTCAAGGCACGGGTCGTGCCGGTCAACGTCAACTACCGCTACGTAGAAGAGGAGTTGGTGTACCTCTACCGGGACGCCGACCTCGTGGCGCTGGTCTTCGACACGGAGTTCACCGAGCGGGTGGCGGCCGCGCTGCCGCGTGCGGAGCAACTGCGGCACCTGGTACGGGTGGGAGCGGCGCCGGTGGACGGACCGGACGTGTCCGCCGTGGCCTTCACGGACGCCGAGGCGGCCGGGTCTCCCGGGCGCGGATTCCCGGCGCGGTCGGCGGGCGACCAGTTCATCATCTACACCGGCGGCACGACCGGGATGCCCAAGGGTGTGATGTGGCGCCAGGAGGACCTGTTCTTCTCCGGGCTCGGCGGCGGCGCGCCGACGGGCGAACCGGTGAAGAAACCGGAGGAGTTGGCCGAGCGTGTCGCGGCCGGCGGATCGGGGATCACCTTCTTCCCCACTCCCCCGCTGATGCACGGCACCTCCACGCTCACCGCGTTCATCGGCTTCAACTTCGGCCAACGCGTCGTGATCCACCGGAAGTTCGTGCCGGAGGAGGTGCTGCGGACCATCGAGAAGGAGAAGGTCACCAGCATGTCCCTGGTCGGCGACGCGATGCTGCGCCCGCTGATCGACGCGCTCAACGGGCCGATGAGGGGCACCGATTGCTCGTCGATGTTCAGCGTGTCGTCGTCGGGCGCGATCATGTCGGAGACGGTGCGCCGGCAGTTCCAGGAGCTGCTGCCGAACACGATGCTGCTGAACAACTACGGTTCGTCCGAGTCCGGCTTCAACGGCACGGCGACGGCAGACTCCGGGGCCGGGAAGTCCTTCCGTATCCGCGTCAACTCCCGTACGCAGGTGGTGGATCCGGCTACGTACGAACCGGTCGCCGTCGGCGAGATCGGCCGGGTCGCCCAGTGCGGCCATGTACCGCTCGGCTACTACAACGATCCGAGGAAAACCGCCCAGACCTTCTTCGAGAAGGACGGCCAGCGGTGGGTCCTGCTCGGCGACATGGCGACCGTGGACGAGGAGGGCGTCGTCACCGTCCTCGGGCGGGGCTCGCAGTGCATCAACACCGGTGGGGAGAAGGTGTATCCGGAGGAGGTCGAGCAGGCGCTCAAGTCGCATCCGGATGTCTACGACGCGCTGGTGGCCGGGGTGCCGGACGCGAAGTGGGGCAACCATGTCGCAGCTGTCGTACAACTGCGCACGGGTGCGGAACGGCCGTCCCTGGACGCCATCCAGACGCACTGTCGCACCCATCTCGCCGGGTACAAGATCCCGCGCCAGTTGGTGATCGCGGACTCCATCCAGCGGTCGCCGAGCGGCAAGGCGGACTACCGGTGGGCGCGGGAGGTGGCAGTCGCCGCAGATCAGTGAGTCAACAGTGGGTCAACGAGCAGGCCCGATTGAACTGACGGTAGCGTGCGGCCGTACCGATGGTGACGAATCTGGTGGCCCGGGCCAGGTCCGCCATGCCGTCACCGGGCTCAGCACGGAAGGACGTTCGGGTGCCGCTCTTCACTCGCTCTCACCCATTGGCGCAACAGAAAGCCACCGGGGAGACCGACCCGACAGCGGCGACGGAGGCCGCGGAATCACCCGAACAACAGGAGCCACCCGAGCCACACACGCCAACCGACGCGACCGAGGCTGCTGGCTCCGCCGACGCGGACGGTTCGGCCGACACTCCCGAGCCGGCCAAGTCCGCCGAGCCTGCTGAATCCGCCGCATCCGCAGGGTCAGACGAGCCCGCACGGTCCGCCGAGGCCCCGGAACCGGCCGAGCCTGTAGAGCCAACTGAACCCACACGGTCCGCCAAGCCTGCTGAATCCGCCCAGCCCGCCGAGCCCGAAAAGCCCAGCGAGGTCGCAGAGTCCGCCGACCCCACCGAGCAATCCCCCCAACTCCCCCTCCGCGCAGGCTGGTTCGGCTGGCGTCACCGCTACCCCCGTACCGCACGTGCCGTCGGGGTGGGCACGAGTGTGCTGGCCGGGGCGCTGTTGCTCGTCGCGCTTGTCGTGCCCGACCGGCTCGACCGGATGACGTTTCAGTCGTTCCTCCGGCTGCCCGTGGAGCTGATCGTGCTCGCGGTCGTGCTGCTCGCGCTTCCGTCGCGGGCCCGGCGGGTCACCGCCGTCGTGCTGGGTGCGTTCGTCGGGCTGTCCACCGTCCTGAAGTGCCTCGACATGGGCTTCTACGAGACTCTGGCGCGGCCGTTCGACCTGGTCTTCGACTGGGTGCTGCTGAGCGACGCGGCGGACTGGATGAAGGACTCGTTCGGTCACACGGGCGAGGTGCTCGCGATCATCGGCGTGATCGTGCTGCTGATCGCCGTGCTCGCGGGCAGCGCGCTCGCGATGGTGCGGCTGGCGGATGTGATGGCCAGGCACCGCCCCATGGCCGTACGCACCACACTTGTCCTCGGTGTCGCGTGGATCATGTGCTTCACCCTGAGCGTGCAGGTCGGCGGCGTCACGCTCGCCACCAAGGGCTACAGCCAGTTCCTCACCAACCGTGTGAAGTACGTCCGCGACGGTCTCGGGGACGCCGACGTCTTCAAGAAGCAGCTCACCGTCGACGCCTTCGCGAAGACCCCGCCCAACCAGCTGCTCACCGGACTGCGCGGCAAGGACGTGCTGTTCACCTTCATCGAGAGCTACGGCCGGGTCGCCCTCGACGACCCGACGATGGCACCGGAGATGGACAAGACGCTCACGGCGGGCGACGCCCGGCTCAAGGCGGCCGGCTTCTCGTCGCGGAGCGCCTGGCTGAGGTCGCCCGTGACCGGCGCGGGCAGTTGGCTCGCCCACTCGACGTTCCTGTCCGGCCTGTGGATCAAGAACCAGCAGCGCTACCGGACCGTGACGACGAGCACCCGCGCGACCCTCACCAGCTACTTCCAGAAGACCGGCGCGTGGCGCACGGTCGGCATCGTCCCCGGCGTCCGCAAGTCCTGGCCCGAGGGCAAGTACTTCGGCCTCGACAACATCTACGACTCCACGCATCTCGGCTACAACGGCCCGTACTTCAGCTGGACGCCGGTGCCGGACCAGTTCAGCCTGGAGTCCTTCGAGAAGCTGGAGTACGGCAAGAAGAACCGCGACCCGATCATGGCGGAGATCATCCTGGCCTCCAGCCACAACCCCTGGTCACCCATCGCCCACACGATCCCCTGGAACCAGCTCGGCGACGGCACGATCTTCAACCAGATCAAGAAGGAAGGCACGAACCCGACGGAGGTCTGGAAGAGCGCCAAGCGTGTGCGGACCGAGTACCGCAAGGCCATCCAGTACTCCGTCGACAGCCTGACCCAGTGGGTCCAGCGCTACGGCAACAAGAACACCGTCCTCGTCTTCCTCGGCGACCACCAGCCCGTCCCGACGGTCACCGGCGGCACCACCGACCGGGACGTGCCGATCACCATCGTCGCCCACGACCCGAAGGTGCTGGACAAGATCTCCGGCTGGGGCTGGACGGACGGCCTCAAGCCGGCCGACAGCGCGCCGGTACTGGGCATGGACAAGTTCCGGGACCGCTTCATGACGGCCTACGCGAAGTGACCTCCTCGCCCACCAGGAAGGCCTCCACGAGGGCGAGGAACTCCTCCGGCCGGTTCTCGTGCACGAGATGCCCGGCGTCGACGGTCACCAGCCGCGCGTCGGGAATCCGTTCGGCGAGCACGGCGACCCGGTCCTGAGGAACACCGCTGGTGGGACCACCTGCAACCACCAGCGTGGGCATGGTGACCCGCCCCATGTGGTCCCACCACATGGGGTCGGGGTCGTTCGCTCGGGCATCGGCGGCCTCGATCATGGCCCAGTCGCACGGCGGCTCCCCCGCCGGTCGTTCGGTGGGCGGCCGCGGCGGATCGAAGGCGATCGGCGCGGGCACGTCCTCCAGTACCAGCCGCCGTACGACGCCGGGCGCCTCCTGCGCGAGCAGATACGCGACGATGCCGCCGAGGGAGTGGCCGATGACGTGGGCGCGTTCGACGCCGAGGACGGTGAGGAGGGCGAGCAGGTCGTCCCGCATCGCCTCGTAGGCGTACGCCTCCGCCGTGGCGCCCGGCTCGGTGCCGGGCCAGTCGCTGGTTCCGTGGCCGCGCAGGTCGGGTGCGTACACGCGGTACGGGACGGCTCCGGTGGCGAGCCGCTCGGCGATCGGCGTCCAGTCGGTGCCGTCGGCGCCCCGGCAGTGGAGCAGGAGGACGGGCGGGGCGTCTTCGAGTCCCCAGGCGCGGCAGGTGAGGGTGATGCCGTTCGCCTTGACGGTGCGGATCTCGGTGTCCATCCCGGGAACGTATCCAGTGGACCGCCGCGTCATCCGCCTACTCTGCCGAGGGCAGAGCCCCGCCGCTCCCGTCGAGGAACGCGGTGACGCGGCGCACGAACCACTCCGGGTCGTCGAGCCACGGGTAATGCCCGGCGCCCGGCTGGACCGCCGACTCCGCGTTCTGGAAGACGGCGGCGGCACGGCGGGCGAGATCGGGGCGGGGGCCGCCGTCCAGCTCGCCCGCGAGGACCAGGACGGGTGCGGGCAGGTCCGCGAGGGTGGCCCGGGTGGCGGGTGGGTCGAAGGCGCCCTCGGAGAAGTACAGGTCGGCGGCCTCGTCGTCGCACTCCTCGTCGGCGAGCGCGGAGTGGCTCTCGGCGGCGGCATCCCAACGCCCGTAGAAGAAGGGCTCGAAGACCGGGTCGAAGTCGCCCGTGCCCGCGAGCCATGCCTCGAACGCCGGGTGTGCGGCCTCGAACCACGGCTCGCCCTTCCGTAGCCGTGCGGCGGTGAGCCGGTCGTCGGGCGTGGCCGGCATGTCCAGCGCCCACGGCGTGGCGGTGATGAGGGCGAGGCGTGCGACTCGCCCGGGGTACCGGGCCGCGTACAGCATCGCGAGGCTGCCGCCCGCCGAGTGCGCGAGCAGATCCATATGGTCCAAGCCCATGTGGGCGCGCAACACTTCCACGTCGTCGACGAGTCGGTCGCAGCGGTACGACGTCCGGTCGGCCGGTACCGCGGAGTCGCCGGTGCCCCGGAGATCGAGCAGGATCAGCCGACGGTGTGCGGCCAGCCCGCCCAGGTCGCCGAGGTATGTGGAGGCGCGCATGGGCCCTCCGGGCAGGACGACCAACGGCTCGCCCTCGCCCCGGACGTGGTAGGCGAGTTCGGTGCCGTCGGTGGCGGTGAAGGTCGGCATGCGGCTGATCCTCACCGCCGACCGGGCCTCACCGCAAGGCAGTTCCTCAGGTCCTCGACTACCTCAAGCCCTCGTTCTCCTCAGAGGGCGATGGGGCGATAGGCCAGCGCCGCGTCGACGATCCGCTCGGCGGAGGCGTCGGCGTCGGCGTCGGCGTCCGCGAGTTCGCACGGCGGATGAAAGATCAGGTCCGAGGCCGCTGGATGAGCCACGTTCGCCGTGAAGAGCCGGAGGTAGTACTCGGCGTCCGTGTCCCCGGCCAGGATCCTGCGGACGACCTCGGCGAGTTCCTCGCGGGTGGCATCGGGCACGCGCGGATACGCCGGTCACGCGGCCTCCAGAGCGAACTCCTCCAGCGTCCGCGACCCGGCGCAGCCCAGGAAGTCGGCCGCCCCGTAGTCGTGCCCCGACGCCTCGGCGAAGGCAGCCACCGCTCCCTCCGCGGCCGAGCGGTCGGCGTCGTGCGGAAGGTGCTCAATCCGCCTTGTTGCGCGGGCGAGTTGCTTCACACGCGCCACGGACACGGACGGTGGCAGCAGTTCCGGACGGAGATCCACCCGGCCATTCTGCCGGGCGACGCGTGGAGAAAGTGGGGGCAGACCTCTTGCCCCGGTGGGTGGCTGGCTGGATTACTGATCCCACACACATCGACCGAATGATCGGTCGCCCGAAATAGCACGATTGACGAAAGGGTGCACCGATGGCGGACGCGGCGGAGCTGCTCGACTCGGGGGAACAGCTCGACCAACACGCACTCAGGGCACTGCAGTTGAAGCGGCTACGGGCCTCGCTGCGGCACGCCTACGCGAACGTGCCCTTCTACCGTCGGTCCCTCGACACGGCCGGAATCCACCCGGACGACTGCCGCGCGCTCTCCGACCTCGCCCTCTTCCCGTTCACCACCAAGCTGGACCTGCGCGACAACTACCCGTACGGAATGTTCGCCGTCCCCGAGGACCACGTCCGCCGCATCCACGCGTCGAGCGGCACCACCGGACGCCCCACAGTGGTCGGCTACACAGAGAACGACCTTTCCATGTGGGCGGACGTGGTGGCCCGTTCCATCCGCGCCGCGGGCGGACGGCCCGGCGACAAGGTGCATGTGGCGTACGGCTATGGGCTGTTCACCGGTGGTCTGGGCGCTCACTATGGTGCCGAGCGACTGGGTTGTACGGTCATCCCCGCGTCCGGCGGTATGACGGCCCGCCAGGTGCAGATCATCCAGGACTTCAAGCCCGAGATCATCATGGTCACCCCGTCCTACATGCTCACCCTCCTCGACGAGTTCGAGCGGCAGGGGGTGGACCCGCGCGGAACCTCTCTTCGGGTCGGCATCTTCGGGGCGGAGCCCTGGACCGAGCAGATGCGGCGGGAGATCGAGGAGCGGTTCGCGATCGACGCCGTCGACATCTATGGGCTGTCGGAGGTGATCGGTCCGGGTGTCGCGCAGGAGTGCGTGGAGACGAAGGACGGGCTGCACATCTGGGAGGACCACTTCTTCCCGGAGGTCGTCGATCCGATCACGGGTGAAGTCCTACCGGAGGGCGAGAAGGGCGAGTTGGTGTTCACCTCGCTCACCAAGGAGGCCATGCCGGTGATCCGTTACCGCACCCGGGACCTGACCCGGCTCCTCCCCGGCACGGCCCGCCCGGCCTTCCGGCGCATGGAGAAGGTCACCGGCCGCAGTGACGACATGGTGATCCTGCGCGGGGTGAACCTGTTCCCCACCCAGATCGAGGAGATCGTCCTGCGCACCCCGGGCGTCGCACCCCACTTCCAGCTCCGGCTCACCCGCGAGGGCCGCCTCGACGCCCTCACCGTACGGGCCGAGGCACGCCCCGGCGCAGGCCCCGAGACCCGGGACGCGGCGGCCCGGGCCATCACCACGGCCGTGAAGGACGGCATCGGCGTCTCCGTCGCGGTCGAGATCGTGGAACCGGAGTCACTGGAGCGCAGCGTGGGCAAGATCCGGCGCATCGTGGACCTGCGGACACCCTGAGGCGACTCGCCCCAAGTCCCCGCCCGACACGCGCAGTTACCCCAGCCCCAGCAACTCCGCCAGATTCCCGCCCACCACCCGGTCACGCACCTCGCCCGGAGACGTGACCCGTTCCACCGTCGTGCGCGCGAGGACCGGGTCTCCGTAGGGCGCGTCGGAGCCGAAGAACGTGCGGGTGGGGAGTTCGTGGATGGCTAGGCGTACGGCGAAGACGACGTTCGCGGTGGAGAGTTCGAGGTGGAGATTGGGGGTGGCGCGGGCCAGTTCGATGGCCACCATCCAGTGGGCTCCGGCCAGTTGGCTGATGACCAGCGGCACCTTCGGGTAGCGGGCGGCCAGTTCGGCGAGTGTGCGGACGTCCGCCGCGGTCGTGGGCGCGGCGCCGTGGACGACCACGGGGAGTCCGGTGTGATCGTGCGCCGCGCGGAGCACCGGTTCGACGAGGGCGGCCCGGTCCGGGGGCGGGGTGAGTTCCCCGATGCCGTACAGCCCGCGACCGGTCACGTCGCGCTCCACCCGGGCCGCGGTCTCGACATCGGGGCGGCCGAGAGGGACGGATCCGAAGCCGAGGAAGCGGTCTGGGTGCGCGGCGAGGGCCTCGTCCAACTCCCGTAGCGCCAAGGCGAATCCGTCGTCGCCGGAACCACCGGCCAACGCCCGTTCCAGGGCGCCCATTTCGTGCTGGAGGGAGTCCAGGTCGGTGGCCCGTTCCGGGTGCGCGCGGGTGGGGAACAGCACCGTGCGGTCCACACCCGCGGCGTCGAGTGCCGACAGGTGGGCATCGAGCGGGTCGTGGACATGGCTGTGGGCGTCGAGAATCATGTGTGTCTCCCTCAGCGGGCCGGCCACCCGGCGGAATGCGGGCGGCGGGAGCCAGTGTTGATCCCTGACACCGTTGGAAGGTCAAGCCGGAGAGGGGTGCGCGCCCGTGCTGATCGGGGAGCTGGCCGAGCGGACCGGAACCAGCGTGCGACTGCTGCGCCACTACGAACGGGCGGGACTGCTACGCCCCGAGCGGCTGCCCAACGGCTATAGGGAGTACGCCGATCCGGACACCGCCGTCGTGCTCCGCATCCGCGCACTCCTCGCGGCCGGGCTGCCCACCCGGGTCATCCGGCAGGTGCTGCCCTGCACCACGGACGGGGCCGCCGTGCAGCCCTGCCCGGGTGTACTCGACGCGCTGCGTGCCCAGTTGAGCGATCTCGACCGCCGTGCCACCGAACTCGCCGCAGCGCGTGAGGTGTTGCGGGAAACGATCGCGGGGGCGGAGGCGCGTACGGCTCCGGCCGCAACTCCCCGATAAGAAGGCTCAGTTGCCGAACCGCTCCCGCAACTCCCGCTTCAGGATCTTCCCGCTGGCGTTGCGCGGCAGCTCGTCCACGAACACGATCCGCTTCGGCGCCTTGAAGTGAGGGAGCTTCTCCCGTGCGTGGTCGATGAGTTGGGCCTCCGCGACCTCGCCACGCGGGACGACGACCGCGGTGACAGCCTCGATCCAGCGGTCGTCCGGGAGGCCGATCACGGCGACCTCGGCGACGCCCTCATGGGTGTAGAGCACGTCCTCGACCTGGCGTGAAGCGACCAGTACGCCACCGGAGTTGATGACGTCCTTGACCCGGTCGACGACGGTGAAGAAGCCGTGCGCGTCCCGTACCGCGAGGTCGCCGGAGTGGAACCAGCCGTCGCGGAAGGCGGCTTCGGTCTCCTCGGGCTTGTCCCAGTAGCCCTCGCACAACTGCGGTGAGCGGTAGACGACTTCGCCGGACGTTCCGTCGGGCACGTCCTTGCCGTCCTCGTCGACCACCCGCGCGTCCACGAACAGGACGGGACGGCCGCAGGAGTCCAGTCGGCCCTTGTGCTCGTCGGGGCCGAGGACCATGGACAGCGGGCCGATCTCGCTCTGCCCGAAGCAGTTGTAGAAGGCCAGCTTCGGGAGCCGCTCGCGCAGCCGCTCCAGAACGGGCACCGGCATGATCGACGCGCCGTAGTACGCCTTGCGCAGGCCGCTCAGGTCACGGGTCGCGAAGTCGGGCCGGTTCGCCAGGCCGATCCACACGGTGGGCGGGGCGAACAGGCTGTCCACGCGCCCGGCCTCGATCAGGTCGAAGAGCCGGTCCCCGTCGGGCGCGTCGAGGATGATGTTCGTCGCCCCGACGGCCAGGTACGGCAGCAGGAACACATGCGTCTGCGCCGAGTGGTACAGCGGCAGCGAGTGCACCGGCCGGTCACCCGCGCTCAGGTCCAGTGCGGTGATCGCGCTCAAGTACTCGTGCACCAGGGCCCGGTGGCTCATCATCGCACCCTTGGGCAGCGCGGTCGTCCCCGAGGTGTAGAGCAACTGCACCAGGTCGTCCGTGCGCGGCTCGGGCCCGTCGTACGGTGACGCCGACGCGAGCCGGTCCAGCAGCGAGCCGTCCGCGTCCCGCAGCGGCAACGTCCTTGCGCCGTCAGGGAGTTGACCGGCGAGGTCCGGGTCGACGAGCACCAGCGCGCTGCCGGACTGGCCGATGATGTACGCGAGGTCGTCGCCGGTGAGGTTCTGGTTGACCGGCACGTGCACGAGGCCCGCGCGGGCACAGGCGAGGAAGCCGATCAGATAGGCGTCGGAGTTGTGGCCGTAGGAGCCGACCCGGTCGCCCGGCGCGAGCCCCTGGTCGAGAAGCACGCTCGCCGCGCGGGAGACGGCGTCGTCGAGTTCCTCGTACGTCCAGGAGCGCTCGCCGTAGTCCACCGCCACGCGTGCGGGAGTGCGCCGGGCACTGCGTCGCAGTACCCCGTCAACCGTGCTGCCGTGTCCGGGCGTCATGACACATGATCCTCGGGCCGCCACCCGGGCAGGTCAAGCGGACCAAGTTCCTGGAGCACTCACACAGGCCGCGTCCGTCCCTCCCAGTACGGATCCCGCAGCCGCCGCTTGTACAGCTTGCCGTTGGGGTCGCGGGGCATCTCGGTGATGAAGTCGATGCTCTTGGGCCGTTTGTAGCCGGCGAGTTGCTCGGCGCAGTGATCGAGGAGGGCGGTGGCCAGGGCCGGTCCAGGCTCGTGGCCGGGGGACGGTTCGACGACGGCCTTGACCTCCTCGCCCCACTCGTCGTGCGGGATGCCGAAGGCGGCGGCGTCGGCGACGGCGGGGTGGGCGAGAAGGACGGACTCGATCTCGGCCGGGTAGATGTTCACGCCGCCCGAGATGATCATGTCGATCTTGCGGTCGCGGAGGAAGAGATAGCCGTCCTCGTCGAGGAAACCGAGGTCGCCGACGGTGAAGAAGTCGCCGATGCGGTTCTTCTTCGTCTTGGCCTCGTCCTTGTGGTAGGCGAAGCCGCCGGTGCTCATCTTCATGTACACGGTGCCGAGTTCACCGGGCGGGAGCCGCTTGCCGTCGTCGTCGAAGACCGCGAGTTCGCTGATGGGCCAGGCCTTGCCGACCGTGCCGGGCTTCTTCAGCCAGTCCTCGGCGGTCGCGAAGGCACCGCCGCCCTCGCTGGCCGCGTAGTACTCCTCCACACTGTGGCCCCACCAGTCGATCATCGCCCGCTTCACATGGTCGGGGCACGGGGCGGCGCCGTGGATGGCGTGCCGCATGGACGAGACGTCGTAGCGCGCCCGTATGTCCTCCGGGAGGGCGAGGAGGCGGTGGAACTGGGTCGGGACCATATGGGTGTGGGTGCACTTCTCGCGGTCGATGAGGCGGAGCATCTCCTCCGGGGTCCACTTGTCCATCAGGACCAGGCGGTGCCCAATGTGCAGGCTTGCGCCCGCGAACTGGAGGACGGCCGTGTGGTAAAGCGGCGAGCAGACCAGGTGCACGTTGTCGTCGAACGGCTTGATGCCGAAGATGCCGAGGAACCCGCCGAGGTACGCCGACTCGGGGGGCCTGCCCGGCAGGGGGCGGCGGATGCCGCGGGGGCGTCCTGTGGTGCCCGAGGTGTAGTTCATGACCCAGCCGAGCGTGCGGTCCTCGGGCGCCGACTCCGGTTGCCCGTCGAGGAGTTCGGCGTACGGCCGGAAGCCCTCGACCGTGCCGACCGCGTACCGGTGGGTGGCGGGCAGGCCGGCCTCGTCGGCGGCCTGGCGGGCCGCCTCGGCGAACCGCTCGTGCGCGATGAGCACCTTGGCTCCGGAGTCGGCGACGATCCAGGCGATCTCCGGTGCGACGAAGTGGTGGTTGACGGGGACGAGGTAGAACCCGGCCTGGGTGGCTGCCAGATGGGCCGTGAAGAACTCGACGCCGTTGGGCAGGACGACGGCGAAGGCGTCACCGCGTTCGAGCCCGGCGGCACGCAGACCGTGGACGAGTTGGTTGGCGGCGGCGTGCAGTCGTCCTGCTGTCCACACCTCGCCGTCGGGGGCGACGATGACTTCACGGCCGGGATCCTGAGCGGCTTGGGCCCAGAAGCCGGCGGGGGGTGTGGCCGGGACCTGTGTGCCTGTGCCCTGTGTGGTCGGGCTCTGTGTGGCCACGCCCTCTGTGCTCGCACCACGTGTGGCCGCGCTCTGTGTGGACGCCGCCTGTGTGGTCTCGCTCTGTGCGCTCCCCCCTCGTGTGCCTGCGCCTTGGGTGTCCGGCTCCTGTGTGGTCGCGCTCCGTATGCCCGTCCCCTGTGTGCCTGCACCCTCCATGCTCGAACCCCCTGCGTCAGCGCCTTTCGCACCCAGGCCCTCCATGCCGGCCCCCTCCCTGCCTACGCCCTCCGTGCTCACGACTGGCCGCTCCTTCCGGCGATGCGGTTGATGCGGTCGACGGCGTGCTCGAAGCCGCGGGTGAGGTCGTCGAAGACGGCCTGGACACTGCGTTCGCTGTTCATCCGGCCGACGATCTGGCCGACGGGGGTGCCGAGCAGTGGTTCGATCTCGTACTTCTGGATGCGGGACACCGCCTCGGCGACCAACAGCCCCTGCAGCGGCATCGGGAGAGTGCCCGGGCCGTCCGGGTCGTCCCAGGCGTCGGTCCACTCGGTACGCAGTTGGCGGGCCGGTTTCCCGGTCAGGGCGCGGGAGCGGACGGTGTCGCCGGACCCGGCAGCGAGCAGTTTGCGGGTCACGCCGGGCGAGTGCATATCGGCTTCTGTGGTGGTCAGCCACAGGGAGCCCAGCCACACACCCTGCGCGCCGAGGCTGAGCGCGGCGGCCACCTGCTGTCCGCTGCCGATGCCACCGGCGGCCAGCACAGGCAGTGGATCGACGGCGTCGACGACCTCGGGCGTGAGCACCATGGACGCGATCTCACCGGTGTGGCCGCCCGCCTCGTAGCCCTGGGCCACGACGATGTCGATGCCGCCCTCCGCGTGCTTGCGGGCGTGCCGCGCGCTGCCGGCGAGCGCGGCGACGAGCACGTTGCGGTCATGGGCGCGGGCGACGACATCGGCGGGCGGAGAGCCGAGGGCGTTGGCGAGCAGCTTGATCGGGTAGTCGAAGGCGACGTCGAGCTGGTTGCGGGCGACCTGTTCCATCCACCCGGTGATGCGCCAGCCGGACACGTCACCCTCGGCGAGTTCGGGCACGCCGTACTTGGCCAGGGTCTCGGTGACGAACCGCCGGTGCCCTTCCGGGATCATCGCCTCGACCTCGGCCTCGGTGACGCCCTCGACCTTCTTGGCGGGCATGACGACGTCGAGGCCGTACGGCATCCCGTCGACGTGCGCCTCCAGCCAGTCGAGGTCGCGCTTGAGGTCGTCGGGGGCGGTGTAGCGGACCGCGCCGAGCACTCCGAAACCGCCGGCCCGGCTGATGGCCGCGGCGACGGCGGGGAACGGCGTGAAGCCGAAGATGGCGTGCTCGATTCCCAGTTTCTTGCTCAACTCCGTCTGCATGGGCGCAGAATGCCGCAGTCCTCCGGACGACGGAAGGCCTTTTCTGATGCTCCGTCAGATTTTCCTGGAGTCAGAGGCCGACAGAACCCGCCGAGCGGTGAGCACCGGCTGGTAGGAGCCGCTGTCGCCTCCCTACCCCGTTCCCTCGTTCCACCACGTCTCAGCGCGGACCATCAGGGCGAAGGCGAAGGTCCGGCGAGCGCCGTACCGGACCGCTCCGGCCGGGTCGTCCATCAGCCGCCGGGGCCGTCGAGGGCGAGGTCGACCCAACCGACGTCCTGGTCCGGCAGGGCGTCACCCACCACGACCAGGTCGACGTCCCCGGCGTGTGCGCGGGACCAGTCACCGCCCGGGCAGCAAGAGCGTGTTGGCGTCGGGGAAGGGGCGCTGCCACCAGGTCAGCAAGGACGGCCAGGACGGCAGGGCCGTAGCGGACGGCTGGGACGGCTCGGGGTTCACGCGGCGGGCCTGTTCACGCGGATCAGGGTCTGCTGCCCGTTGGCGACGAGCTTCCGGGTGCCGTCGTTCTGGACTCCGTAGACCTCCAACTGGCAGACGGTCAGGGTGCGTCCGGGTTTCAGGACGGTGCCGATCGCTTCGAGGTGGTCGCCGGCGGCGGGTGCCAGGAGGTTGATCTTGTACTCGACGGTGAGGACCTCGGAGTCCTCGTCGAAGAGGGTGAGCGCGGCGTAGCCACCGGCGCTGTCCGCGATGGTGCTGGTGGCGCCGGCGTGGACGTAGCCGTGCTGTTGGGTCAGCTCGGGGCGGACCGGGAGCACGATGTGTACGCGGCCGGGTCCGATGTGGGCGAGGCGCGCGCCGAGGTGGGACATCAGGCCCTGGAGGTCGAAGCTGTCCTGGACCCGCTTCCGCACCTCGGAGCCTGCCTGTTCCTGCTGCGTCGGGTCTTCCACGTACGTACTCTCCCTCGGTCCGTGTCGGGTTCTTCAGCGGGCCAGGCGTTCCACCAGAAGGAAGCCGCCGATGGCGATCATCGTGACACCGCTGACGCGGGTGACGACCCGGGCGGCCGAGGGTCTGGTGCTCAGGACCGTACGGGCCAGGACTCCGACGGCGACGTAGACGACGGCGCACGCGGTCAGGTGCACCGTGCTGAGCAGCCCGGTCTGCGCGGCGACCGGCCAGCCCCTGGCCGGGTCGATGAACTGGGGGAACAGCGAGAAATAGAGCAGAAGCGCCTTGGGGTTCAGGCCGCTGATCCCGGCTCCCCTGAGCATGACCCGCACGCGGGAGGCGTCCGCGCTCTCGTCGGCCGCCGCCGGAACGGCCGGTTGCCGCAGGAGACCCCAGCCCAGCCACAGCAGATAACCGGCACCCGCCACGGTCAGTGCGGTGAGCGCGGCCGGGGAACCCGCCACGAGCACCGCCAGACCCGCGACGGCCACCAGCGCGTAGGCCGCGTGCCCGGCGATCAGCCCTGTGACGGCGGGGACGACCGAGCGCCCCCGCAGCCCGGCGGAGATCGCGTAGGCCCAGTCCGCGCCCGGCGTGAACACCAGAAGCAGGTCCACAGCCAGGAAGGCCGCCAGCGTCGTCGTGTCCATCGGTCGTTCCCTCTCGCGTGTCGTGCTCTGGAGGGAAGGCTAGGCCGCATACACCGGAAGGTGTTTGCGTATTTACCCCATGATCGCGCGATCCGAGGGAGAATCTTCCCCATGGACGCCCTGGACCGGAAGATTCTCACCGAGCTGCAGCTCGACGGCCGCCTGACCATCACCGAGCTGGCCGCCCGCGTGCGGCTCAGCGTCTCGCCCTGCCACCGCCGGCTGCGCGACCTCGAACGCGCGGGGGCGATCCGCGGCTACCGCGCCGTCGTCGACCCGGCCGCCGTCGGCCTGGACTTCGAGGCCCTCGTCTTCGCGACCCTGCGCTGGGAGACGCCCGACACCGTCACCGCCTTCGAGGAGGCCGTGACCGCCGTCCCGCACGTGATCCAGGCGCAGCGCCTGTTCGGCGAGCCCGACTATCTCCTGCGGGTCGCGACCGCCGATCTGGCCGCGTTCCAGGAGCTCTACGACCAGCGGCTCGCCCGGCTCCCCGGCGTCCAGCGCCTGACGTCGACCCTTGTCATGAAGAACGTCGTCCAGGACAGGCCTCTGCCCGAACAACCGGGCACGTCCTCGGCCCCCAGTTAGTCCTTCCCGGAATCGGGTGCCGGTCGACCCCGCCGAGCCGTGAGCACCGGCTGGTAGAAGCCGCTGTCCCCCGGCTCGTGCCAACTGATCTCGGTGAAGCCCGAGTCGGACACCGCGGTGCTCAACTCCCCACGCGTCAAAGCCCAGTACGCGGTACGACGCACCCGCACCTCCCAGCCGCCGCCCTCCCCCGGCACCAGCTGGAAGTGCTCCAGGTCGTAGCGTTCGCCATCCTCGCGCCAGTGCCACAACTGGAAGGTGATCACCCGGCCCTGGGCGGTCGTCGACACCTGCGGGGGCGTGGACGCGGGACGGGCGGCGCGGATCCCGTCGTAGTCCCGGACGCTCAGCACAAGGAGCCCGTCGTCGCGCAGGACCCGGCGCATGCCGGTCAGGGCCGTGCGCACGTCGTCGGCGGTGAGCAGATGCGGCAGCGAGTTGTCGGCGCAGACGACGACGTCGAAGGCGGCTGCCCGGTACGGCAGTGCGCGCATGTCCGCCACGGTCACCGGGAGCCCGACGCCCCGGCTCGCGGCCTCCGCGGCGGCTCGTGTGACGGCGGCCGGGCTGAGATCGCTGCCGACCACCTGGTGTCCGACCCCGGCCAACCCGATCGCCTGTGTGCCGATCCCACACGAACAGTCCAGTACCTGGTGTGGCCCCGCACCCAATCGGGCCCGGACGAGTCCGTCCAGCGCCGCCGCCTGGCGGGCCATGCTCGCGTCCCAGTCCGGGAAGACCAGGTGGTAGTCGGCGGCGAGCGCGTCGTAGAAATCCCGGACGGAGGACATCACTCCCCCGCCTCCAGCACCGCCATCGCCGCGTTGTGCCCCGGCACCCCGCTCACGCCCCCGCCGCGCACCGCGCCCGCCCCGCACAGCAGGACGTTCGCGTGCCGGGTCTCGACGCCCCAGCGGCCGGTGTCGTCCTGGGCGTACGGCCAGGTCAGTTCGCGGTGGAAGATGTTGCCGCCGGGGAGTCTGAGGTCGCGTTCCAGGTCGAGCGGGGTCTTCGCCTCGATGCAGGGGCGGCCGTCCGCGTCGGTGGCCAGGCAGTCGGCGAGGGGTTCGGCGAGGTGGTGGTCCAGCTGGGCCAGTGTCGCCTTCAACAGCTCGTCCCGTACGGCGTCGTTGTCCCGTTCGAACAGCCGCGCCGGGGTGTGCAGGCCGAAGAGCGTGAGGGTCTGGTAGCCGTCCTCGACGAGGTCCCGGCCGAGGATGCTCGGGTCGGTGAGCGAGTGGCAGTAGATCTCCGAGGGCGGTGCGGCGGGCAGCGAACCGGACGCGGCCTGGGCGTGCGCGGCGGCCAGTTGGTCGTAGCCCTCGGCGATGTGGAAGGTGCCGGCGAAGGCCTCGCGGGGGTCGACCGAGGTGTCCCGCAGCCGGGGCAGCCGCTTGAGCAGCATGTTCACCTTGAGCTGGGCGCCCTCGGCGGGCACGGGCGGCTCGTCGCCGGTGAGGGCGGCCAACTGCTGCGGCGAGGCGCCCACGAGGACGTGCCGGGCGGCTACGGTTCCCTCCCCCTCGGCGGTGCGGTAGGTGATCTCGGCGGCGCGTCCGTCCGTGTCGATCCGTACGGCCTCGTGCCCGGTGGCGAGTACGGCGCCGGCCTCGCGCGCGGTGGTGGCGAGGGCGTCGGTCAGCGCGCCCATGCCGCCGACGGGCACGTCCCAGGCGCCCGTTCCGCCGCCGATGACGTGGTAGAGGAAGCAGCGGTTCTGGGCGAGCGTGGGGTCGTGGGCGTCGGCGAAGGTGCCGATGAGGGCGTCGGTGAGGACGACGCCCCGGACCAGGTCGTCGGTGAAGTTCTCCTCGATCGCGACGCCGATCGGCTCCTCGAAGAGCATCCGCCAGGCGTCCTCGTCGTCCACCCGGCGGCGCAACTCGTCGCGGGTGGGCAGCGGTTCGGTGAGCGTGGGGAAGACCCGCTGCGCGAGGCGGCCGGTCATGCCGTAGAGCCGCTGCCAGGCCGCGTACTCGCTCTCGCCGCCGGTCAGCCGGGCGAAGGCGTCGCGGGTGCGGCGCTCGCCGCCGCCGACGAGGAGGCCGGTGGGGCGTCCGTCGCGTTCGACGGGGGTGTACGACGAGATGGTGCGGCCGCGGATACGGAAGTCGAGGCCGAGGTCCCGGACGATCTTCTTGGGCAGCAGGCTGACCAGGTACGAGTAGCGGGACAGCCGTGCGTCGACCCCGGCGAACGGGCGCGTCGACACGGCGGCGCCGCCCGTGCCGGCGAGGCGTTCCAGGACGAGCACGGAGCGGCCGGCCCGGGCCAGGTAGGCGGCGGCGACCAGGCCGTTGTGGCCGCCGCCGACGATGACGGCGTCGTACGTGCGGTGTCCGGGTCCCTCGTGTGCAGGCATGGTTCTTCGTAACACGAGGTGATCTAGGTCGGCCAGGGGTGGGCCGGTTGTGGGCGGTGGGCGTTGGTGGATGCGGGTGGGTGCGAACCGGGCCGGACGTTGGCGCAGCGGGGTTGCATCTGCGGCGGAGTGAGGGGCGCGTCGGGTGTGCCGCCTTGGGTTGATTCGCGGGTGGCGCGCCGTGGGGGCTGGTCGCGCAGTTCCCCGCGCCCCTTTGGGGGGTTGCCTCTGGGGGGATTGAACTGCGGGCCGGCGTGGATCTCAGTGGCCGCCGGCAGCCCGCCCCTGCCTGAGTGCCGCCACCCGGCGGTACAGCTCGGCCGCCTCGGCGTTGCGGCCGAGCTGTTCCAGGCAGTGGGCCTCGTCGTTGCGGCTGGCGAGGGTGTCGGGGTGGGCGGGGCCGAGGACGCGCTCGCGGGCGGTGGCGACCCGGCGGTACTCGGTGAGGGCGTCGGCCCAGCGGCCCAGCCAGCCGAGGCCCACGGCGACCTCGCGGCGGCTGACCAGGGTGTCGGTGTGGTCGGCGCCGAGGACGCGCTCACGGATGGCGCACACGTCGCGGGACTCGGCGAGGGCCTCCTCCCAGCGGCCGAGGCGTCCGAGGTTGACGCCGAGGCCGTGGCGGGCGCGGAGGGTCTCCGGGTGGGCGGGGCCGTGGACGCGGGTGCGGTCGTCGATCAGGTCGCGGTAGAGCTTGAGGGCGTCGGCGCTGCGGCCGAGCCTGCCGAGGCTGATGCCGATCTCGTAGCGGGCGGCGAGCGTGTCCGCGTGGTCCGGGCCGAGTGCCTGGGCGCGGGCCTCGGCGACCTCGCCGTAGGTCTGGAGGGCCTCGGGCCAACGGCCCAACTGGCCGAGCGCGTAGGCGACTTCGTAGCGGGTGACCAGGGTGTCGGGGTGTCCGGGGCCCAGCACGCGGGCGCGCGCGGCGGCGACCTCGCAGGCCATGCGGTACGAGTCCTCCAGGCGGCCGAGCCGGCTGAGGTTGAAGGCGAGGTTGTGGCGGCAGCGCAGGGTGTCCGGGTGGTCGGGGCCCATCGTGCGTTCCCGGGCGGCGAGTACGGACGTGTACACCTGGTGCGCGTCGAAGTGACGGCCCAACTGGCCCAGGACGTACGCCATTTCCTGCCGGGCGGCGAGGGCGTCGGCGTGGTCGGCACCCAACGCCCGTTCCCTGGCGCCCGCGACGTGGGTGTACTCGTGCAGGGCGTCGGCGGCGCGGCCGGTGCGGCTGAGGGTGAAGCCCAGTTCGTACCGGCTGGCGAGGGTGTCGGGGTGGTCCGGGCCGAGGAGGCTGGTGCGTTCGGCGGCGACCGCGCGGTGCACCTCGCCGGCCTCCGCCCAGCGGCCCAACCTCCCTAGGCTCAGGCCCGCGTTGTGGCGTCCGGCCAGGGCGTCGAGCGTCTCCCGGGACGGCGCGGACGGTGACTCCGGCACGGGTTCCTCGGCGTGGCCGGTGGTCGGGCGGGCGATCCACTCGCCGGTGAGTCCGGCTCCGGCGTCCGGCGGGGTGGTGCGCAGTCCGGCGCCGGTCGCCTTGTGCCCGGTGGTCATCCCGCGCGTCCAGGACGGCAGACGCGCTTCACGGGAGGCCGGCTCGGACGCCGGTTCCGACACCGCTTCGGACGGGCGCAGTTGGGGCTGCGGGGTCACAACGGTCGGGACGTACAGGGGTGTCGTACGACCCATGGTGATCCGACGCCCCAACTCGCGGGCGTCGTGCGGACGTTGCTCGGGCAGCTTGGCGAGCAGGTCGAGGATGACCTTCTCCAGGTACTCGGGCACTTCGGCACGCCCGGCACGCGGCGGGCGCGGCGCGGTGTCGCGATGGCCGATCAGGATCGCCCAGGCGTCTCCGAGGTCGAACGGCGGTGCCCCGGTGGTGAGTTCGTACAGCACGCAGCCGAAGGAGTAGAGGTCGCTGCGCTGGTCGACCTCGGTGCCGCTGATCTGTTCCGGCGACATGTAGTGCGGGGTGCCCATCGCGATGCCGGTGCCGGTCAGCCGGGAGGTGAACCCGATGTCGGCGCCGAGGCGGGCGATGCCGAAGTCGCAGATCTTCACCGTGCCGTCGGTCAGCCGCATGATGTTCGCGGGCTTCAAGTCCCGGTGCACGATGCCCTGTTGGTGGCAGTAGGCGAGGGCGGAGGCGACCTGCTCGGCGATGTCGACGATGTCGGCGACGGGCAGCGGCCGCTGCTCGTTGTCCTCCAGGAGCTGGCAGAGATTGCGGCCGTCGAGCAGCTCCATCACGAGGTAGAGCACGCCGTCGGCTTCGCCGAAGTCGTGGACGACGGTCACCCCGCGGTGCTGCAACGCGGCGGCCACCCGCGCCTCACGCCGGAACCGCTCGCGCAGGACCCCGGTGAACGACTGGTCGTGGTGCGGGTTCAGCGGCTTGAGGCACTTCACGGCGACCTGCCGCCCCAGCGACTCGTCCCGGGCGCGCCACACCTCGCCCATGCCACCGCGCCCGATCAGATCGAGCAGGCGGTAGCGACCCTGGATCAGTCTGCTGTCCCCCATCTCCCGCGTTCGCCCCCGTCGGTGTTCGTCCCGCCCTCCCCTGGCTCGTCCAGTATGGCGAGCGATCGTCCGACTTTGTACGGGGGCGTGCGCGAGCCGGTCCGAGCCGTGACCCGGCACACAGGATGCGCCTGGACGGGTGGTGCCGGAGCACATGTGTGGTTGCGCAGTGCAACAGGGTGCGTGGAGCGCCTGGTTGCGGGGTGACGGTGGCGGGTACGGGGACCGGCTTGTCGGGGCACGGGGGTCGGTCCGCCGTAGCGCTGATGGGCGTACGACGGCAGGAAGATGTACGACGAGTGCGCCACGCGCCGCCGGAGCGCCTCGCGCTGTGACCAGGATCGGTAGTTGGCACTAGGCCGTGTTCATGACCTGCGCTGATGCCAAGTAGCGTCAGTAGCTCGAGGCACGAAATCGGAGAGATAGTTGGCACTTTGGTACACCGCAGGTCACAAGGGGTGTCACCACCGCCTGGCACGCGTTACACAAAGCGGCCTCGGTCACAGGAGTTCGGCCTGGCTCATGACGCAGGTGTGGCCGCAACACGGCGACGGCTACAGATCAGAACGAGCCCTGACCGCTCCCCTTCAGGCATGACAGTCGCCCGCCGAATCCCCGAGGCGCGAGTGGTGAATACGGTCGCCACCTACGAGGAGGCAACCCGCAGAACGGTCTCTACTGAGCCCGGCTCCCCATTCTCCTAACGGCTCTCGCCAGCGTATCCGTCCAGGCACACCACACGTCAGGGCTTGGGCCTGGGCGCCAGTCGTGCCGCCGAACGGCGGTATATAGCGGCGCAGCAGGTCGTGCTTGAACACGCCGGGCAGAGATTTGCCCTGCCAGTTGGCCCCGGCCTGTCCCCCTCGGCGTGATCCCCGCGCTGTTAGTGAACCACTACATGCTGTTACGCATGGTGAGTCACTGGCCTCCTCTACATCAAGCAATCCATGGACACGTTCAGTGGCAGGGAAGCCGGATTCTCGTGCTTGTCGCATGCTTCAGCGATGCGGTCTGCGTAGGCCGTTATGCGGCGGTGCAGACGCAACCGCTCCTTCTTCAGCTCGTCAACCACCAAGGGTCCAAGTTTGACCACTAGTGCGGCACGCGCAGCGCCTCGCGGAAGGGCCCGGACGGTGGGGCTGTGCGAGTAGTGGCCCTGCGTAACTTGGCACCAGGTGAGGACGGTGCCGAGGTCGGCATCGGTGTGCTCGTGGAGGAGACGCAGCCGGGGAATGCCAGCAGTGAGCGCTTGCCAGTGCGCTTCCGGCATGGTCCAAGGGGCAAGCGTGCGGCGGCGCCAGCCATAGTTAATGCGGTTCGGGTCGGCTTCTAAGTGGTCAGCGATCTCGTCGACCCTGGCTTCGAAGTCAGGCCAATGCCCTGGTGTCTGCAGTTCGTGGCCGAGCCGGGTCAAGATCTTCGCCGCCATGCTCCTTGTTGAGTTGAGTTCTGGAGCGCATGTGGTCCAGGGGGCGCCCGTGACGAGTTGGGCCAAGCGCAGCGAGGCGGCCTGCCGCAGGACACGATCCCACCCTGCCCGTCGGACGTTGGGTGGTAGCTGCTCGTGGAAGCTGCCGAAATAGGTGCGGTACCAATCCAGAGGAAGGCAGGAAGGAACATGGTCCAGGGTGTAGCGGCGGGTGTTGGTATTGAGATTTCGGTGGCCTTGACTGCCGTATCTACGCACTGCCATGGCACGGGCCAAGCGTGGAGAGATGTCCAAAGAGCGGGAAATCTGCGCGCCGTAGGCAGGGGCGCGGGCGTTCATCTCTCCGACCAAAGGCTGGAAGTGCTCGCGTAGTTCGGCTGGGTCGGTTGGACTGAGGAGAGCATCGGCAGCCAGGAGCAGCGCGCCACACTGAGCGGGGTCAGCGGGCGGGTCTCGGAAACCTGTGCGACGACTGCCGTGGTCGGAGGCTTGGAGGAGGCGGGATGCTCCGGCAACATGAGCGGCAACAAGGTCAGTCAGGGTGGTGCTGGGGAGCACGTGAGCGCCGAGCGGCCAGCTCAGTTTGACCAAATGGACGGCCATAATCAGGTCGTTGAAATAGTACCGGTCGATCGACTCGACGCCTGAAGCAAGGCGGGCCAGGATGTGCCGTTGGAAGGCTACGAGGAATTCGAGATCAGTTCCATTGGGTCCATGGGCATGTGCGTGGTCGAGGCGACTCGCGCACAGAACGGCTGGGCCGGTGCCGCCGGTGGACGGGACTGGGTTGCGGCATTGCAGCGGGTGCTCGACGGGCCGCGAGGCGAACTTGACGAGGTTGATGCGGGTGCGCGTGTGGCTGTTGAGCGGCTGGCAACAGCGAGGGCAGCGGTAGTGCAGGATGCGCTGGTGGCGGGGGCAGGCGAAGACAATCGGTAGGTGCCAGGTGAGTTTCCAGGCCCCACCGTGGATGTTTTGGATTTCGCTGCCGTCGCCTGCAAGGCAGTCCGGGCAGAAGCGGGTAGAGAAGTCCAGGGCCCAGTGAGCGCTGGCCATAGTTTGCGTGCGCTCGCGGATAGTGCGCACCTTCGTCAGCGGCGGATAGGCACCGACTAGGCTTTCCAGGGTGAGCGCATGTACTTCACTGGGCGTCAGGCACGCTGCGGCGGCCAGGTAACTGGCTCGCTCTGGGGTCAGGTACTGCAGCAGGGCAACGGGCAGCCGGTCTTGGCTGTATGTGAGGAGCCCGCAAAGTTCAGCTGTGCGGCCGGGAGAGCGATGCAATCTGTGCGACAAGCGCAGCACGAATCCCGCGAGGGACTCCTCGGGCAAGGGTGCGAGGCTGCGCGCCAGTCGTAGTGGCGTCGTACGAACCTTTCTACGGCTTCCTGGACCTGCAATTGCGAAACCGGAACCGGAAATCGCACGCGACAGGGCTCATCTCTGGACATTTAAGCAGCCTCCTCAAACCCACCCCCGTCCAGCCCACACCATTCACTCATACGTGTGAATCCTGCAAGAACGGCCGACTTCGGTGCGCTGCATACGTACCGTTATTGCCTTCTTGTGAACAGGCCTTGTGGCACGAGCGGTCGGGGGACCACCGATGAACTCAACTGGTGCCGGGCGAAGTTGGCTCCCTGAGGCTGTGACCTCCGCCGAAGCCGCATGGTCTGATGCATGCCAGCTTCAAGAGCTTGCGCTGCTGTACACCGGGGTCACGAACTATGCGCATATCTTGGATCTCGACGAGAAGTGGCCCGCGCGTTGGACCACGACGTGGAAGTTCGGCCAGACTCCGATCACCAGCCCGGTGCGCGACCTGGACAAGGTGGATCTTCGGCGGAGTGTTCCGGTGCGCCGCTTCACCTGGCGCACGGACCAGTTCCACCGCCCTGGGCTTGAGTACCTGATGGCGACGGACCGGCACCACGGCTTCGAGAGCCACGAGGAGGAACGCCTGCTCCTGGTCACTGATTTCGCCGTTGGTCTGGTGGAGGCACTGTGCCAGCCGTTCCGGCTGCGATTCTTCGCCGGCGCGAAGTCAATCCAGCACACGCCGGACTTCCTGCTGGTGACGGAGTCCGGGCTCTTACTGATCGACGTACGTCCAGCAGACCGGATTGATCCGGAGGACGCGCTGAAGTTCGCCGCAACAGCGGAGGTCGCTCTGTCAGCAGGCTGGCAGTACGGCGTCGTGGCGGGGTGGCGTCGACACGTGTGGACGAACGTCGATGCGCTCTCCGCGGAGCGGCGCCCGCTGCCGGATGTGCTGGCGACTCAGGGACAATTACGGGAAGCAGCGGCACAAGGCCCATTGCCGTTCGGCGAGTTGGTGGAACGCTGCCGATTCCCGGCAATCGGCCGGGCGCATGCAATCCACCTGCTCTGGTATCGCCACCTCGGCGTGGATCTCTCCGGACCGTTCGGGGACGCGAGGCTGGTTCGGCTGGCTCCCCGGCAGCATCACCGGGAACTGCCACGGTGAGCACGGTAGTAGATCCCATGTGGAACCTGGCGCCGGGATCCGAGCTGATCATCGGCGGCTGCGCGTGGCGGATCCGCTCCTGTCTGCCCCATCTCGGCCGGGTCACGCTCGCCGACGAGGACGGCGAGATGTGGAAGACCTCGCTGAGCGAGCTGATGCATCGCCCGGACTGCCGTCCCTCCACGCGGACCCGCACTGACCTGCCGGCCGCGGACCGGGGCCGGCAGCCCAAGGCGATGGATGACCTGGAGGAACATCAACGCGAGATCGTCATGCTTCGCATGGAGCACCTGCGGGAGGCCGAGACTGGGTATCGGAGCGGCGATGCGCTCGACGCACTCCCGCATGAACCGCGTCCGCAGTACAACCCTGACACCACGACGCTGACCCAGCGCCGCCATGCGAAAGCGAGGGAGCTGCGGAAAGCTGAAGCCGAAGCCCCCGCACAGGCCAAGGCGAACGGGCTACACCGGGCGAGTGTGCGCACGCTGGTCCGCTGGGACACCGCGCGGGCAAAGTACGGTCCGATCGGGGTCGCGGACGATCGGTGGCTGCGGGAAGCGACCGGGCACACGATCTCCCCCGAACTACGCGAGGCTCTGTTCGCGGTGTACGCCGAGGCAACGGACCGCCGCTCGAAGCTGACCATGCGGGACAAAGAGCGTCTCATCCACCAGTACGTGCGCGAGGTATTCGGCTCCGCGGACGCCGGACCCACTGACGGTGAAGCTACCGCCGCTGAACCCGCTGATACAGCAAGCGTGAAGATCCCCAACTACGACACCCTGCGAGCCATCTGGAAGGAGTGGTTCGGCTCCAACGGGGCGCGGCAGCGCTACGCCCGCTCGGCGGCGAAGGCGAAGCAGTATGCGACCGGCCGGCACATCGTGGTGCACCGGCCCGGCCAGGTGGTGGCGCTGGACAGCACGGTGTTGCCGGTGAAGGTGCTGGACAACGTGTTCGGCGACCCGGTGTCCGTGTATCTGACGCTAGCCGTGGACGTCTACACCCGCTCGATCGTCGCGTTCCGGCTCAGCCTCGTCTCCGACAAGTCGATCGATGTGGCGATGGTGCTGCGGGACATGATGATGCCGCTGCCTATGCGCCCGGACTGGGGCAAGGACGTGGAGTGGGCCTACCCCGGCGTCCCCAACACCGTGGTCGCGGAGTTCGCCGGCTACGAGGTCGCCGGACTGCCGTTCTTCCCTCCTGAGACCGTCACCACCGATCACGGCTCCGTCTACCGCAACCACCACCTGGTCGAGGTGCAGCGGGTCATCAAGGCGAACATCAAACCCAGTCGCGTACTGCGCCCTACCGACAAACACTCCGTGGAGCGGACGTTCGGCGCCATCAGGTCACTGCTGTTTGCCCTCCTGCTCGGTTACCAGGGCACGGACGTCGCCGACCGGGGCGTGGACCCGGAGGCCGACGCCTGTCTGACCGTGACAGAGATGGAACACCTCATCGCCACCTGGGTTGTCGAGACATGGCAGAACCGGCGCTTCGGCTCCTACGCCCCGAGTTGGGACCCGCGTGGCGACCACAGCCCCAACAGTCTGTTCGCGGCGGCGATGTCTCAGGGCGGTTTCGCGCTGCGGATTCCGCCCGCCGAGCTCTACTACCAGCTCTTGCCTCGGCACAAGGTCATGATCCACGGCAAGCGCGGCGTGAAGATCAAGAACCTCTGGTACGACGGCGAGGCCTTGGAGCGTTACCGCGGCGCGCTCTCCCACCGCGGCGGAACAGACAAGAACAAGTACGTCATCCACCGCGACCCACGCGATCCGTGTTTCGTCTTCTTCCAAGACCCGAATACGCACGACTGGCACACACTGCGCTGGACCGGCCTGCCCGAGGAGGGCGAGGTGCCCGCCTTCAGTGACGCCCGCGTCCGTGAAGCCATGCGCGAACTACGCAAGAAGGGTCTCGCCCCGAAGGCGGACACCGAACTCCTCCCGGCGCTCCTGGAGTTGATCGGCGGCAACATCCCGGTCGAGAAGTGGCCGACCCAGCTCTCCAAGCGGCAGCGTACCGAGCACGCCCGCGAGGTCGCCCAGGCGGCCGCGGCGGCCGTCGACCGGCCCAAAAACGCGGTCAAGAAGGAGCGGGCGACCCCACTCACCTCTGTTCCCGCAGCGCGGACGGGTTCCCCCGACGGCAAGGTCGTACCTCTACGTCCGAAGGACCGCCCTCAGCAGGTACACGACGCGGTGAACAGCGAACGCCGGCGCCGCCGTGAAACCGCGGTGCCTGACCATCTGTCCCCGCCCCCCGATCTGTCCGAACGGCTGCGCGCTTCAAGCCTGTTGACGCTGCCGGACGACGACTTCGACGATGACGACGCCACCATCACGGCCAGCGAGGCCGAGGAAGAGGCCAGCCAGTGACCTCGAAGCAGAACCCGCTGTCGTTCCTCCCCGGCCCGGCGGTGGACCGCACCACCTTCGAAGGCTGGAACCGTTGGTGCGATACCCGCAGCGCCTTCGTCCCCGCGCCGATCCTCACAGCCCAGGAGTACGACCGCCTGACGAAGCGCCAGAAGCGCATCCACGACCTACATCGTCTCGCGACGCACAGTTCCCTGCCGATCCAGGCCACCCCGATGAGCGAGAATGTCGCCCACGCGGTGCTGGCTCGCGTCGAGGACGGCGCCTTCAGTCACAAGGCCGGTACCCGCGGCGGCATCATGGTCAACGGCGACGGCGCCCAGGGCAAGACCGAGACGATCTGCGAGGCCCTGGCCTACTTCCAGATGGAGTGGCTGGCCCTCAACAACTACGCGAACCCCGACGCCATGCCCGGCACCCGCGACCTGGTCGCCCCCGTCGCGTACGTACGCTGCCCGGTCAAGGCCACCCCCATCTCCACCTGCCAGCGGATCCTCGACTTCTACGGCGAGGACTACAAGGGCATGCGCTTGGAAGACCTCGTTCGCACCGTCAAGACCGCAGTCGTCGAGCACGCCACGAAGGCACTCGTGATCGACGACATCACCCGCCTCAAACTCCACCGGGAAGCCGACCAGGACGTCCTCGACCTCATCCGCGAAATGATGAGCATGCCGGTCACGCTCATCCTCGTCGGCGTCGGCATCCCTACCTCGGGCCTGCTGCGCGAAGGCCGCCGCGACCCCAAGACCCGGGAGTGGATCTACACACGGGTCAAGGACCGTGGCCGCAGCCCGAACGACCACGCCGCCAGCCAGCACGAACGCCGCTTCCAGATCGTCGACCTCGATCCGTTCAGGTACTCCACACCTGCGGAGATGCAAGCCTGGATGGTTCATCTCCAACGTCTGGAAGGCGAGTTGCGGCTGTTGAACAACACCGACGGCATGCTCACCGGCGGCGACATGCCCGAGTACCTGTTCTCCCGCACCATGGGCGTGGTCGGCATTCTGGAAAAGCTCATCCAGCACGGCTGCCGCCGCGCCATGGAGGACAAGAGTGAACGCTTGACCAAAGACCTGCTCAACCAGTTCGCCGTCACCCCCGACGACATGCCCGACCTCGACGCCGAATCCGGCGAACAGCCCAACATCCCGCCCCACAACCCCACACCGAAGAAGAAGCCCACCGGCCGCAACACTGTATTCGACGACGACGGTCCGGCTGCCGCCGGCTCTGCGGGGTGACCTGCGTGCAGCACCGTGTATTGGCCCTGAACCTGGAACCACTGCACGAGGAGTCCTTGCTCGGACTCCTCCTCCGCCTGGCCTACCGACTGCGCCGATCTCCTGCTCAAACTGCCTGCGGAGACCGCCACCAAGTTCGCCCACATGACACGTCTTCCCGCCTCCCAGGTTCAGGACTTCGGTCTGCGCCGTTACGTGAGAATCCTTCCGGCTTTGCGAATGATGCGAGGGGACTCGTTCGGCCACTACCTTCGCAGCCCAAAGGTGACGCATCGCCACTCCACTTCGCACTTTCCCTACCGACTGGCCGAAGAGGCAGGGCCCTTCGCGAACAGGAATCAACGCAGTCCGTCCTACGTGACTCTGAGTCGTCGGATCGCGGCCTACGGCTGCCCGGCTCGCCATAATCTGCGGCGAAGGAGCTGACATGCGAATTGAATTGCCGACCTGGGCCATTCAGACAGCCGCGCGACACCAAGATCCGGCCCATTGACAGCACGTCCACTGGCACGGAGTCTCTCCCCCTGCCGGAAGAGTCCCTGTCAGGCCTGATCCTGCGCTTGGCCTACCGGCTGAATCGCTCGCCCGCCAGGATCGCCTCCCTGTGCGGGCTGAGCCGTCACCAACACCGACTGCCCGCCGAGTACTTGATCGCCTTGCCTGCGGAAGCCAGCGCGGCTCTCGAGGCAGCTGCGTCTCTGAGCAAGGGCGAAGCCGACGCGCTCACTCTGTCAGCCATGGCCGTCTCCTATCCGCCGCTGGCCACCATGCGTCTGGGCGGCAGCCGCAACATGGCCTCTGCCCGACGCACCTGGGCTTTCAACCTGTCCAGCCGGTACTGCCCCAACTGCCTTGCTGGGGACGGGAGCATCATCCAGAACGCGTATGGCGGCCCGTGGAGACTGCGCTGGCATATCCCGGTCTCCTTCGCGTGCACCGCCCACAGCCGCCTCTTGGAGCACAGATGTCCACAGTGCGGAGGTCATCCGAACGAGCCCTCGAACACCGAGCGCCAAGGGCTTACCACACAGCGCACGATCGGTGGCCTGCACCCGGCTCAGTGCCGCCATCTCCTCGTATCCGGCCCGGTCGGTACCAACGTCCGGACACCGCTGTGTGCAGCGCGACTCGACCAGACGGCCTGTGCAGCCGAGCAACCGGACAGTGACCTTGTCATGATGCTCGCTCTGCAACGACGCATCGACCGGCACCTCACGCCCACCAAACACTCGCACCCGACCAGCAACAACTACTCAACCCCACAGCAGCAATTCCTTTCCGACTTGATCGCCGCCGCTCAACTCATCCGGCTCAGCTGGCCCGACAGTGCACGCTTCGCCCCTTCGAGCACCACCGCAGATCTAATTGCCCGCCACGTTGCCACCTGGAACGCCCTCCGCGAAGACCGCAGCCCGGGCAGGCGCGTCCGCAATGCATGGGCAGCTCCCCACGAACCGGCTGAGAGCGGAGCACTGCTGCTGGCCGCTGACACCCTGCTCGCCGACCAGGGCCAGCACAGTCCGGCTCTTCGCGAGCGGATCCAGCCGCTCGCCAACGCCGCGTTCTCGCGCAACCATGCAAACATCAGCGCAGCCTTCCGACGTATGGACATCTCCCCAGACCTGTCACGAGCCCTGGCCCAACGATCTCTTGGCTTCAACCGTGCTGGCGGCCATCACCACGCCAGACAGCACGTGCCCTCACGCCAGTGCCAATTCGGAATCGAGCATGTCCCCGCTCTCCTGCCGGAAGCCTGGATCAAAGCGCATTTCGGCGATTTGACGTCCCTCTGGGACCCCATAGACGTTTGGAAACCACGCCACCTACGTCGAGTAGCTTCCCTCAACCTCGTCGAAATGGCTGGCGGCGGACCCTGGCCTCAATGCGCCGAGGTCCTGGGAATACCTTGGACCACCGCCCAACGTAGTCTGACCGTACTCAAGCGAATCCTGTTGCCCGGTGGCCTCTGGCCGCTGCTCGACACGGCGGTCGAGGCAGTCGCTCAGGAATTAGATGCTGCCGCACTGCACGTGGATTTCGCTGCTCGTCGTCGAACGCTGAGTACATGGCAGATCCCTGTCGAGGACCTTGCTGCACTCACGGTAGGCCTGGTCCGCCTTACCGACGTGGAGTCTTCTTCGACGCGGGCTGCGGTAACTGCGCTCGTGTGGGCTCGCGTGACGCAGGGCGACCACCTGCACAGCCCATCGGTGCAAGCACTCCGCGATGCGCAGCAAAGCACCAAGCCCTTGGTATCCGCCATCGGACAGTTGCAGACCCCCTGCAACCGCAGAGGAGCCAGATTCCGCTTCCTTCAACGCATCAGCGAATACGCCGATTACCTCACTCAAACACGCGTTGAAGGGAACCGGTGTAGTTGAGAGGCCGGTCCAATTCCGGACATGCGACGCTGCTTGCGCGATTCGTCCCGTCCGAAGATGTGATCGGTCGACATGTAGGTGCCGACGGTGCGGGTGGTGTCCCTCCTTGTTGTCGGCGCTGCTGATTTCGGGAGCCCCGGCGGACTGCGCGGAAGGTCGGGGGCCCACTTCCTCTCCCCCGCCTACGTCGGGAGAAAGCTCAGCTCCCGTCCCTGATTCCTGATAGGTAGCAGGTTCTTGTCAAGGGGCATGGGCATGCGGCCCCTCCCCGCTGAGAGGGGGCGGGGCTGGCCGGGGCGTGCGTGTCGTGGCGTCGTCGCGCGGTCTCCCTGATATGCACGCGTTGAGTACCTCATGACCGGTTGTGCGTCAGGAACGGACGGCTCATCTACAGTAACTATGAAAAATACAGAAGCCCGACGGTAATACCGAGAGGAAACGTATGCCTATTTCTTCAGATTTAGAACTGCACGGACAAACTGCTTGGGTGCGCTCTGCCCGCTGAACAACTTCTGAACTTCGGCAAGAATCGGGGTCCCCAACCTGAGGTCGAGCGCTTGATCCCAGGACTGCGTGAAGGTCGTTGCATTCTGAACAAGATCATACTGGAATTTCGCGTACACCGGGTCAGGAGATTTGACCAACAGTTTCTCAGCATTGGTCGTGACTGGCACCTCGCCTTTCTTTATCAGTCCCTCGACGTAGCTGTCGCTGTAGGTAGTCTTGAGGAACGCTGCGACGGTTTCCTCCGGTGCACCTTTGGTCACGGAGATGTAATTGGTGGGGTTTCCCACGATATTGTTCGGGTCCCCCTTTCCACCCTCGACCGCGGGGAAGGGAACATAACCGAGATCATTCTTGGTGAAGTCCGGATCCTGGCCTTGCTGGACAGCATATTCCCACGAACCCATGAGGACCATCGCCGCCTCACCCTTCGACAGCATGGTGGAGGTGCCGCCAGCGCCGTAATTGATCGAGTTGAAATTTTTTCCGAACGCTCCGCTGTCCACCAAGTCCCGAATCATCTGCGCAGCTTTGAGAACCGCGGGGTCGCTCCACAGCGACCACTGGCCGTCCTGGATATCTTGGAAGAACCAGGGCCTCGCCAGGCGTTCAACGAGGTACTCCACCCACATCAGCTCGGTCCACAAGGAGCTGGAATTACCCGCGAGCGCAATAGGCGTTACCCCCTTTCCCTTGAATACCGTCACCAAGTCCGTTAGATTGGCGTAGGTCTTCGGCGGCTCCACAGCCGCATCAGCGAAGACCTTCTTGTTGTAGAAGAGGAAAACTGGCTGAGCACCGCGGCAAGGAAGTCCAATAAGTTTGTCGCCGACCTTTCCAGCTTCGAGCGCAGAAGACAGGAAGTAGACTTCCAAGAAATTATCAAGCCCTTCCAGCCTTCCAGCCTTATCATAATAGGCAAGGTCGCCGCCACCCCAACTGAAAAACAATCCCGGCATCTTGGAAGATCCCATGGCTCTCCGCAACTTTTCCTTGTACTTGCTTGCGGCGATCACGGACATCGATATCTTTCCATGGCCTGCAGAGTTGAACGCATCCACTGCCGCCTGCTGGACCGCGTTCGTAGGATCCTGTAGCGTCCAGAAATCCGTAGATCCAATTCCGTTAGACGCATCGCTGGCGAACGAACCGCAACCAGCCACGGAGAGGCCACCAGTCGCGGCAGCAGCGGCGGTGAGGAACCATCTTCGGGAGCCTCTGTTCATTGAACACCTTCCGATTCGGCAGCACCCGCATAGGGACGCACTTCACCCAGCAGGCCCTTCGGGCCTGCTGGGCATTGCTGTGGGAGAGGGTGATGGCTCGACTTGCCGGGGGACTTGCGAACCGCCCACGTCATCGCAGCCGTGGCCAAGCCAGCCAACTCCAGGCTAAACATCGATATTTAGCCGCGGCAACAGTCGGAATGTGTCGATCGCGAAAGGTTTTCGCAATTTGACAATTTGTGGAATTCAGGCTGGAGATCTTTAACGGTGCGGGCTACGTCAGGTCGTGTCGGTTGGTGCGGGCCGCACTGTGCCGGAGGGATGAGGTATCCCGATGGCGATGGTCTGACGGCCGAGGAGTGGGCTCGGCGTGAGCAAGTCCGGCTCGGGGCAGCTGACTTGATCGAGGTGGGACCAGTGATCGGGAGGTGGCCCGGCGGTTCAGGGTGACCCAGATGTCGGCGAACCACTGGCGCCGGGCCCTGGCTTCGGGCGGCCGGCAGGCCCTGGTATCCAAGGGCACTGGCGGCACACGCTGCAGGTTCAACGCTGGTCAACTGCGTGCTCTGGAAGACGTGTTGGAAGCCGGCCCGGCCGCATGCGGTTGGAGCGACCACTGCTGGACGCTGGCGAGGACCACCGAGACCGTGCGCCGCCGGTTCGGCGTGGACTCCACCCTGGCCGGGCTCGATCTGCTGCTGCACCGCATTGGTTCGTCGGTGCGCCACTTGTGCGGCGTGCACGCGCAGCTGGGCCACCATGCGCGTGGCCCACTCCTCTTACCAATCAACGAGTTACGTGCACGCCTCAAGCCAGGTGAGAGCCCGTTCCATGACATTGAAGCCGTGCCGCATCCACGGGAAGTACTCCGCGGTTTTGGCGTTGCAGGCCAGGACATCCCAACGGCAATCATTGAGGTAGACCGCCCAGGTACGGCTCTCCTCGACGAAGACACGGAACGCGTCGGGGAGCAGCGGGCCGAGTTGACTCACAGGGGCGGGGGCCGCAGCGGGGGCATGGCCGCGGGTGACGCGGTACACGATCTCCCATTCCTCGTCGCGCAGATCGAGGACCCACCGCACAGCGTGAAGAAACGCGTCACTGTAGTTGCCGGGGCGCCCAGCCTCCAGACCGCCGTAGCAGTAGTAGCTGACGTCGGCTAGCCGGGCCACCTGGCCCTGCGTGATCCCGACAGCCCGCACCGCCGACCCGGCGGTCCCACCGCGGCGGGTGACGTGGCCCCGGCTCCCGCCGCGCGGCCCGTCCTGTCACCGCCCTCTCCGTCCGTGCACCGCTGACCAGCAGAAAGGCCCTCTCTCTGTCCGACCGCTTACGCTTCACTGCTCATCTGGAACACGGCTACGTCGCCGAAGGCGGCCCGCAGATTCCCTCCTGCCTGGCCGACTGGTTCCTCACCCGCGAGCAGTTCGAGCCGCTGCCCGGTGCCTCGGGCCGGTACCGGCTCACCGAGCCAGAACGCGACGGACAGTGCCGCACCCGCCAAGCCGTCCACGACCTGCGCAGTCTCAGCTACCGCATCCACGCCGACGCCGCCCTTGAGCCCGTCTACTCCGCCCCGCCCGCTCCGGGACCAGAGGATGTACGAACGGCGCAGCCGTCTCGCCCGGGCAGCCGCCCGATCCTCACCCCGGAGCGGCCCGACTCCCACCGCCTCTGCACCGTCTGTACGGCCGAATCCACCCGCGTACGCACCCGCCGGTCACCTGCCCGGCGGGTGACCGGCACGGTGACACCTGCACCCAGCCGATCCGGATCCTGCGCGGACCTGGCGGCGAGGTCGAAGTCACCGGCCCCGTCGACGCGTTCGCCGGCGAGGTCCTGCGCGGCGTCTGGATCCGGCTTCCCTTCGACCTCGGCCGCGGCGGTCAGCCCGGGAGCACGCTGACGGGTGTGGTCATGGTGCGGGTGCTGTCGACGATGCGCTCGTCGCCTTGCAGGGTCACCTGGACCGGGACGCCGCGGTCGCCCGCCGACCGGGCGACGGTGAGGGTGAGGTCGCCGGGTTCGACGCGTCGGCGAAGGTCTCTCCCGGTGAAGGCGGCCAGGTCCGTGTGGACCTCGAACTCGACGACCCGGGTCTCACCGGCGGCGAGGTCGACGCGGGTGAAGGCGATGAGCTGGCGGACCGGGCGGGTGACCGAGGCGACCGGGTCGGTGAGGTAGAGCTGGGGGACGCAAGTGCCCGCGCGCTCACCGGTGTTGGAGACTCTGGCCCGCAATGTGATCGTCGCGTCGACGGACACGACGGCTTCGTCGACGGACGCGCTCTCGATCTCAAAGGTCGTGTACGACAGACCGTGCCCGAACGGGAACGCGGGTGTGGGGTCGATGTTGCTCACGCCGTCGCTCTTGAGGGCGAGCGGAGGCGCCAGGTAGGTGCCCGGCTGGCCCGCCTCGTCGCCCGGGATCTGGACCGGAAGGCGCCCGGAGGGGTTGATCCGACCCGACAGGCCACCGGCGATCGCCGCGGCCCCCTCCTCGCCGGGGAAGAACGCCTGGACGGCGGCGCCCGCCCGCCGGGCGTGCCGGCCGATGGCGTACGGACGGCCCGAAAGGACGACGAGGACGACTTGGTTCGCGGCGTCGAGGACGGCCTCCACCAGTTCGTCCTGGACTCCGGGCAGTGTCAGCACGCTGACGTCGCAGCCCTCACCGGAGGAACCGTGTCCGAACATCCCGGAGCGGTCACCGACGACGAGGACCGTCACGTCGGCCGCGGCGGCGGCAGCCACCGCGGCGGCGATGCCGCTGCGGTCTTCCCCGATGACCTGGCAACCGGTCTCGTGGCGGACTTCGGCGTCGGGGAACTCGCGCCGGAAGGCGTCGAGCACCGTGGGCGCCTCGACGCCCAGGGGGGTGTCGGGGTGGTGGGGCAGTACGTGGTTGGGGAACGAGTAGCAGCCGAACAGGCATCGGACGTCGTCGGCCGCGGGACCGATGACGGCGAGGGAGCGCGCGCCAGCGAGCGGCAGGAGGTTCGAGGGGTTGTCGAGCAGGACGACGGACTCCTCGGCCAATTCGCGGGCGATGGAGCGGTTTCGGGACGAGTCGAAGTCCGCGGGAGCGGTGTACTGTCCGGGCTTCCAGTCGGGATCGAGCAGGCCGAGTTCGGCCTTCTGGGTCAGGACCCGCAGTACGGCGCGGTCGACGAGATCCGCCGGCATGCCGTCGTCCAGGAGCGGCTCCCCGTATGCGGTGGTGTGGGGCAGTTCGACGTCGATTCCGGCCCGGAGCGCGGCACGTGCCGCGCCCGGGATGTCGGCCGCCACGTGGTGCAGGGAGGCGAGGAACGCGATCGCCCAGTAGTCGGACACCACCGTGCCCTCGAATCCCCAGCTCTCGCGCAACAGCCGGGTCAGGAGTTCCTCGCTGGCGCCGCAGGGCACGCCGTCTATGTCGTTGTAGGCGTTCATGACCGAGCCGACCCGGCCCTTGACCACGGCCTTCTCGAACGGCACGAGGATCAGGTCGGCGAGTTCGCGGGGACCGACGGCGGCGGGGGCGTGGTTGCGGGCGGCCCTCGATGCGGAGTAGCCGGCGAAGTGCTTCAGCGTGGCGACGACTCCGGCCGACTGCAGTCCCTGTACGTAGGACAGGCCGAGTTCGGACACGAGGTAGGGGTCCTCGCCGAGGGTCTCCTCGACCCGGCCCCAGCGGTAGTCGCGTACGACGTCCACGACGGGTGACAGTCCCTGGTGGATGCCGACGGCCGCCATGTCCGAACCGATGGCCGCGGCCATACGGTGCACGAGGGTGGGGTTGAAGGTGGCCGCCCAGGCGAGCGGTGTGGGGTAGACCGTGGCCTGCCAGGCAGTGAACCCGGTGAGGCACTCCTCGTGGGCGATGGCCGGGATACCGAAGCGGTTCGCCGCCGTCACCCGCTCCTGGAACTCTGCGAGGCGCTTACGGCCCGCCTCCGGGTCGATCGGCGCCGTACCGAACACCCGGGTCAGATGCCCGAGACCGTCGACGATCGCTTCTTCGAAGCTCTCGGCGCCGCGGAAGGTGTCCTGCATCGGGGCCACGTCGCCGGACTCGTCGTGGCCGGGCCAGGTGCTGCCGAGCTGAGCGACCTTCTCGGCCCTGGTCATGGTGTCGAGGAGGGCCCGCGCGCGAACGGACGCCGGCAGGGCGGGATCGTTCCACAGCCCGTTCGTCGGGCGCTCGTCGCTGATCGTCAAGGTCTTATCCATTCTGTTGCGGGGGGGGGTGCGCGAGAGCGCGCGAATGGTCCAAGGGGGCGAGGAGGCACCGCCGACCGGGAAGGGAGTGGGCCCGGACGCCGGTCCGGCGGTCATGGGGAGGCAGACACGCCGAACTGCGTCGCACGGGGGGAGTCGGCGCCTTTCGGCGTCCGGGCCCCGAATGGGGTGGCGTCCCGCTGGATTCGCCGGAGCGGGACTCGGCACCGTTACTTGCCGCCGGCTCCCATCAGACCCGCGACGAGGGCGCGGCGGGCGAAGAGGTAGACGACGAGGATGGGGACGGCGGACATCAGCACCGCGGCCAGCAGGGCCGGCACGTTCGCCGCGTACTGGGAGACGAAGTTGTACAGGCCCAACGTCACCAGCTTCTTGTCGTTCGACTGGGTCATGATCAGCGGGAACAGGAAGCCGTTCCACGCCTGGAGGGCCGTGAAGACGCACGTGGTCGCGATGGCCGACTTCGACATCGGGACGACCAGCGTCAGCAGAGTCCGGGCCGGGCTCGCGCCGTCCAGTGCCATCGCCTCGTACAGCTCGTTGGAGATGTCCCGCATCCCGCCGCTGAGGACCAGCACGCTCACCGGCAGCGCGAACGCCGCGGTGGGCAGGATGATGCCCCACAGGGTGTCGTAGAGGCCGAGGTTGTTGATGATCAGGAACAGCGGGATGATCACCGCCTGGGAGGGGATCGCCAGGCCCAGGAGGAACAGGCGGAACACACCCTTGGTCAGCCAGCCCCGCCCACGCACCACGGCGTAGCTGATCGGGACCGCGAGCGCCAGCACGATGGCGACCGTGGCCACCGCGACGACGACGGTGTTCCAGATGTACTGCAGGAAGCCGCTGTCCACGACCGTTCGGAAGTTGTCCAGGGTCACGGTGTCGGGGATCGAGACGGGACCCTTGTCGGTGTACTTCGTCTGCGGCTGCACCGCCGTGTTCACCAGCGCGTACAGGGGGACGCCGATGATCACCAGCCAGACGAGGGCGGCGGCGCCGGCGAGGTAGTTCGGGCGCGTCCTCACAGCCCCTCCATCGTGCTCGTCATCTTGTCGTACCCGCTGAGCTTCGTGAGGATGACGGAGGCGGCGGTGGCGAGCACCAGCAGGAAGCTGGCGATGGCGCTCGCGTAGCCGTAGTCGTATGTCCGGAAGGCCGTCTGGTACATGGAGAACGGCAGGATCGCCGTGTCGGTGCCGGGGCCGCCGTTGGTCAGCAGCAGGACGATGTCGAAGGCCGTGAGGCCGCCGACGACCATGAAGATGGTCGAGGTGATCATCGTGTTGCGCAGTTGCGGCAGTGTGATGTGGACGAACTGCCTAACCCGCCCCGCGCCGTCGATCGAGGCCGCCTGGTAGAGCGTGTGCGGAATGGACCGGGCGGCGCCCTGGTAGAGCAGGCTGTGGAAGGGGACGAACTGCCAGGTGGTCACGAGGACCAGGCAGGCGATCGCGCCCTGTTGGGTGCCCATCGGATTACTTCCGAACAGCCATTCGAACTTGGCAGGCAGGCCGAAGTTCGGGTCCAGGAGCTGGCGCCACATGATGGCCGTGGCCGCCGTGGACAGCAGCAGCGGCAGGAAGAACACCGCCGACAGGATCGCCCGGTTGCGCTGGTGGCCGGCCGCCCAGACACCCAGCAGGATGCTGACCGGCGCCTGTACCACAATGTTCCCGATCAGCAGGAGCCCCGTGACCGTGGTGGACTGCCAGACCTGGCTGTCACCGAAGAACCGCGACCAGTTCGCCGTGCCGGTGAACTGCGGTGGGTTCAGGCCGTCCCAGTGCGTGAAGGAGAGGTAGAGCACGCCCACCATCGGGGCGACGGCGAAGACGAGGAAAAACAGCAGCCCGGGAACCGCCCAGGCCACGCCGGGCCGCTCCAGGGTGGGAGGAGCGGCCCGGTCACGCACCCGCTGCTTGCGCAGGGGCCGTGAAGTCGTTGCGGAGACCACGTGGACGCGCCTTCCTACTTCTTGATCGCCAGAACCGCGCTGACGAACTGCTCCGGCGAGCTCTGCCCATTGAACAGTTTCTGGATCTCGGTCAGCAGCGGCGTGCCGAGGGTGAGGCCGAGCGCCTGGTCCCAGGACTGGGTGAAGGAGGGTGCCTTCTGCACCAGGTCGTACTGGAACTTGGCGTACGCCGGGTCGGCCGCCTTGGTGAGGTACTGCGCGGCGTTGGAGGTGACCGGCACCTCACCCTTCTCGACCAGGCCCTGCACATAGCTGTCGCTGTACGTGGTCTTCAGGAACTCCGTCGCGGTCTGCTTGGCGGCGGAGGTGGTCACCGAGAGGTAGTTCGTGGGGTTGCCAACCACGTTGCCAGCATCACCCTTACCCCCCTCCACAGAGGGGAAGGCCACGTATCCCAGGCCGTTCTTCGCGAAGTCGGGGGCCTCGGCCAACTGGGTCGCGTACTCCCACGAGCCCATCAGCACCATCGCCGCCTTGCCCTTGTTGAGCAGCGTGGAGGTGCCGCCGGCGCCGTAGTTGACCGACCCGAACTTCTTGCCGAACGCGCCGCCGTCCACCAGCTCCTTGATCATCTGCGCGGTCTTGAGGATGGCGGGGTCCTTCCACTGCGACCAGTCGCCGCCCTGAATCTTGTCGAACAGCTTCGGCCCCGCGAGGCGGTCGACGAGGTACTCGACCCACATCAGCTCGGTCCAGGAGGAGCTGGCGTTGCCGGCGAGCGCGAAGGGCGTGATGCCCTTGCCCTTGAAGACCTTGACCAGGTTCTGCAGCTCGGCGTAGGTCGTCGGCGGCTGGACGCCGGCGTCGGCGAAGAGCTTCTTGTTGTAGAAGAGGAACACCGGCTGGGTGCCCCGGCAGGGGATGCCGACCAGCTTGCCGCCGACCTTGCCCGCGGCCAGCGCGGAGGGCAGGAAGTGCGACTCCAGGGCCGTGTCCAGCGTGACCAGCTTGCCGGCCGTGACGTAGTCGTTCAGGCTGCCGCCGCCCCAGCTGAAGAACACGCCGGGCATCTTGGCGGAGCCCATCGCGGTCCGCAGCTTGTCCTTGTACCCGTCGGTGGCGATCACGGTCATGCTGACCTTGCCCTTGCCGGCGGAGTTGAACGTGTCCACCGCGGCCTTCTGGACCGAGTTGGTCGGGTCCTGCAGCGTCCAGAAGTCGACGTTGCCCGTGGGCGAGGACGTGGAGCTGCCGGACGAACCACAGCCGGCCACGGTGACGCTGAGCGTGGTCGCCGCCGTAGCGGTGAGGAACCATCTCCGGGACACACTGTTCATCGTTGAACACCTTTCGAGTCGGCAGGATCCCTCCGCGGGTGCACTGCACCCGGCAGGCCGTCCCGGGCCTGCCCGCACTGAGGGATCTGGGTCGATGGCCAAGACCGTCAGGCGCTGTTGCGCAAGTGTTGCGGTTCCGTTGCTCCTGCGGTTGAGCTGGCGTCGGTCACGTTAAGCGGCGGAATTCGGCCGCGGCAATATCGGAGCGAAATCACTTCCGAAAGACTTTCGCAGTCCGAGGGCTTGCGGAACCGGCTCGGCTTCGTCCCTATTTCCCGGTTTCGGGCGGCGCCGTGGACACGCGCACGACCAGTTCGGTCGCGAGTTCCCTGCGCGTCGTGGCGGGAGGCCGGCCCTCGGCGAGGTTCAGCAGGACACGCGTGGCCTCCTGGCCCAGTTCCCTGAACGGCTGCCTCACCGCACTCAGCGGCGGCGAGGCCATGGCGGCCACGAGGGTGTCGTCGAACGACATCACCGACAGTTGGCGCGGTAAGGCGATGCCCAGTTGCCGGGCGGCCTCCAGGGCGCCGAGCGCCTGGACGTCACTGGCGGCGAAGAGAGCGGTCGGTCTCTCGTCCCGCTCCAGCACACTGCGGGCGGCGCGCAGTGCCTCGCCGTAGTCGAAGTCCGTCGAGCGCACGAGCGTGGCGTCGTAAGGGATCCCGGCCTCCGTCAGGGCGGCCCGGTAGCCGTGCAGGCGCGCGGACCCGGCCAGGGAGTGCGACCGGCCGGCCAGCATGCCGATGCGGCGGTGCCCGAGGTCGATCAGGTGCTGGACGGCGGTCGTCGCGCCGTGCCAGTTCGCCACCCCGACACTGGGGATGTCCCCGGACGGCGCGTTCAGGGGATCGACGAGCACCACCGGAATCCGCTGCTCCAGGATCCGGCGCTCGTCCCGCTCGACGAGAGTGGAGATGACGATGACGACCCCGAGGGCGTCCAGCTTCTGACACTCCTCCAGCCACTGTGCGATGGAGCGCCGACCCGTCGTGCCGACGGTCGTGTGGACACCGATCTCGGCCGCCGACTCCACGATGCCGCGGACCACTTCCAGGGTGTACGGTCCCGCCAGGTCCCGGAACACCGCGAGGATCTGCCGTCGCCGACGGGCTTCGGTCTCCCACGTACGGACAAAGCCCCGTTCGGTGAGCAGCGCCTCGATGCGGGCGCGTGTCACCTCGGACACGTCACGCCGCCTGTGGACGACCTTGGAAACGGTCGCCGGCGAGACGCCGACCTCGTCGGCTATCGAGGCGAGAAGCCCGTACTGGGCGTTCCGGCGCGAACTGGTTGGGCCCGTCACTGCGGTGTGGACCTCCCCTGCGCGTCCGTTGGCCTGTTCTGATCGCGTGCTGAGTGAACGTACACGCCGGTTCGATCACGGCAGGCCGAGAAGGAGTGCCGAAAGCCGCGCACACCTGCGGAAACGCGGGAACTCAAGGGCTGCGAAAGTCTTTCGCAACCCGATCGGCCGCCTCTTGTAGGCTCCCTCGCAGCCTGTTCGAGCCGCTCAGGCACGTTACTTCCGGGAGGCCGGGAATGCCGGTGCACAGCATCTACGACACACAACCCGCCGACCGCTGGGAGGACGCTTTCCTCTCCGGCAACGGCGAGTACGGAATCATGGTGTTCGGGCATCCCCACCGGGAGCGGATCGTTCACAACCACCACCGTTACGTGCTGCCCAACGAGTCCCTAGGGATGCGGCCGCCGGCCGTCGCCGACCGTCTCGAACGGGTCCGCGACCTGGCCCTCGCCGGGGAACGGGAGCAGGCACAGCGCGAGTTCTCCGACGGCAGGGGGATGGCCTGGACACAGTCCTTCCATCCGGGGCACATGCTTCATGTGGACACGACGGCCGGGGACGGCCCGGTCGAGGACTACCGCCGGGTCACCGACTTCGCCACGGGCGAGGTGCGGGTCACCTGGTCCGACGGGGAACGGGAGTGGGTACGGCGTGCGTTCGTGTCGCGCACCGACGCCGTCGCGGTCGTCGAGATGACCGGTCCGCGGCTCGACCTGGCCATACGGCTGTCCGGAGAGCTGGCCGGCCGTCCCGCCGAGGTCACTTTCACGACGTCCGCCGAGGTCACGGGGGACGGAGAGGCGTCACTCGCCGTCGTGGGCGAGTATCCGCCCGGTCCCGGCGCGGCGGGATTCACCGGCGTGACCCGGGCCGTCGTCACCGGCGGCCGGGTCACGGCGGAAGGGGACACAGTCCGTGTCGAAGGAGCGACGCGCGTCGTTCTGCTGACCCTGATGGACCGGTCGGCGCCTCTCCCCCGCATCGACGCCCTCCGCGCGGTCCTGGCTGAACTGCCCACCGAATACGACGAGTTGCTCTCCCGGCATGCGCCCGTCCACGGCGAGCTCTACGGCCGCGCCGAACTCGACCTGGGTGTGCCCGACAGCGACCGCGGCCTCCCCGTGGGCGAGCTGATCGCCCGTGCCGACACCAAGACGCTGGACGGCGCGCTGATCGAGGCGCTGTTCCACTCCGGCCGCTACCTGCTGCTCAGCTCCAGCGGGGTACTGCCGCCCCGGCTAACCGGCCTGTGGCTGGGCGAATGGGGCGCCGCCTGGTCCGGCGACTACACCACCGACGCCAACATCAACCTCCAGATGGCCGGGGCGGTCCTCACCGGCATGCCCGAACTCATCGCGCCGTACGCCGCCTTGATCGACGGGCAGATCGACGACTGGCGCACCAACGCCCGCACGATCTACGGCACCCGCGGGATCCTGGCCCCCAGCCGGACGGACGGCGAACACGGGCTGCTCTTCCACCTGAACGACGACTGGCCCTGGACCATGTGGCTGGCGGGCGCGGACTGGCTGCTGTTCCCCCTGTACGAGTACTGGCAGGCGACCGGCGACGACGACTTCCTCGCCCGCACCCTCGCCCCCTGGCTCGTCGAGGCCGCCGTCTTCTTCGAGGACTTCCTCACCCGCGAGGACGAGGACGGACACGTCGTCCTGGTCCCCTCATACTCCCCCGAGGTCGGCCCCCGCGACGGTCTGGGCATGTCCGGGGTGAACGCCACCATGGACCTGGCCTCGGCCCGGCACGCGCTCGCCACCGCCGCCGAGGTCTGCACCCGCCTCCGCATCGAGCAGGCCGCGGTCGGCCGCTGGCGCGCGCTGTCGGAGCGGCTGCCGCCGTACCGCGTCGACGGGCAGGGGGCGCTCGCCGAGTGGGCGTGGCCCGGGCTGGAGACCGCCGACGCGCACCGGCACATCAGCCACCTCTACCCGGTGTGGCCGCTGCACGACATCACCCCGGACGACACCCCGGACCTGGCCGCCGCCGCCCGCGAAGCCCTGCTGCGACGGGGTGACGAGAACCTCTCCGCGCACGGCAGCCTGCACCGCGCCCTGGTCGCCGCCCGCCTGAAGGACAGCGGGACGGCGAAGGAGAACGTCCTCAAGATCGTCAGCCGGAACATGGTCTTCCGGTCGCTGATGACCTCGCACAACCCCGATCTGGAGATCTACAACGCGGACGCCGCCCACTGTCTACCGGCCGTGGTCGTGGAGATGCTCCTCGACTCCCGGCCCGGGATCGTGGAACTCCTGCCGGCTCGGCCCCCGGAGTGGCGGTCCGGCAGCCTGCGCGGCCTCGCCACGCGCGCCGGGGTCGGCGTCGACGAGCTGACGTGGGATGTGTCCGAGGGCCTCGCGAAGGTGGTGCTCACATCGCCAGTCGAGCGGGACATCGTCCTCGTGTGCCGTGACGGCTCGGACCAGCGGCAGACCGTACACCTGCTGCCGCACGTCCCCACCACGGTGACCGTCCCGCTGGCCTGAGGCTTCAGAGGCGGGCGGAGTCGGGACGCCCGCCCCCGGGACAGCCGCAACGGTGCGACGCGTGCGCCCTGCGGTCACTCACTGGGGATCGACTCGGCTGCGCACCGACGTCGAGGTGCGCAGCACGAGCTCCGTCGCCAGCTCGATCCGGGACGACGCGGGCGGTCGACCCTCGGCGAGTTGTACGAGCACCCTGGTGGCCTCGGCGCCCAGCTCCTCGAACGGCTGGCGCACCGCGCTCAGCGGCGGACAGGCCATGGCCGCCACGAGGGTGTCGTCGAAGGACATGACCGCCAGGTCCTCGGGAACGCTGAACCCGTGCTGACGGGCCGCTTCCAGGACGCCGAGCGCCTGCGCGTCACTTGCCGCGAAGACGGCGGTCGGTGGATGCGCGGAGCGCAGGATCTGCAGGCTGGCGAGCAGCCCTTCTTCGAAGTCGAAGTCGGTCGAGCGCACGATCGCCGGGTCGTACGCGATACCCGCCTCCTCCAGAGCGGCCCTGTAGCCGTGCAGTCGCGCGGCCCCGGCCAGCGAGTGCGAACGGCCCGCGACCATGCCGATCCGGGTGTGCCCGAGGCCCAGCAGGTGTTGCACCGCTTCCCTGGCCCCGCTCCAGTTCGTCACCCCGATGCTCGGAATGTCGTGGGTCGGTGCGCTCAGCGGGTCGATCAGCACCACGGGAAGCCGCCGCTCGACGATCCGGCGCTGGTCTTCCTCGGCCAGCATGGAGATCACGATGATCAGGCCCGCCGCGTCCAGTGCCACGCACTCCTCAAGCCACTGGGAGATCGAACGGTGACCCGTCGTCCCGGTCACCACGTCCAGGCCCAGTTCGTCCGCCGCGTCCACGATCCCACGGACGACTTCCAGCGTGTACGGCCCCGACAGGTCACGGAACACCGCGATGATCTGGCGCGACGCCGCGGGATCAGGTTCTCCCGGGCGGACATACCCGTGGCGTGCCAGCAGGTCCTCGACCCGGGCCCGGGTCGCCGCTCCGACGTCGGCACGCCGGTGCACGACCTTCGACACGGTGCTGAGCGACACTCCCGCCTCGCCGGCGATGCTGGTGAGCAAGCCGTACTGCGCATCCGCGCGCGTGCCGCCCCGAACTGTCACTCGTACGCCTCGCCTTTGAGCTGCCACTCGAAACTCCGCCGCAAGCCAACAGGACGAAAGGCCCGGTGACAAGGCTGCTGCGTCGGATGAAGGCCAGCGCGCCGCGTCGGCCGAGCTCCGACGTCGCCCGCTCCGACGACGGCCTTGGTCATCACCTGCTCCTCAGACGAGGCCGCCACCGGTTGCCAAGCGGTTTACCATCTACATCGAAACGATGTGAATATCGTTTCGATGCCAGCCCTCGCCGCACCGACTGCCCGCTCCCGCGGATCCGCAGCGTGAGAGGAACGATTGATGACCGAAGCAGACTCCCGACAGACCTTCGTCACCTCTGCCGACGGCACCCGGATCTCGGTGACCGTCACGGGTCGAGGAGGTCGCCCCTTGGTACTGGTACACGGCTCCCTCGGCACGTCTGCGGACTGGCAGAGGGTGGCGGACCGCCTGGCGGGCCACATGACCACCTATGCCATCGACCGCCGCGGTCATGGAAGCAGCGGGGACGCCGCCCACTACTCCGTCGAGCGGGAGCGGGACGACGTCACGGCCGTCCTGCAACTGGCCGGACCCGACGCCATCCTGTTCGGCCACTCCTTCGGCGGCTTCCTCTGCGGCAGCCTCGCCCTGGACCACGTCCCCGTAGCCGCGATCCTCTATGAGCCCCCCTTCTTTCCTCCCGGCCCCGTCGCCGGGGAGGAAGCTCTGGCCGCGTACGACGGCCTCTTGGCGGACGGCGACCTGGATGAAGCGCTCGCTCTTGGAATGCGTGCCTTTGTAAAGGCTCCCGAGGAGGACATCTCCGCGTTCCGGAGCAGCCCCGCGTGGAAGATACGCACCACGTTCGCTCCCACCTGGGCACGTGAGATGCGTGCGTTGGACGCGTTCGACAGCGAGCGCGCCCCGTTCGCGAGGATCACCTGCCCGACCCTGGCGCTGAGGGGCGAATACAGCCCCGACTGGCTGAGGGAAGGCACGCGGCTCTTCCAGAAGGCGCTCCCGGACGCACGGCTCGTGGACCTGCCGGGTCAGGGGCATGACGCGGCCGAATCCGCTCCCGCCCTGTTGGCCCAGGAAGTCCTGAATTTCATGCGCACGCTGCCGGCGTGAACGGCGACCGCGGCGACGGCCTCGCGCCTCGTCACGCATCACAACCCCTCCATACGACAACCCGGTTGCACGGAAAGGTCATTCGAAAATGAATGGATACAGGCCCCTTGGGCCCCTGGGATTTGGCGGCGCCTCCCTGGGCAACATGTACGCGCCCGTGGACGACGAGACCGCGGAGGCGACGCTGGCCGCCGTCTGGGATACAGGTGTGCGGTGCTTCGACACGGCTCCGGGCTACGGTCTGGGCCTGGCCGAGCACCGTTTCGGCAACTTCCTGCGGCGTCGTCCTCGTCAGGACTTCATGCTCGCCACCAAGGTGGGACGACTGGTCCGCACCCAGGTGGACCCCACGAAGCAGACCGTGCACGGGCAAGGGCCCGGTGCCAGCGAGTCCTTGATCTTCAAGGAAGGCCTGCCCTTCCATATCGAGGTGGACTACGGCTACGACGCCGCCATGCGTTCGGTCGAGGACAGCTGTCAGCGGCTGGGCATCTCGGAGATCGATATCGTCTTCGTGCACGATCTCGGCTCCGATCACCTCGGCGACGCCTGGGAGCAGCAGTTCGACGTCGCCTTGAACGGCTGCTTTCGCGCTCTCGCCGAGTTGCGCGACCAAGGAGTCATCAAGGCATGGGGTCTGGGCAACAACGTCGTCGAGCCCGGCATCAGGGCGCTCAAGGAGGCGGACCCCGATGTCATCCAGATCGCCGGACGGTACACGCTTCTGGAGCAGTCGGCACTCGACGAGCTCTTCCCCCTGTGTGCCGCGCGCGACGTCCCCGTCATGCTCGGAGGTGTCTACAACTCCGACATCCTGGCCGGCGGAAACCACTACGACTACGCCCAGGCCGCACCGGACGTGATCGCCAAACGCGACCGCATCCAGCGGATCTGTGCCGGCCACGGCGTCGATATCCGCGCAGCGGCACTCCAGTTCGGCGCCGCTCACCCTGTGGTCTCCACCGTCCTGGCCGGTGCCAAGTACCCGCAAAAGGCCCGCGAGAACGCTGAGTTCATGTCCGCGCCCGTACCGTCGGAGCTCTGGCAGGAGCTGAGGAGCGAAGGAATCCTTCCCGAGGACGCACCAGTTCCCGCGTGATGCCCGGGTATTTGCCCTGAACGTGCACCCGCCATCGGTGAATGCTCACTGAAGAAGAGGCAGGCCACCCCTGCCTCTTCTTCAGTGGTAACGGTGGGAGCCCCTTGCGTCCGCGGCGATCAGCACCGGGTGAGACAACCAGCGCCATGTACCCACGACGGAAATGGGTAGTACTGCGCACGCCGACCGCCAACCCGCCGTGGCAGCCTTCGATTTCCCAATCACCACGCGTTCTACGGGGAATGCACTTCCCCTTGGCGAAACAGCCCCCCACGGAATGCCAGAAGGAAACCAAGGAAATTGATGGCTGTCCAAGACAAGCAGGGGGTCCAGTGACGACCGCGCTCCTGAATCACGACGTCGGCCGACCGAGATGGCTGAGGACCCTCATCGCCTCCGTGACATCCGCCGCCATCCTTGCCGGAGCCCTGGCCGGTGCACTGGTCACCGCCTCTCCCGCCGCCGCGCAGACCACGCCGGTCTTCCGGCTCGACACCGACAACGGCGCGACCACCGCCAACTACCTCTCGTTCCTCAGCCAGATCCGCGCCAACGTGGACTTCGAGGCACAGGACGTGGACAACACGGTCGCGGGCACCACCGACCTGGTCGATCACACGAACCCCAACGCCCTCGGGTACACCGAGGCCATCATCGTGACCGAGGACGGGCACCAGCTGCGCCTGCGGTTCCGGACCAGCGACATGTACCTGGTGGGCTGGTTCGACAGCACCAACCACTACCACTACATCGGTCCGGCCACCGAGGCACGGATCCCGGTCGCAGACCCCCAGGCCCAGCAGCTGACCTCGGGAGCGGACTACCGCAGCCTGGAGAACCTCGCTGGAGCGCTGGACCGTGGGGCCATGGTCTTCGGCCGGATCCAGACCGAGGCCCATGCCCTAAGTCTGTGGAAGGCCTCCAGCAGCCAGGCGATGGCCGCGGCAGCGGTGTACTTCGCCCAGTTCATCTCCGAGGCCACACGATTCCGCGGTATCCAGGACACCATCGCCCAGGACGGGTTCGGCTCCACAAGTGACGACTCGTACTCCGACTCCACCACGCTCGACTCCCACCTCGTCGACCAGGAAACCAATTGGGGCACGCTGAGCGAGCGGTTCCGCGCGGTGCAGCTCGCCGGCAATGACCAGACCCCCATCCCGCTGACGGGTTGGTTCCGCAACGGGTTCGGTGACATCGTCGAGCAGGCGCTGAACGTCGCACGCGACTACGCGCAGGTCATGATGCTCGCCAACGGCTACCCGGGATACTCCAGCAGGCGCCACCTCACGGACGACGACACCATAGTGGTCGCCGCCGACGGCTCCGGCGACTACGACACCGTGCAGGCCGCTATCGACGCCGCCCCCTCGGACGGGCTCCAGTACACGGTCCTCATCGAGCCGGGCACCTACCACGAGGCGATCACCGTCCCGGCGAGCAAGGCCAACCTGTTCATCAAGGGGGACACGACCGACGCCTCCAAGGTCGTCATCACCGCCGACCGGGCCCACGGGATGACCAACCCCGCGACGGGCGCGCCGTACGGCACCGAGGGCAGCGCCGTGGCCACGATCAAGGCGACCGGCGTCACGGTCGCGAACGTCACCATCCAGAACACGTTCGCCCCGGCCAACCACCCTGAGGTCGACGCGTACTCGACCCAGGCCGTCGCGCTGGCCGCCGAGAGTGACCGGCAGACCTTCACCCAGGACCGGATCATCAGCCGCCAGGACACGATCCTCGCCAAGTCGCCGGTCGCCACCGCCCAGGAGCGGCAGTACTTCGTCGGCAGCTACATCGAGGGCTCGGTCGACTTCATCTTCGGCAACGCCACCGCGGTGTTCGACCGGGACAACATCGCCATGGTCAACTGGGTCGGCGGCACGGTGCTGGCACCGAACACCGACAAGAGCAAGGAGTACGGCATCCTCATCACCGGCAGCACGATCTACACCAACGGCGTGCCGGCGAACACGATGTACCTGGGCCGACCCTGGCACAACACGGCGGACGCCTCCCCCCAGGCGGTGGTCCGCGACACCACGGTGAACTCGGGCATCACCGCGGCCCACCCCTGGACCGACATGACGACGGACTACTCGTGGACGTCGGCCCGGTTCAAGGAGTACAAGAACACCGGTCCAGGTGCGGGTACGGGCGCGAACGCGCCGCAGATGTCCGACTCCGAGGCAGCCGACTACACCGCCCAGAAGTACCTGGCCGGCACCGACGGATGGGACCCGGTCTCCTGAGGCCGGTCATCCCGGAATCCGGTACTCCGGCCGAAGGACAACAGCGGTGACAGGGTGGGGCCCGGATCATCCGGGCCCCACCACATCGCTCCCCTGCTTCTACGACGTGGAGACCTGGCCGGCCGTCCACCAGGCCGCGATCCGGGCCCGTGATCTGAAGCCGAGTTTGGCCAGGATGTTCTCGACATGACGGTCGGCCGTGCGTGGCGACAGCACCAGCTCGGCGGCGATCTGCCGGTTGCTCAGACCTTTGGCCACCAGCGCGGCCACCTCCCGCTCCCGGCGCGACAACGGGGACACGGCATCGGCGGTATCGACATCGATGTCAGCGTCGGCGTCAATCCTGTCGGCCAGGGCGAAGGCGACAGCCCGGCCGGGGCCGCCGTGACCGCCGCCGTCCGCGAACGCCACCGCGTAGGCCGCCTGCCCCAGCGCGGCGACGACCGTCTGCTCGCAACGCTCGTGGTGAGCGGTCATCTGCGGCCCGAACGCGGCGACGGAACTGCCGGCGTCCCTCCACAGCACGTCCGCGGCACCCAACAACCCGGCGGCCCGCGCGTGCGCGCCGCCGACGGCGGTGGCCCAGGCGAGCAGTTCCAGCATCCGTGCGACCATCGCGTAGTCGTCGAAGCCACGCATGTACTCCAGGGCGGACCGGGCCAGAGCCTCGGTCCTCTCACGGTCGCCGCAGATCCAGGCGTCGTGCCCCAGTGCCATCAGCACCTGCGCATGCCCCCATCGCTCGCCACTCGCCTCGGCGGCGGCGATCATCCGGCTGCTGGTCTCGGACACGCCTGGATCCCCGGCGTAGGCCTGGGCGCAGGTGAGGGCGATCAGCCAGGACACCGACTGGCGTTCGTCGCCCAGTGCCGTCATCGCGGCCAGCGCCTCCGCGTAGCGTTCGATGGCCTCCGCCGGCCGTCCCCGGTAGTGGGCCGACACCCCGCGGAAGCCGGCCACCTGGACCCGCACCGCGGGGTCGCCCAGCCACTCTCCCAATGCGTCGGCCTCGTCCAGCCACCGGTCGGCCGTCGCCAGGTCGCCCTGGGTCTGCGCGACCCAGATCGCGGCGAGCAGCGCCTGCGCGCGCTCCGGGGTGGGCTCGGGTGCGGCCGTGAGCGCCCGCTCGAACATGCGGCGCCCTTCGCTGAGGAAGCCTCCGGCGCACCAGTGCCAGCACAGCGCCGCGAGCAACCTCAGCCCGGCCCGGGGGTCTTCGTCGCAGTCCAGGGCGGCGACCAGGTTGGCGTGCTCGACGCGCAACCGCGCGAGGTTCTCCACCTGGCCCGCCCGGTACCAGTGCCGGTCGATGCGTTCGGCCAGGGCGAGGAAGAAGTCCCGGTGGCGCACCCACAGTTCGCGCCCCTCACCGGATTCCGTGAGCCGCTCCCGTCCGTACCGTCGGACGATCTCCAGCAGCCGGTAGCGCCGACCCTCCGCCTCACAGGTCAGGACGACGGACTGGGCCACCAGCCGGTCGAGGAGATCCGCCACCTCGCGCCGGTCGATGCCGTCCCCCGCGCAGACACCCTCGGCCGCCTCCAACGTGAACCCGCCGACGAAGACCGACAGCCGCCGCCACAGCAACTGCTCTGCCGGGACGCACAGTTCATAGCTCCAGTCGATCATCCCGCGCAGGGTGCGCTGGTGCCGCGGGGCAGTCCGGCTGCCCCCGCCGAGCAGCGCGAACCGGGCTTCCAACCGGTCCTCCAACCGCTCTGTCAGCTGCTCGACAGTGAGGCCCCGCAGCCGGGACGCGGCCAGTTCGATGGCCAACGGCAATCCGTCCAGGTCGGCGCAGAGCCGGGCCACTTCGGTCTGGTTCGGGGGGCTGACGGCGAACTCGGGGTGGACGGCGGTGGCCCGGTCCCGCAGTAGCGCGACCGCCTCGTCCAGTGGAAGTGGCGGTACGGCGAGGACGTACTCGCCGGTCACACCGAGCGTGTGGCGGCTCGTTGCCAGGATGCACAGCTCCGGCGCGGCCGACAGAAGCGCCTGGACCAGCCCGGCGCAGGCGTCGACAAGGTGCTCACAGTTGTCCAGGATCAACAGAGCCCGCTGCCGCGTGAGATAGGCGGCCAGTTGATCTACGACGGGCCGGACACCGAGGTCCGGCATCCGCAAGGAGCCGGCCGCGACGGCCGTCACCGCCGCCTGGTCGTGCACGGAGGCCAGGTCCACCAGCCACACCCCGTCCGGGAACGCCTTACCGAACGTACGGGCCGTCTCCAATGCCAGTCGTGTCTTGCCCACTCCGCCCACTCCGGTGAGCGTCAACAGCCGCCCCGCACCCAGCAGTCGGCGGATCTCGGCGGTCTCGTGCCGTCGGCCAACGAAACTGGTGAACGCCGCGGGCAGATTCCCCGACTCCACGACCATGCCTTTCACGTCCACGTCCGCCTGTCCGTCCTCTGAGGACACCCGCTCCAGACCATCTCTTGTTGAAAGTTACACAACATTCACGCAAGGCATACCAAGAACAGGCAAAGGGGACAGATGTAACTTGCGGACGCGCGACCGCGCAAGGAACCGAAGATGCGGGCTGCCCCTTCCTCGGCCACGGTTCCGCTCTGGGCCGCGCCCCGAGAAATGGTCAATATGTGTGGATCAGGGACTCCGGACTCCGCAGATAACCAGCGAGCCCTCCGCCTTACGGTTCTCGGTTGCGCAACGCCATACCCGAGTGTGGACAACCCTTGTTCCGTCCACCTGGCGCCCGGCGGGAGCACGCGGGTATGGGTGGATGCGGGCAGCGGGACACCGGCTCAGCCACAACAACACGTTCTGCTGAACGAGTTGGACACGTTCTGGATCTCGCATCTGCACGCCGATCACAGCGCAGACCTGATCGCCGCCTGCTACGTCACGCCCTATGCCGACATCCGGCTCGCTCTCCGATCCCCTATTGCCGGCCCGCCGTGCACCGCCAGTGGGCTTGGGCGCTTGGGCATGCGGTGACAAGGTGGCGACCAGGGCGAAGAGCATGGGCGCGCTGAACAGCATGCAGGACTTCAACGACTACGTCGGGATCGCAAGGATGCTGGAGCTGCTCGCTTGGGCCAGCGCCTCCGAAGGTGGTCACAAGCAGGCGGCTTTGCTGATGGGCGCCGCACAGGCCCTTTGGCGCGACGCGGGCACCGCCATCACCGCCATCACCGCCATCACCACGATCGACCCGCGGATGGCCGAGTACCACACTCCCTCCGAGGAAACGGTCACCCACTCCCTCGGCCCAGCCGCGTACGCGAAGGCTCTCCGCAAGGGCGGCCGGCACGCTCAGAGCCAACGACCGGTCACTCGAACACTCGGCGATGTTCTCCTGCCCGCGTACGCCGACCTTCACGATCTCGCCTCTCTCACCTTCCACAGCGGCTGCCGGGCCCGCGAGAACAACTCCGAACCCCGCTCCCGGTCTTGACGAAAGGCATAGGCACCGCTTTCTACACTCCCACCATGAGCGAACGCACCCCCACGCCCCTGGCCATCACTGCCGTCGACGCCATCGAGCGCGTCAGCGGCACATACCCCGGCCACCGGCGCGTGCACGCCCGCGGCCTGTGTTTCGACGCCACTTTCACCCCCTCCGGCGAAGCCGCCTCCCTCACCACCGCGGCCCACCTCCAGTCCGCCCGGACGCCTGCCGTCGTGCGCTTCTCCAACTCCAACACCAACCCGACGGTGCCCGACGGCATCAGGGCCGGCCGCGGTCTGGCCGTACGCTTCTTCCTCCCTGACGACACCAGCACCGACCTCGTCTCCGTCAACATCCCGGTGTTCTTCGCCGCCACCTCGGAGCAGTTCCTGGAACTGCTCGACGCCCTGGAGAAGGACCCCGGCACCGGAGCACCCGACCCGAAGAAGGTCCAGGCGTACACCGCGGCCCACCCCTCGGCCGCCGCCGGTCTGCAGGAAGCGGCCCGGATGCCCATCCCTGTCAGCTACGGCACCGCCCGGTACTGGGCCATCCACGCCTTCGTCTGGGTGGACCCCCACGGCAGGCGCCGCCCGGTCCGGTACCGCTGGGAACCCGACACCGGTCTGCAGGAACTGTCCGAGGAAGAGGCAGCGGGCAAGAACCCCGAATACCTTGCCGAGGAACTTCTCCGCCGCCTCGTCGACGGCCCCGTCGGGTTCACTCTCCGCGTCCAGCTGGGTCAGGACGGCGACCCCACCGACGACCCGACGAAACCCTGGCCCGCCGACCGCCCCGAGATCGTCGCGGGCCGGCTGCAGATCACCGCGCCGGTGGCCGATCAGGACCACTGGGCCGCACAGGTCTACGACCCCACCCGCATCACCCCCGGCATCGAACTCTCGGACGACCCGGTGCTGTCCTTCCGCAGCCACGCCTACTCGGTGTCCTACGAACGCCGCGCCGACGGAAAGTGATCCGCTCGCCGAAAGCGCCAGCATGAACACACCCGGGTGGGCGACCTGAGGTCGCCCACCCGGCCGGCCCGCGTGATCGGTATATCCACCCGCGTCACGGCGAACAACTCATCTTCGCCCCTGGTCAGCTCGTCTCGCGGATCAGCTCGACGGCACGTTCACCGATCATGATGCTGGGGGCGATGGTGTGACCGCTGATCAGCGAGGGGATCACGGAGGCGTCCGCCACACGGAGCCCCGTGACACCGCGCACCCGCAGTTGTGGGTCGACCACGGTCCTGTCGTCGGACGGGTCTCCCATCCGGGCCGTCCCGACGAGGTGGTAGGTGGTGTACATGGTCTTGAGGATGGCCTCGTGGAATTCGGAGTCGGGGGCACCGATCGCGGGATAGACCGCCTCGGTGTACGGAGCCAGCGACGGGGACTGGGTGACTTTCTGCGCGTGGCGCATCGCGTCGACGAGGTCCGGCAGGTCGTCGGGGTGGCTGAGGTACTTCGGATCGATGACGGGCTTGTCATGCGGATCGGCCGAGGCCAGGCGCAGGGTGCCACGGCTCTTGGGATGCAGCAGCACCGCCCAGACCTTGTAGCCGCTGCGCTGGTCGCCACCGGTGGCCCCCGCGACCGGGCTGTCGTCGCTGATGTCCGGGTTGTAATCGAAGAGCAGTTCGTAGTCCGGCACGGGCGAGCCGGGCGTGCGGGCGACGAAGCCGACTCCATTCTGGGAGAAGAAGGCGGTGGGGCCGGTGCGGTCCAGGCGCCACTGGGCCAAGGACTCGTCGGACAGGGGGTTTCCCTGATAGGAGCCTCCGACACCGGAGGGCGCGAGCGCGACGACCGGCGCGACGGGGTGGTCGTGCAGGTTCCCGCCGACGCCGGGGAGGTCCGCGACGACCTCGATGCCGTGCTCGCGCAGGTGCGCGGCGGGGCCGACGCCGGAAAGCATGAGCAGCTGCGGGGTGTTGATGACACCGGCGCACAGGATCACTTCGCGCTCGACGTCGAGGGTGTGCTCGGTGCCACCCTTCTCGTAGACGACGCCCGTGGCGCGGGCGCCGTCGAAAACGACTTTGCTGACCAGCGCCTCGGTGACGATTCGCAGGTTGGGACGGGCGCGTACCTCCTCATCGAGGTAGGCATCGGCGGAGGTTCGCCGGGTACGGGCCTTGAAGATGCTCTGGAACCGGTCGGCGACGTAGGGGGTGGCACCGGCGCTGTCGCCACGTGCCCCGTAGCCCGCTTCGGTGAAGCCGTCCAGCAGGGCGTCGGGAAGACTGGTGGGCGAGGGCAGGTCGGAAAGGGTCATTGGACCGCCGGAGCCTCGCCACTGCGAGGGGCCACGGTCCGTGTCCTCGATGCGCAGGTACGCACGCAGGGCCTCGGCTCCGTCCCAGCCATGAGCACCCTCCTTGCTCCAGACGTCGTAGTCACCGGGGGTGCCTCGAAGCCAAGCACCGACATTCAGGGCACACGAACCACCGACGACCTTGCCGCGCGGGTGGGTGATGGAACGACCACCGATGCCCGGCTGGGCAGTGGTCTCGTACTGCCAGTCGGCCTCGCTGCCGTGGAGGGCGAAGAAGGCGCCCTGGGTGCGGCTGGCCTCGTAGGTGTTCTCCTTGCCGGCCTCCAAGAGGACGACGTCGACGGTGGGGTCCTCGGTGAGTCGGGCCGCGATGACGGGGCCGGCCGTACCGGCACCGACGATGACGTAGTGGGGATGAGACATGGACAACCACTCCTTGCCTGCGGGCTCACCCGTTGACTCCGGGAGTCGGAGACATGGGGCGGAGACACCGCGTTCGGAGAGCGGCGGTTCGCCCGCCGCCGATTGCAGCGCGTGGCTCCGGACGGTCTGACCGGAGCCACGCACACATCGATTCGATGTCAGGAAGAATGTGACGGTATGTCTTTTCGCTGATTTCCTCGCCGTTCGGGTCCGTCCGCACCCTCGCGACGAGTCCGCAATCGGACCGGCGGCCGGTCGAGGTTCTCGGAGCCGAAGTCGGCATCCTCACCACGGCCCGCCACCAACTACGCGTTGCGGTTGAGGCCGACCCAGTCGATCCCGGGCCGACTCGCGCTCATCGGCTCAGCCGAGGCCGATCTGCCCATAGAAGGCCTGGTTGTCCCAGAACAGGAACTCCTCGTCCATGGTTCCTCGGCGGTTCCAGATGCCGACCGTGGCCATGTTGATGGCGTACTTCTTGCCGGTCGGCTGAATGAAGCCGCCGTTCCCGTCGGGCATGGGGCGGGTGAAGGTGCCCTCCATCACGCCGGTGACACAGGTCAGTTCGTTCTTCGCGACCCGCAGGGGGTGCGACAGAATCCGTGTGTCGGGCCCCCACACGAACAGGGCGGCGAGGTCCTCGATGTGCTTGTCAATGCCGTCGGTGTAGTGCCCGTCGGGCCAGTGCACGCGGATGTTCTGCGCGTGGCTCTCGCCCAGGCGTGCCCAGTCGGCGTGGGTGAACACCTCGAAGTCCAGCTCGTCGAAGGTCTCCAGGTGCTTCCGCTCGGCACGGGTCAGGTTGTGGGGGTAAGGCGGGTTCGGCACTGGCGTGGTGGCCGGGTCCGGGAGCAGACCCGGGTACTGCGTGGCAGCCTGCGCCAGACTTTCCCCGCTCGTCACAGCGGTGATGGCGAGCGCACCGAACGCGGCGGCGGCTCCACCCTTGAGCATGGAACGACGCTCCATGGTGAGTCCTCAATTCTCGTGATGAGCGCTCGTGACGAGCGCTGACGGTGAACCTCCGGAGGCAGGACCCGGGCCGTGACGGCCCGGCCGGAATGTGGGTGTGTGCGGGAATCCCCGACGCTCTGCTAGGCGGCGGCCGGGGTGAACTTCCCCGCGGCCCAGGCGTGACTGGTGCTCACGATCGCGGTGACGACGTCGAGTTCGCGCTCGTCGCGGGGCCCGTAGACCAGCACCATGCCCGGAGTGAGCCTGATCCCGGCGAGCGGATGAGCCACGGCCCAGCCGTGCCGGATCGCGTCGGCCGCCAGGCCGACCGGCAGCGCGATGTGGAGCGAGCCGTCGTGTCCGGGGTGCAGGTGAGCGAACTCCCTGGCCATTGGCACGAGGAATGCCTCCGCAGGACCGGTGGTGAGGGCCTGCGTGAGCATGAAGCCTCGCGCACCCGGCACGGATATCGCCGACTGGTCGGTGTCGACGCCGACGAGCGCGCTCAGCCGGGCGAACAACTTCTCCTGCAGTTCCGGTTGCGAGTTGTCGGTCAACTGCTGCTGGGGAATTGCCACGCTGACGCGCGGCCTCGGCCCGGCGCGGTCGGGAAGCCCCTCGGGGAGAGCCGGCCAGCGCGCCGGCTCTCTGCCGGGAAATCCATGACGGGCTATGTAGTCAGCACGCTCCCCGAGCCAGCCCGCGAGTTCCGCCAACGCGCTGGTGGCGATGCCGTGTCCCACGGGGTCCCGGCGGGCGATCGTCGGCGCCCCGGACTCCTCGGTCAGGTAACGCCAGGTGCGGTCGAGCAGTTCACGCGGGATGACACGGTCGTGCTCGCCCTGGGCGACGAACACCGGCACTCCGGCGAGTCGCGCGGTCACCGTGGGCACCCCTGCGTCGAACGGCAACGTGCCGTAGAGGATCGCCGCTCCGGCGAAGCGCTCCGGGTTGTCCAGGACCAGCCCGCCCGCGAACGCGGCGCCGCCGCTGAAGCCGACGAGCAGAACGGGACGACCGGGTGGGGCGATCCCGTCGAGCCAGGCGTTGAACCAGTTCATGGACGCTCGCAGGGACTCCGGGACCGGGCGTCCGATACCGCGGTTGGCGAACCAGGCGAACCCGGGCCCCTCCGCGAGGGGTGCGCGTACGGCGGCGTACGACAGCTCAGGTGGCAGCGCGTCGGCGAGCGCCATGATCTCGGTCTCGCGCGAGCCGCGGCCGTGCAGCAGTACGACGAGCGGAGTCACCGCGTCGCCCCGGGTCACCGCGACCGGCGCCCCGAACGGGGAGTTCGATATGTCGGCGTCCGTGGTCATCATGGACTCCCCTCAGCCGGTCGGGCCGAGCAGTGCCCACCCGGACTGCCACGCCCAGCCCTGGGTCGCGTTGAGCGAGATGTTCAGGAAGGCCATCTCCTCCAGCGCGCGGGCCATGCGCAGCCCACCCGCGTCGATCGACGCGAAGCCGAGCGAGGATGCGAACTCCGCGACGTTCTTCTTCGCGTCGGCATCGTCCCCGGCGTAGAAGAGGTGCAACGGAACGCCCTGCTCGACGGGGTTGCCGAGGCGTCCGGCGAAGACGGTGTTGAAGGCCTTCACCACGGGCGTGTTCGGCAGGTGCCGTTGGAGGGTCTGCGCGGCCGCGGTCTCCTCGATGTCGAGGTCGGTGAAGGTCGCGTTCAGCGGGTTGGTGGCATCGACGACAATCTTGCCACTCACCGCCGGCGCCAGTTCGTCCGCGACGGAGGTCACCGCGCTACCGGGTACGGCCAGCACCACGAGGTCGGCGCCGGTCACGGCGTCCGCGTTGTTCGCCGCGGGACGCGCTCCCGTTTCGGCCGCTACCGCAGCGGCCTTCTCCGGGCTGGTCGCCGAGACGGACACCGTGTGTCCGGCGGTTACCGCGGCCCTGCTGAGAGCGGAGCCCACGTTGCCCGCTCCGATGATCGCGACATGCATGACAGCCTCCAGTTCGTTGACTAGTCAGATATTGACACAGTAACCATCGATGTTTGATGACGCAATATCTGACTCAACAACCTTTTACCGGGTAGGATTGTCAACATGCCTTCCGCGACCCCCATCGACGACCCTCTGATCACCACGTTCGGCCGCCTGGCCGAGGCGTACAGCCGACTGGAGCAGTGGCTCGGGTCGGCCATGGAGTCCGAGACGGGGCTCCCACACGTCTGGTTCGAGGTGCTCATCCGGCTGGCCCGCTCGGAGGGGGAACAGCTCACGATGAGTTCCCTGGCCGACCAGATCGCCCTCACCACGAGTGGCGTGACCCGCCTCGTGGACCGCATGCAGATTGCGGGATACGTCGAGCGGCGCCCGTGCCCCACCGACCGGCGCGTCTCCTACGCGGGCATCACCGCCACCGGGCGCGACGCGCTCGACCGAGCGGCCGTCGTGCACGCCCGGAACCTGCGAAAAGTCTTCGACGGCTTCACCCCACAGGACCTGGCCGTGCTGGACACAGCACTGGACCACGTCCGGGAGGCGGCGTCGGGGCTGCCCCGGCGGCCATGACGCGGCGCGCCGGGACACCGGGAACCTGACGTTCACGTGCGTCATGCCCCGGCCGACCGGGCAGGCGGTTTCCAAAGGTCAGAAGACGACCACCGGCTTGACGGTGACACCTGACTCGGAGTCCGCGAAAGCGGTGTTGATGTCGTCGAACTTGTAGTGCTGGATGAGCTTGTCTAGGGGGAAGCGCCCCTGCTCGTACAGCTCGACCAGGCGCGGGATGAACAGCTGGGGTACGGAACTCCCTTGGACGATGGTCTTGAACGTCCACCCCTTCACCAGGGACTGCCCGATCTCGAACGGCGCCTCAGTGCCAGGAGCCGCTGCTCCCACCAGGGCCAGAGTCCCCCGGATGGACAGTGCGCCGACCAGCGGAGCCAGCACTCCCGGGATGCCCGTGGTGTCGAGGATGTTGTAGACGCCCCTGCCGCCCGTGATCCGCATCAATTCGTCGGCGACATCAGCACTGCGGCCGTTGATCGTGTGGGTGGCGCCGAGCTCCTTCGCCAGTTCGAGGCGGGAGTCGTGGAGGTCGATCGCGACGATCGTGGTGCAGCCGGCGACACGGGCCGCCATGATCGCGGCCAGGCCCACCGCGCCGGCGCCGGAGACCGCGAAGGACGATCCGGCCGGCGGACGGAGTTCGTTGAGGACGGACCCTGCGCCGGTCTGCATACCGCAGCCGAGCGGCGCCAACGTCTCCAGCGGCGCGGCCGGATCGACCTGGATGACACTGCTCTCGACGACGTTGGCGTGCGTGCTGAACGCGGACTGGCCGAAGAAGTGCGAGGAGACGACCGTACCGTCCTGGGCGGACAGCGCGGTCGAGCCGTCGTCACGACGGCCGCCGAAGTCCTGGGTGAACAGGTTCTCGCAGTAGGCCATCTGGCCGGCCAGGCACTCCGTGCAGTGGGTGCAGTAGGCGGCGGACATCACCACGTGGTCGCCGGCCTTGACCCGGGTGACCGTCTTCCCGACCGCCTCGACGATACCGGCGCCCTCGTGGCCGAGCACCGCCGGGAGCGGAGTGGGGTAGACGCCGTCGCGGACGATGAAGTCGGTGTGACACACACCGGTGGCCACCATCCTGACCCGCACTTCGTTGTCCCGGATGTCGTCGAGTTGAAGCTGTTCGAGGGTCAGAGGTGCCTTGTGCACCCGCGCGACGGCGGCGGTGATCGTGGTCATGGTGATCGGACTCCAAGCTGTGTGCGGGGCCGAACACCCGGCCCGTCGTCGCGGAAGGGCGAGGCCGGGCGGGTTCCGACAGGTGATCTTCTGTGGACGGCACCACCGGCGGATACAGCGGGTGCCGCGAGACTGCGCCAATGCCTGGCCTTCCGCGCGGGAGGCCGGACGTCGGACTACTTCAGACGGCGGATGGCGTGGTCCTCGACGTACTCCGACATGCCCGCCGTACCGAACTCACGCCCGATGCCGCTCTCCTTGATTCCGCCGAACGGCATGCGCAGATCGAGCGACTCGAAGGAGTGCGTGTTGATGAAGGTGCTGCCGGCCTCGATCCGGCGGGCCAGGGCAAGGCCGCGGTCCGGGTCCGTGGTCCATACCGACGAACCGAGGCCGTAGGCGCTGTCGTTGGCCCAGCGCACCGCCTGCTCCTCGTCGTCGTAGGCGATGAGGGGGACGACCGGCCCGAACTGTTCCTCGCAGGAGACGGGGGCCTCGTGCTCGACGTCCAGGACGACGTGGGGCAGGACGTAGTAGCCGTCGTTCCACGAGTCTGCGTCGACCTTGCGACCCAGTTCCACGAGCCGCGCGGTGGAGTTCCTGGTCCTGTCCAGGAGGTCGGTGACCTTCTTGTGCTGGGCCTCGTTGTTCAACGGCCCGAAGCTCGTGGCCGGGTCGAGCCCGTGACCGACGGCATACTCGTCCACCCGCTCGCAGAACGCATCGGCGAATCGCTGGTAGAGGCCACGGGGGACATAGATCCGCTTGACCGCGAAGCAGATCTGCCCGGACCTCGTGTAGACGCCCTTGAGCATGCGCTCCAGCGCGGCGTCGACGTCCACGTCGTCCAGGACGATCGCCGGATCGTTTCCGCCCAGCTCCAGGGTGACGTTCTTGATGGTGTCCGCGGTCGCGTGGATGACCTTCTGCGCGGTGAGTGTCCCCCCGGTGAAGCCGACCTTGCGGACCAGCGGGTGTCCGGTGAGGGCGGCGCCGACGTCGCCCTCACCGTGGACCACGTTGATCACGCCCGGCGGGAAGAGCTCGGCGACCCGCTGGAGGAGGAGAGTCAGTGCGGCGGGGGCGAAGGGCGAGGGCTTGAGCACGACCGTGTTCCCCGTCGCCAGCGCCGGCGCCAGCTTCATCATCGTCAGGACGACCGGCATGTTCCACGGGACGACCGCCGCCACGACACCGCGCGGCACCTTCTCCACGCTGATGAAGCTCTGTTCGTCGTCGTACTGCACCGGGCGGAAGAAGTCCTCGACCAGACTCGCCGTGTGCTGGAGCACTCCGGTGCCCAGCGCGAAGTCGGTCTGGGCCTCCCACAGCACACCGCCGTGCTCCCGCACCAGAAGGGGAGCGAGTTCCCCGGAGTGGGTGGTGAGCAGGTCACCCGCGGCCATCAGCAGGGCCGCGCGCTCGCTCGCCGGGGTCTGCCGCCAGGTGGCATAGGCGACGTGGGCCGCCCGGACGGCACGGTCGACGTCGTCGACGGTGCCCACGGCCACCTGCGCCACGACGTCCTGGAGGCGCCCGGGATCGTGGACGTCACGCAGGTCGCCGACGGGGGTCATCTCTCCGTCGATCAGGTGGCCTACCCGTGGAATGGGGGTCGCGGTCATGATCTGAGTCCCTTCAGATGCTGTCTGACGGCTCTGCTGCCGACGGCCACTGGCTGCCCCGCACGGGGAGGGGGTGGATGCGGAGCATGGAGCGTCGGGGAATGCGGCTCAGTACGGCTCCGAGCCGGCTTCGTTGCTTCCTCCGAACTCGCGGCTCGGAGATCCGGCCCTGTGCCGACCGTTCGGACTCGGGAGCCGAACTTGCGGACGGGCGGAGCTCACCAGGTCTGCAGTCATCATCGTGACCCACATCTCAAGTGTCAATATTACGCCGCTCGTTTTCAGGATGAGTCATTTGGAGGACGCTGATAGTCGCATCATGGAGGCCTGTCCACGCGTTGTGGCAGGGTGATCACGGCCGTGCGCGAACCACACGCCACCCCACAGGTCGTGACCGGATCAAGTCGGCAGGAGGTCATACGCATGAAGGCACGGTCGTTGGTGTTCGACCTGTTCGGCGACTATCTGCGCTACCGAGGTGGCGAGGTCCGACTGCGTGCGCTCATCGCGCTGATGGAGTGCTTCGACGTCCCCGAGGCGACGGTCCGCGTGACAGCGACCCGGATGCGCAAAGAGGGGTGGCTGGACAGCAGGCGCGAGGGGCGAGAAACCGTCTACGCGCTCACCGACACGGCATGGGAACTGCTCGACGAGGGGCGCGCCCGGATCTTCCAGCGGGCCCGCGGCCCCTGGGACGGCCAATGGCACATGATCGTCTATTCGGTCCCGGAGACCGAGCGCACCCTGCGGGAGCAACTGCGCAAGAAGCTCGCCTGGTTCGGCTTCGGCCCCCTCTCCTCGGCGATCTGGCTCAGCCCGCACGACCGGACCGACCACGTCCTGCGCGCCTTTGCCGACACCCCCGCCGTACAGCTGGACACGTTCCGCTCCCGATCGAAGGGCCTGGAGGCCGACCGGGACATCGCCGGACGCGCCTGGGAACTGGAGAAACTGAACCGCGACTACGCCGAACTCCTGGAGATCTACCGCCCGCGGCTCACCGAGTACCGGGCCGGGGCGCTTCACGGGCCGGCGGCCCTGACGGAACGCATGCAGCTGATCCACGACTACCGGCTCTTCCCGTTCCGGGACCCGGACCTGCCGCCCGAACTCCTGCCGACCGGCTGGCACGGGCGCCTGGCCCACGACGTGTTCCTTGAGGCGCACGGACTTCTTCGGCATCCCGCCGAGACGTACATAGACGAGTTGATCAGCGGGGCCTGACCTGCGCCGCGCAGGTTCAGCACCTCGATTAGTTTCAACCTCTAGACGACCGTCGCATTTTTGTCGTACGTTGGCGTTACCTCGTCATGGCGGTCACGTTACGTCGCCACGACGAGGCCCGGACGGCAAGGAGCGTGACGCCCATGCCTCAGCGCCAGTGCGGCACTCCCGGCCCTTCGCGACGCCGTGACCGGGATCGCCGCACCCCGCTCGACGCCGGTCCTGCGCTCCGCCCGCACACGGCCCTGACCGCTGCGGCGACCCATGACTCTCGTACCTCTCGCACCTCTCGTAAGGAGGCGACGATCGCATGACGACAGCCCAGCTCCCGGAGATCACCGAGGAAGAGAAGGCTCAGCTCGACGATCTGTACGCCCGCTTCGCCGAAGCCCACATGACTCCGCTGTGGACCCAGATCGGCGGGCTGATGCCCACCAGCCCCCGCCCCGACGCGGTGCCCATGCTCTGGCGCTGGTCGACCCTGCTGCCGCTGGCCGAGCGTGCCGGTGAGCTCGTTCCCGTCGGCCGTGGCGGCGAGCGCCGCGCGATCGCCCTGGCCAACCCGGGGTTGCCCGGCACGCCCTACGCCACACCGACCCTGTGGGCCGCGATCCAGTACCTCGGCCCGCACGAGGAGGCCCCCGCGCACCGGCACACGCAGACGGCGTTCCGCTTCGTGGTGGACGGCGAGGGCGTGTGGACCAATGTGGAGGGCGACCCGGTCGCCATGCGACGCGGTGATCTGCTGCTCACCCCCGGCATGCACTTCCACGAGCACCACAACACCTCCGACAGCCCCATGGCGTGGATCGACGGCCTGGACATCCCGCTAGTGCGCCAGATAGACGCCGGTTTCTTCGAGTTCGGCCCCGACGAGCTTTCCACCCGCGCCACCCCCGACAGTTCGCGCAACGAGCGGCTGTGGGGGCACCCGGGCCTCACTCCCGTAGGAGCTCCCGCTCCCAAGGCGTCGCCGTTGATGGCCTACCGGTGGGAACACACCGACGCCGCCCTCGCCGCACAGCTGGAGCTGGAGGACGAAGGGCATCCCGGCGTCGTCGAGCCCGGCCACGCCGTGGTCCGCTTCACCAACCCGGCCACCGCCGGTGACTGCCTGTCCACGATGCGCTGCGAGATGCACCGACTGCGCTCCGGTGCCCGCACGGCCCTTACTCGTACGGCCGGCTCGTCGGTGTGGCAGGTCTTCGAGGGCTCCGGCACCGTCACCGTCGGCGACGACACCTACGAGGTGGGCAAGGGCGACCTGTTCGCGGCGCCCTCCTGGGCGGGCCTCTCCTTCCGGACCGACACTGGTCTCGACGCCTTCCGGTTCTCCGACGATCCCGTTTTCGAGGCCCTCGGCCTCGCCCGTACCTCCCGAGAGGCTGTCGCCCCGTGAAACTCGCCACCATCCGCACGGCCTCCGGCACCGCCGCCGTCCGTGTCGACGAGGACGCCGCAGCCGAACTCGGTGCCGTCGACCTCGGCGCCTTCCTCGCCCGGCCCGACTGGCGGAACGCGGCACAGACCGCCGACGGGCCCCGGCACGACCCGGCCGGTCTCGACTACGCGCCTCTGGTCCCCAACCCGGAGAAGATCTTCTGCGTGGGGCTGAACTACCGCACCCACATCCTGGAGATGGGCCGCGAACTGCCGCGGTATCCGGCGCTGTTCGCCAAGTTCGCCCGCGCCCTGGTCGGCGCGTACGACCCGGTCGTGCTGCCCGCCGGATCCGAACAGGTCGACTGGGAGGCCGAGTTGGGTGTCGTCGTGGGGGCCGAGGTGCGCCACGCCGACCGTGAACAGGCCGCGGCCGCGATCGCCGGCTACACCGTCGTCAACGACGTCACCGCCCGCGACTTCCAGTACCGCTCGGTGGAGTGGCTGCAGGGAAAGACCTTCGAGCGCTCCACTCCGGTCGGTCCGTGGCTGGTGACCGACGCCGAGCCCGGCGAGATCTCCTGCGAGGTCGACGGCGAGACCGTGCAACGGGCCGACACCGCCGACCTGGTCTTCGACGCCGCCGCGCTCGTCTCGTACATCTCGCAGATCATCACCCTCGTCCCCGGCGACATCATCGCCACCGGCACCCCAGGCGGCGTCGGACACGCACGCAAGCCTGCCCGCTACCTCGCCGAGGGCTCCAAGCTCGTCACCCGGATCGAGGGTGTCGGCGAGCTGAGCAACACCCTGGTCAAGGAGCAGTGACACCATGCGTATCGCAGTGGTGGGCGGTGGGCCCGGCGGGCTGTTCTTCGCCGCTCTGATGCGGCAGGCCGATCCGTCTGCCGAGGTCACCGTGTTCGAGCGCAATCGCGCCGACGACACCTTCGGTTTCGGCGTTGTGTTCTCCGACCGCACTCTTGAGGCCATCCACGAGGCCGATCCGGTCCTGCGCGAGGCGCTCACCGAGCACGGCCGGCACTGGGACGAGATCGAGGTCCGGCTCAAGGGCGAACGCGTCCGCTGCGGCGGGAACGGCATGGCGGCCATCGTACGGCGCACGCTGCTCCTCCTGCTCCAGGAGCGGGCCCGTGACGTCGGAGCCGGCCTCAGGTTCTCCACCGAGGTGACGCTCGACGACCTGGACGGCTACGACCTCGTCGTCGCCGCGGACGGAGCGGGATCGAAGATCCGCGAGGAGCTCGGTCCCGGCCTGGGCACAGAGGTGGAGACAGCCACGGCGAAGTTCATCTGGTTCGGCACGGACTACCTCTTCGACGGGCTCACCTTCGTCCACGAGCGCAGTCCGGACGGCGTGTTCGCGGTCCACGGCTACCCGATCTCCGACTCCGTGTCGACGTTCATCGTGGAGACCGACGAGAAGTCCTGGCGGCACGCCGGGCTGGACGAGTTCGATGTCACCCAGCCGCCCGGCGCCAGCGACCTGAAGTCCAAGGAGTACTTGGAGAAGCTGTTCGCCGAGCAGATCGAGGGCGGGCAACTGCTGACAAACAACTCCCGGTGGGGCAACTTCCGCACCCGGCGTACCCGGCACTGGCACACGCTCGATCCCCGGCCGGTCGCCCTGCTCGGCGATGCCGTGCACACCGCCCACTTCTCCGTGGGTTCCGGCACCAAGATGGCGATGGAGGACGCGGTGGAACTCGCGCGTGCCCTCACCGACCATCCCGGCGACCTGCCCGCGGCGCTCGCCGCCTACGAGCGGACGGCCCAGCCCTCCGTACGGAAGATCCAGGACTCGGCACGTCCGAGCCTGGCCTGGTGGGAACACTTCGGCCGCTACTACGACACCTTCCGGCCGTGGCAGTTCGCCTACCACTTCCTCACCCGCAGCATCGGCGACGCCCGACTGGCCCGTAGGGCACCGGAGTTCGTCGCCTCCAGCCACGGCGGCTGGATCACCGAGCACGGGACGGAGCCGTTGGAGACGCCGTTCGCCGGCGCCAACTGGAGCGCGCCGGGCCGGCTCGTCGATGTCGTGACCGACGCCGGGGGCACGCCCGTCGCCGTACGGGGAACGCCCGACCTGCCGCTGTCGGCCGGTCCGGTCGCCGGCGGCGGCGGCTGGGGAGCGCTCCTGAAAGCTCCCGACACCGAGGCCGGACTGCCCGAGGTGTTCGCGCGGCTCGCCGAACTCACCGATCCGGACGGCCCGGAGCTGGTGGCCGTGCACGGTGGTACGCCGCTCACCCGCACCCTTGTCTGCGAGCGGGCCCGCATGCGGGAGAACCTCCCGGCCCTGTCGATCGAGCCCGAACCCGATCGCGACCTTGCGCTGACCAAGGTGCTCTCCGGTCGCGCCGACCTGGTGGGAGTCGCCCGGTGACCAGCACGCTGCCCACCGCTGTCAGCAGCGGTCTCCGGTCCTTGTTCGCCCCGCGCGGCATCGCCGTCGTCGGCGCCTCCCGCAACGCCGGGAAGCTCGGCGCCGCCATGGCCCGTTCACTGTCCGGCTTCGCCGATGTCGGGAACTACCTGGCGCTCGTCAACGGCCGCGACGACACCATGTACGGTTCGGTCGCCGAGGCGGCCAAGTACGGGCCCGTCGACCTCGCGGTGATCTGCGTTCCGGCGGCGGCCTGCCCCGACGTGCTGGCCGAGGCCGCGTCCGCCGGGGCGGGTGCCGCGGTGATCTGCGGCGGAGGGTTCGCCGAAGCCGGTGGGCCCGGCGTCGAGTACCAGCGCCGACTCGCCGAGGTGGTCCGGGCCACGGGCATCAGGCTGCTCGGCCCCAACACCAGTGGTTTCCTCGCACCCCACGCGGGAGTGATCGCCAGCTTCGTCCCCGGAGTGGCCCAGGTCAGGCCCGGGAAGGTGGCCGTCGTAGCGGCGAGCGGCGGTGTCAACCACGCCCTGGCGTTCGCACTGACCGAGACCGGACACGGGCTCAGCCTTGCTGTGGGGCTCGGCAACGGTGTGGACATCACGGCGCCCGACGTCCTGGACCAGCTGGCGGACGACCCGGAGACGGGCGCCGTCGCCCTGCACATCGAGTCGGTGCCCGACGGCCCTCGGCTGGTCGCGAGCGTACGTCGGCTCGCCGCGCGGCGTCCGGTCGTCGCCCTGGTCGTAGGCCGACACGACGTCGGTGCCTTCGCGGCCTCGCACACGGGAGCCCTCGCCACGTCCTGGCGCACGACACGGGCCGCCCTGGCCCAGGCGGGCGCGGTGCTGGTCGACGACGAGCGTGAACTGGTCGACGCCGTGGGTGCCTTGGCGGTCACGCGGGCCCGGCCCGGTGCCGACCCGGGCGTCGGAGTGGTGACCGCACAGGCCGGCCCGGGTCTGCTGCTCCTCGACGATCTGCGGGGGCGCCGCGCCCGCGTCCCGGAACTCACGGCCGGCACACAGGCCACCCTGGCCGGGCTGCTGCCGCCGTTGACCTTCCAGCGCAACCCCGTCGACACCGGCCGCCCCGGTCCGGAGCTGGGAGCCGTCCTCACGGCCGTCGGCGCGGACCCGGGCGTGGACGTCATCGCCGGGTACGCGTTGCACGAACCCGACGCCGTGGACATCGTCGCCGCCGCGCGCGAGGGCAGCACCGTCGGTGTCCCCTTGGTGCTGGGCCTCGGCGGAACCGGTGAGGCGGTGGTACGAGGACGCAGGGCACTCCTGGAAGCGGGAATCGCCGTGGCCGCCGACCCTCGCGGAGTCGCAGCCGCCACCGCGGCCCTGCTGACGGACGCACGCGCCCGAACCCGCACAGCGCCCGCGACCGACCACACCGTCGTGCCCACCGACATCGCCGGCGGACACGACGAGGCCGAGGCGAAGGATCTGCTCGACCGGCTGGGAGTGGCGACGATGCCACGCCGGGCCTGCTCCGACCGGGCCGCCGCCCACACCGCGCTCGCCGAACTGGGCGGCTCCGTGGCGGTCAAGCTCCTCGACGCCACGGTGCTGCACAAGACCGAGATCGGCGGTGTGCATCTGGGCATCACGACGCCCGCCGAACTGGACACGGCTCTCGACAGGCTCGATGCCGCGGGGGCGCGCCGCTACCTCGTCGAGTCGATGGCACCAGCGGGGGTCGACCTGGTCGTCGGCGCGCGCCGCGATCCCGTGTTCGGCCCCATCGTGCTGCTCGGCCTGGGCGGTACGACGGCCGAGGCACTGGCCGACGTCGCCATCCGGCTCGCCCCGCTCTCTCCGGCCGAGGCCGCCGCCATGCCGGAGGAGCTGGCCGGACGGGCACTGCTCGGCGGCTGGCGCGGCGGTCCCGTACTGAACCCCGACGACCTGGCCCGGACGGTTGCCTCCCTGGGCACCTTCCTGGCTGCCAACCCGCACCTCGACGAGGTCGAGATCAACCCCTTGCGTCTCACCGCGCACGGCCTGGTCGCGCTCGACGCCGTCATCATCACGAGGGAGGCCGACGATGCCCACCCCGATAGCTGAGAACACCGTCCCCTGGCCGGACGCGGCGGTGGCCCGCTACGTCGCCGAGGGGTACTGGGCGGGGGTGCCTCTGGCCACCCTGCTCCAGGAGGTCGCGGACCGGGTGCCGGACGCCCCGGCACTCGTGGATCCCGTCGCGCTCGGCGGCGCCGGCGTCCGCCTCACCCACGCCGAACTCGCCGCACGGGCCGACGCCGCCGCCGTACGACTGCTGGAGCTGGGCATCGCGGCGGGCGACCGGATCGTCGTACAGTTGGGCAACGGCTGGGAGTTCGTGGTCCTCACGCTCGCCTGTCTGCGTGCCGGCATCGTGCCGGTGATGGCCCTGCCGGCCCACCGGCGCGCCGAACTGGCCTATCTGGCCAGGCACGCCGAGGCGGTGGCGATCGCCGTGCCGGACGTCATGCGCGACTTCGACCACCAGGCACTCGGACACGAGCTGGCCGCCGATGTGCGCGCCGCCACCGGCGCCGACTGGCACGTCCTCGTCGCCGGAGACGACATCGCGCCCGGCAGCATCGATCTCCGCGCCCTGTGCGGGCCCTCGCGGGACGCGAAGGCCGACCGGGCACGCCTCGACGCGGCGGCCCCGGCAGCCCGGGACGTGGCCGTCTTCCTGCTCTCCGGCGGGACCACCGGCCTGCCCAAACTCATCGCCCGCACCCACGACGACTACGCCTACAACGCCCGGGCGAGCGCGGAAGTGGCCGCTGTCGGGCCGGACGCGGTCTACCTGGTCAGTCTGCCCGCAGGGCACAACTTCCCCCTCGCCTGTCCAGGCATCCTGGGCACGCTGCTGGCAGGCGGCCGGATCGTCACCCTGCCCTCCCCGGAGCCTGCCCGCGCCTTCGCCACCATCGCGAGCGAGGGCGTCACGCACACCGCGGTCGTTCCCGCGGTCGCCGCCCGGTGGATGGAGTACGCGGCCGAGAACGGATCAACCGCGCTCGCGAGCCTGCGGGTGTTGCAGGTGGGCGGGGCCCGGTTGGCGGACGAACTGGCGTACAAGGTGAAGCCGGTCCTCACGGCAACCCTCCAGCAGGTCTTCGGCATGGCCGAGGGACTGCTCAACTACACCCGGCTCGACGACCCCGACGACATCGTGTGCACGACACAGGGCCGGCCCATGTGCCCGGCCGACGAGGTACGGATCGTCGACGCGTTCGACCAGGACGTCCCCGGCGCACAGCCCGGCATGCTGCTCACCCGCGGCCCCTACACGCCTCGTGGCTACTACAGAGCGGCCGAGCAGAACGCGCGCGCCTTCACCCCCGACGGCTGGTATCGCTCCGGCGACATCTGCCGCCGCACCGCGGAGGGCAACCTGATCGTGGAGGGACGGGACAAGGACATGATCAACCGCGGTGGGGAGAACATCTCCGCCGAGGAGGTGGAGAACCTGGTCTATCAGCTTCCCGCCGTCAGCCAGGTCGCGGCCGTCGCCATGCCCGACCCGCGACTCGGCGAGCGCGTCTGCCTCTACGTCGTCCCACGGCCCGGCGAGACCGTCACGCTGGACGAGGTTCGTGACCTCATGGAGAAGATCGGAGTCGCCCGGTTCAAGTTTCCCGAGCGTCTCGTGGTCGTCGACGAGCTGGCGTCCACCAAGGTCGGAAAGATCGACAAGAAGGCACTGCGGAACGACATCGCCGCGCGCCTGACCTCGGAGGCGACAGTATGAGCGGCCCGCACGATCTCGAACTGACCCTGCCCTGGATGCGCGAGGGTACCGCCCGCTTCCTGGCCGCTGTCGGCGAGTTGACCGACGACGACTTCAAGTCCCCGAGCAAGCTGCCCCAGTGGTCCCGCGCCCACGTCGTGGGCCACCTCGCGCACAACGCCGAGGCACTAGGCCGACTCGCGACCTGGGCACGTACCGGCGTCGAGAACCCGATGTACGCGAGCCGCGATCAACGGGCCGCCGAAATAGCCGAGTCGGCGGCCCTCCCGGCTTCCGAACTGCGATCCAGGGTCACGGCGACCGCCCGAGACCTGGATGACGCCCTCCGCCACCTCGACACCGAGCAGTGGAAGGCCCAGGTACGCAGCGCGCTGGGCCGGGCGATTCCGGCAGCGGAGATCCCTTGGATGCGCGTCCGCGAGGTGTGGCTTCACGCCATCGATCTCGACAGCGGTATCTCGGTCGACGACCTGCCCTCGGGCGTGGTCGACGCGCTCCTGGACGACGTCACGGCCGCCCTTTCCCGCAAGGACACATGCCCCGCGCTCGCCCTTGCGCCGACCGACCGCCGCGGCACCTGGCGGATCGGAGCGGCGCGATCCGACGACTCCGGATCAACCGTCGAGCTCAAGGCGACGGCAGCGGCCACGGTGGGCTGGCTGACCGGCCGGATTCCGTCCTCGGAATTGCGGCAAGGACTGCCCGTGCTGCCTTCCTGGCTGTAGATCGGCGGTGGTCGGGGCGGTTGGGCCGGCCGGGTGCCGTCCAACCGTCCCGACAGGCAGGGGCTCTCGTAGCCGATCACGAAGACGTCCCCCTGGTCCTCGACCATGCCGGCGTGCCCGTCGAACGCACACAGGACGCCCTCGGCCAGTGGAGGCGCGATTTCGCCGCGGTGGCCGCCGAGCCGAACACCATGGTCAAGATCTCCGCCCTGGGGCCAAACGGCCTTCCCCGTCGACGGAGCTGTATTCGATCTACGGCCGTCTCTCCGACCTCCGACGCCTTCGACGAGGTCACCGCCGTGCTCGACCGAACAGAACGGGCGCATCTTTCGACGGCTCGCCGTGCCGGTTCTACCGCGCCGAAGGTGATGTCGAAGGCCTTCAACGCGGTCTTCCCTCGCATGGGCCGACGGTCCAAGTCTGTGCCGACGCTGGGGAGGACGTCGTCACCGGTCAGCATCACGACCTGAGAGAAAGGGACTTGACGCCCTTTCAGCGCAGGTAGACACGACCGGGGTCGACATCCCGGCGCAGCAGGCGCAGTTCGTTCTCGGTCGGGGGCGCCACCGTGGCCACGGTTCCGGCGACCCGTAGGTCCCAGCCCGTGGCCGCACAGACCTGGTCCACAGTGACCCCGGGATGTATGGCCACCAACTGGAGTTCTTCGCCGGGGCCTTGCCTCGCGAGGATGCCCAGGTCGGTGATGACCCGGGTGACACCCGCACCGAGCGGACGGATTCCGTCGGCCAGGGCTCGGTCCGGTCCCGGTGAGGTGCAGAAGTCGAGCCGGTCGGGCAGCGAGCGCGGCTCGTGACGGCGCATCACGACGAACACCTCGCCGGCGTTTGCCATGACCTCCATCGCACCGCCCGAACCCGGAAGCCGGACCTTCGGATGCGCCCAGTCGCCGATGACCGAGGAGTTCAGGTTGCCCCACCGGTCGATCTGGGCCGCCCCCAGGAAGCCGACGTCGATATGACCGCCTTGCAGGACGTAGCCGAAGAGCGCAGGCATGGGGAGCACCGCTTCGGCGTCCGTGATCAGTACGGCGTCGGCGATGGTCTCGGGCAGGTGGGACGGGTGCGCTCCGCACACTCCCGACTCGTAGACGATCTCCAGCGTGGGGGCGACCGTCAGATGAGCCAGCGATGCGGCCAGGGTCGGAAGGCCGATACCGGCGAAGACGGTTCGCCTGCCGACGAGTTCACGTGAGGCGACGACGGCCAGCAGCTCGGAGGAGGTGATGGATCCGGTCGCGGCTTCCTCGGGCAGGGCGTTCATGTCCGGTGCTCCTCGGCTCGTCGTGCCCGTTGCGCGCATGCCGCTCGTACGGGGTCGGTGCTCGGGTCGGTCACAGCCGCCGTCCGTAGTTCACCGGGAGGCTCAGTGCCTCACCGACGGCGAGACGCGAGTCGAACTCGCCCTGGAGCTTGGCCAGGTATTCCGCGTGGTCGCGTGTGCCGTGGATCCACTCGGCCATCCAGTTCTTCAGGCGCACCGGGTCTCCGCTGATGTGCGACCAGGACCGGTAGAAGGCGTTGTCCCGGTCGTAGTACCCCTGCGCGAAGGAGGGGTGGGCTCCCCGAGGACACTCGACGACCGCGTCCACGGCGTGCGCGGGGATGACGGTCCGGTTCGGATCGGACCGCACGACTTCGTCGGCGACGATCTCCTCCACGACGACGACGGCTCTGCGCGCGGCGAAGACCGCCTCGGCCTGAACTCCGGTGAGCCCCCAGACCTGTGTGTTCCCGGCACTGTCGGCGCGCTGGGCGTGCACGATCGTCACGTCGGGGTTGACCGGCGGCACCACGTAGATCTGCTCGGGTTCTCCGTCCGGGCCCGCGTAAGGCGACGTCACTTTGCGGAGGGCCGGGTTGACCGACGGCAGGTCACTCCCGGCGTAGGAGCGCAGCGGGTAGAAGGGCAGACGCTGGGCTCCCGCGAGATAGCGGCACACCATGCCGTAGTGGCTGTACTCCTCGAACTCCAACGGTTCGGGGACTCCCCTCTCGATCCGGCGCCGCAACTCCCCCAGTGATCCCGCCGAGGAGTTACCGACGAAGGAGGAGACCAGCTTCGAGACACAGCCACCGGCCAGCATCTGGTCCACGACGATGTCGGCGGTCATCCGGACGATGGTGAGGTTCCTGCGTCCCTGCCGGATGATCTCGTGGCCGGCCGCGGTGGGGATGAGATGGGTGAAGCCCTCCAGACAGACGGTGTCGCCGTCGTGGACGAAGGAGTTGATCGCTTCCCGCATCCCCATCGTCTTGTCCCTGGCAGAGCGCGCGGCCTCTGCGGGCAGGGCATCCGGTCCCATGAGGTGCTCCTCGGCGTGGACGAATGGTCCACCACACCTTGGCACCACTCATTGAGTAGGGTCCAATACCAAATTAGAGTCTCACTGAGACTGCGAATTGATATATCGAAAGCCGCAAGGACGGGAACGGCCATGGAACTGCGCCATGTGACAGCCTTCGTCGCCGTGGCGGAGGAACTGCACTTCGGGAGGGCCGCTCAGCGGCTGCAGATGGCCCAACCGCCACTCAGTCAGCAGATCCGGCGCCTGGAGAAGGAGCTCGGGGTCCAACTGTTCGAGCGCAGTACCCGGTCGGTCCGGTTGACCAGCGCGGGCCGCTCCTTCCTGGAACCGGCGCGGGCTGTCCTCGCGGGCGTCGACGTCGCACAGCGTGCGGCCCTGGCAGCCGGCCGAGGCGAGTACGGGCGAGTCACCGTGGGCTTCGCGGGCGCTTCCAGTCACGAGAGCCTGCCGCTCCTCACGCGGGCGCTCCGAGCGTCGCATCCGGGGATCGAGCTTGTGCTGGAAGGGCAGATGTACGCGAATGTAGCCCTGGCGCGGGTCGCGGAAGGATCGCTCGATCTCGGCTTCGTCCGCCTTCCGGTCACCCGGCTCGGAGTCTCCACCCGTGTGATCGCCGAGGAGCAGTTGGTGTGCGCGCTCCCCCTCGACCACCCGCTGGCGGAATCCGAGTCGATCCCGGTCGCCGCTCTGGCCGACGAGCCGTTCGTCAGCTTCCCCGGCAACGCCGGCTCGTCCCTGCGCGACGCCACCTTCCGCACCTGCGAGACCGCCGGGTTCACGCCCAGGGTGGTTCAGGAAGCGCCCGATTCCTACACCATCCTCGCTCTGGTGGCCGCAGGAGTGGGGGTGACGCTGACACTCACTTCGTGCCGACACATCCAGCAGAACGGCCTGGCCTACCGCCCCTTGGCGGGAACGGCCGTACAGCTGCAGGCCGCGCTGGCCTGGCGTACGGACAATCCGTCCGCGCCCTTGCGAACCGTCCTGTCCGTGGCTGCCACAGCGTTGCCCACACCTCGGCCGCCCATGGACCGAGGCACGGGTCCGTCACGTCAGACGTCGTTCGACGCCAGCTCGTAACGCACCGTCTGGGCCCTGATGAGGCCGTCCCGGATGACGAAGGTGTCGACACCGTGGGTCGCGCTGCTCTTCGCCGACGTCGCGGTCCATTCCAGGAAGAGAACCTCCCCGCCGAAGAGGGTGGTCTTCATCTCCCAGTCGGCTTTCGGGAGATCGGCGAACAGCCGGGTGAAGTTCTCCCGGACACCCTCCTTGCCGTGCAGGACGCCCTTCGGCGTGACGACCACCGCGTCTTCCGCGAAGTTGGCGGCAAGCTTGTCCAGATCCTCGGCGACCAACGCCGCACCATGACTGGCGTAGACCTCTTCGGGGGTACGGGTCTGCATCTCTCGGTCTTCCATCGGAACCACTTCCGTCTGAGGTCTGTTCGCGAGCTGACGGGCCGCGGACACTTGTCCTCTCCCACGTTACATCGAATCGCTATAAGCATCGAATCGATGTTTACCGCCATCGAACTCTCCGACGACTCGGTCCAGTCCTTCCGCAGCCACGCCCACCTCGTGCCCTACGAACGCCGCGCCGACGGAAAGCGATCCGCCCATCGACGGCGCGAGCAGGAACACCTGGGTGGACGATCAGAGTTCGCCTCGGCCTGTCGGTGCAACTGGCCTGCCGGGTGCGCCCCACGTCGAGAGGGTCGTCAGTATCCGGTGATCCCGTCCTGCGGCCGGGCAGGGACCGGCCGACCCGCGCCCAGTCCGTGCCCTGCCGAGGCGGGGCGCCTCGCGGCCCTATCAGCCGCTCACCGTCCGGAACAACCGGCCGGTCTCCTCGCCCGGATCCTTCGGGACGGTGTACCCCGTCTCGTCGCGGATCTCGTCGAAGTGGTCCCGGACGTCCTCCATCGACAGGGCCGGGTTGAAGTAGCCGTCTGTTCTGCCGACGAAGAACCGCGAGACGTGACCGGCGCCCACCGTGTACATCTCGCCGGAGACGGGACAGTCCTCGTGTGCGAGGTAGGCGACGGCCGGCGCGACGAGCGCCGGATCGAGCTTGTCGACGAAGGACTTCATGCGTTCCACGGTCATCGCCTGCCCGGCACGCCCAGGTTCGCGTTCGGGCTCTCGCTCGGGGGTCTTCCCCTGTTCTCCGGTCCGCGTCATGGACTGGGTGAGCATGCGGGTGAGCGCGATCGGGGCCACGGCGTTGGCCTTGATGCCGTAGGCGGCCCCCTCGGCGGCCAGGACGCGGGTGAGGCCGATCAGGCCCGTCTTGGCGGCGCCGTAGTTGCTCTTGTTCGCGGTGCCCAGGAGTCCGGCCGCCGAGGTGGTGTTGACCACCCGGCCGTAGCCCCGCTCCCGCATGACGTCCCAGGCCGGCCGGGTGACGTAGAACGCGCCCTTGAGGTGGACGTCGAGGACGGGGTCGAGCAATTCGGCCGTCATGTCGTGGAACGGTGCGTCCCGCAGGATGCCCGCGTTGTTGACGAGGATGTCCACGGTGCCGTAGGCGTCCAGGGCGGTACGGACGACGGCATGTCCTCCCTCGGGCGTCGCCACGCTGTGCGTGTCCGCCACCGCCTCGCCTCCAAGGTCGCGTATCTCCCGGGACACGCTCTCGGCAGGACCCTCGTCCGTCCCTTCGCCCGCCGTCGACCCGCCGGTGTCATTGACCACGACACGTGCTCCGCGCGACGCCAGCAGCAGGGCGTACTCCCTGCCCAGCCCGCCGCCCGCGCCGGTGACGACCGCGACCCTGCCGTCGAACCCGAGGTCGGTCATGCGTGGTCCCAGGTGACCGGCATCCGCTCCGGACCGCGCGTGGACACGCCCGACTTCCATACGACGTCGTCCGCGGAGTCGACGAACCGCAGACCCGGCAGCCGGGTCAGCAGGGTGTGAAGGGTGACCTGGAGTTCCATCCGGGCCAGCGGGGCGCCGAGGCAGTGGTGGGCTCCGTGGCCGAACCCGATGTGGGGGGCCTCCTTGCGCGTCAGATCGAGTTCTTCAGGATCGGTGTAGACGGTCTCGTCGCGGTTGGCCGAGGACCTGTCGACCACCACGGGCTCGCCCGCGCGCACGGTCACACCGCCCAACTCGACGTCCTCCAGGGCGTAGCGCGGCTGCGAGCTGCCCGCTCCGGCGGGGATGTAGCGCAGCAGTTCCTCCACCGCCCTGGGCACCAGGTCGAGGTCGGCGCGCAGGGCCGCGAGCTGGTCGGGGTTGGTGAGCAGCAGGTAGACGAAGTTGGGGATCTGGGTGGCGGTGGTCTCGTGGCCGGCCACGAGGATGGTCTCCGCCATCGTCAGCAGTTCCTCCTCGGAGAGGCGGTCCTCGGCGTCGCGGGCGGCGACGAGGGCGGAGAGGAGGTCGTCCTGCGGTTCCGAGCGCCGCTCGGCGGTGAGGCCGGAGACGTACTCCCTCAGCTGTGCGCGGGAGTCGGCCACCTGCTCCCGGGTGAACTTGCTGGTGGACAGGTAGGCGTCCGCCCAGCGGCGGAAGTCGCCGCGGTCCTCGAAGGGCACGCCGAGCAGTTCGCACATCACGGCGATCGGCAGCGGCAGTCCGAAGTCGCGCACGAGGTCAGAGGGCGGGCCCTCGGTCAGCATCGTGTCGACGAGTCCGTCCGCGATCTGCTGTACGCGCGGCCGGAGTTGGTCGATGCGCCGCATGGTGAAGGCCTTCGCAACCAGCCTGCGCAGCCGGCTGTGCTCGGGCGGGTCGAGGCTGATCATCGCTCCGGCGCCCGCCGGATAGGGGCGGGAGCGGGGCTGGTCCCGGCCGACGGCGGCGGCGCGGCTGAAGCGCGGGTCACCGAGGACGATCTTGACGTCCTCGTAGCGGGTGGCCAGCCAGGCCGGTTCGCCGTACGGCAACTGGACGCGGCACAAGGGCTGTTCGCGCCGCAACGCGGCGTACAGCGGGTCGAAGTCGAGCTTCTCGGTGGCGAACGGATAGGCCCGGGGTTCTGTGACGGTCATGGGTGCCTCTCGGTACGGTCGCGGTTCACCAGGTGACGGGCAGTTCGTGGACGCCGTAGATGCTCATGTCGCCGCGGAACCTCAACTCCTCGAAGGGAACCGCCAGTTGCAGGTCCGGAAGCCTGCGCAGCAGGGTGGGCAGCGCGATCTCCAGTTCCGCGCGGGCCAGGATCTGGCCGATGCACTGGTGGGTTCCGTGGCCGAAGGCGACGTGTCCGCGGACATCGCGGCCGATGTCGAACTCGTCGGGTTCGGCAAGGAATTCGGGGTCCCGGTTGCCTGCGGGCAGGTTCATGACGAGGCCCTCGCCCGCCTTGACGAGCTGGCCGCCGATCTCGACGTCCTCGGCGGCCACGCGGGCGACCAGGCTGTGCACGATGGTGAGGTGGCGCAGCAGTTCCTCCACCGCGCCCGAGGCCACCTTCGGGTCGTCGGTGTCCCGGATACGGGCGAGGTCGTCGGGATGGCGGAGCAGGAACAGAGTGCTCAGGGCGATCATGTTGGCCGTGGTCTCATGGCCGGCGTTGAGCAGGAGATGACCGTTCATGGCCACCGTGTCGCGGTCGATGTCCCCGTTCGTGACGTGTTCGCCCAGCAGACGGCTGATCAGGTCGTCGCCCGGCTCCGCCTCCTTGCGCGCTACCAGTTCCCGCAGGTAGCCGAACAGGGCCCTGCTCGCTGCGGTCCGCTCCTCCTGCGGGCGATGCAGGCTCATCATGACCGCCGTGTACTCCTGGAAGAGCTCGTGGTCCGCGTACGGCACTCCGAGCAGCAGGGAGATCACGAAGGACGGCACCGGCAGCGCGAAGTCCCGCACGATGTCCGCCGGTTGACCCTTGGCGATCATCTGGTCGAGGAAGTCGTCCACCATCTCCTGGATGCGCGGGCGCATGGCCTGGACCCGCTTGACGGTGAAGTCCTTGGTCAGCATGCGGCGCAGCCGGGCGTGTTCCGGGTCGTCCATCCGCGGGAAGATCGGCGGCGCGCCCTCACCCCGCTCCTCGCCCTGGAGCCTGCCGACGATGTCCGCGCTGACCCGGGGATCCGTCATGGCGGTCTTGATGTCCTCGATCCGGCTCACCACCCAGACGGTGTGGCCGTTCCACACCGCCCTGCGCAGCCCCTCCGCCTCGCGCCACTTCGCGTAGTCGGCCGGGGGGTCGAAAGGACAGCGGGCGGAACGCTCACCGGGATAGACCGGAAGATCAGCCGTTTCGTTCGCGTCGGTCACCGTGCTCATCGATGCTCCTGGGTCGGTTCGGACGGGTTCTCACCGCTCTGGATCTCCGCTCTCATCCCGGCCAGCCAACTGCGCTCCGCGTCGATCCGGGCGATCCCGTGGTCGAGCGCCAGGCGGCTCCAACGCTCCATCCGCACGGACGCCAGCGCGGCGACACGGTCGCGGTTGCGGACCAGCACCCAGTCGCGCGCCTCAAGGACGCGGAGTTGTTCCTCCGGGCTCAGCCAGGCGAAGTTCACCAGCCGCGCGTGGAACTCGCGCGACTGGTCCGCTCCCCCTTCGGGGAGCTCGGCCAGCATGTCGTGCAGGACTTCCCGCCCGACGTCGGTGATCGAGTAGACGTGCCGCGGCGGCTTCGCCTCCTGTTCCTCCGAACTGCGCAGCACCGCCCCGCCGTCGACGAACTGACGCAGCCGTGGATAGAGGGAGTTGTTCGACAAGGAGTGCCCCGTCGCCGCCTCCACCTCCCGGCGCAACTCGTATCCGTGACGCGGCCCGCGGGCCAGCTCGGCCAAAAGGAGGATGTCGATCCACATAGCAGTTACCGTAACCTAGGTCTCCGTAACCTAGCAATCAACACCCGCCCGACTCCGCCGAGAACGAGGACGAAAACCATGCATGTGGAAGTGGAACTCGACGAACCCAAGTGCGTCGCCGCCGGCCAGTGTGTCGTGGCCGCTCCGGACGTGTTCGATCAGCGGGACGAGGACGGGGTCGCCGTCCTGCTCGACGACCGGCCCGGCCCGGATCTCCTCGACGGTGTGAAGGAAGCCGCAGCGCTCTGTCCCGCAGCGGCGATCCGCCTGGTGGAGCGGTGAGGCGGATCGTGGTCGTCGGCGCCTCGGCCGCGGGGCTCGCGGCGGCCGAGACGCTGCGCCGGGAGGGCTACGACGGGACGCTGACCCTCGCGGGCGACGAACCCCACCCGCCCTACGACCGTCCGCCCCTGTCCAAGCAGTTCCTGACCGGACAGTGGGACACCGGACAGCTGGCCCTGCGCACCGGGGCAGACCTGGACGCTCTCGGTCTCGATCTACGTCTGGGCGTCGCCGCGACCGGACTGGATCAGGCCACCCGGTCGGTGCGGCTGTCGGACGGTTCCACGGTGTCCTACGACGGTCTCGTCATCGCCACCGGAGTACGTCCCCGCCGACTGCCAGGCAAGGACACGCAGGTACTGCGGTCGCTCGACGACGCGCTGGCGCTGCGGGACCGGCTGGGTCCCGGGCGCCGGCTCGTCGTGGTCGGCGCCGGGTTCCTCGGCGCGGAGGCCGCGGCCGCCGCCGTGGGTCTCGGCGCCGACGTCACGCTGCTGGAACCAGCGCCGGTGCCCCTCGCGCACGTGGTGGGCACCGCGGTCGGTCAGGTCCTCACCCGGGCCCATCTGGAACGGGGCGTGGAGTTGCGTACCGGGGTGACCGTGTTGGAGGTGACCGGCACCGGAGTGCTCCTGGCCGACGGCGAGCTGGTCGAGGGCGACGCGGTGCTGATCGCCGTCGGTTCGCGCCCCAACACCGAGTGGCTGGCCGGCAGCGGGCTCGCCATGGAGGACGGTGTGTCGTGCGACGCGTACTGCGAGGCGGCCCCCGGGATCTACGCGGCCGGGGACGTGGCGCGTTGGTACAACCCGTTGTTCGCCACCTCGATGCGGATCGAGCACCGTACGAACGCCTCCGAACAGGGCATGGCCGCCGCCCGCAACCTGCTCGCCGCACCGGAGGCACGCAAGCCGTTCGCGCCGGTGCCGTACTTCTGGTCGGACCAGTACGACATGCGGATCCAGGCATACGGACATCTCCGCGGTCATGACGAAGTTGCCGTGGTGGAAGGCGACTTGACGGAGCGTCACTTCGTGGTGGCGTACCGGAAGGACGACCGCCTGACCGGGATCCTGGGCGTGGGAGTCACCCCCAAGGTCCTCCGTGGCTGGCGGCAGGCACTGGCCGCGGACACCTCATGGCGCGAAGCAGTGGCGAACGAGGCCTCACGGCCCACCGCGGCCGTGCCGACGCGATGAGCCACCGCGGCACCCCCACCCCCACTGCGTGGCCACCCGTTCCGGTCACGCGCCCCGCACAAGCGACATCGGCTCTTCCGCGCTCCTCCCCCACACTCCGGAGGCCTGACCCATGTCCATCCCCTCGCCCCTGACATCCGAGGCCGAAGCCTCCGGCGAACGGAACGTGAACGTCCTGGTGACGGTTCTCGCCTTCACCGGCATCGCCGTAGCACTGGTGCAGACGCTCATCATCCCGATCATCCCCCACCTTCCCGAGTACCTGCACGCCTCCGCCGCCGACGCCGCCTGGGCGCTCACCGCCACCCTGTTGTGCGGCGCCGTCGCCACCCCCGTGATGGGCCGCCTCGGCGACATGTACGGCAAGCGCCGCATGCTGCTCATCGGCATCGCCGTACTGGTCACGGGCTCCGTGATCTGCGCACTCAGCGAGTCACTGACCACGATGATCATCGGCCGCGCGCTGCAGGGCCTGGCGAACGGGGTCATCCCGCTCGGCGTCAGCATCCTGCGCGACGAGGTGCCCGCCGAGAAGCTGCCCGTGTCCACGGCGGTGATGCTCGGCTCCCTCGGTGTCGGCGGCGCCCTGGGACTGCCCGCATCCGCGCTGATCGCCGACACGTTCGACTGGCACGTGCTGTTCTGGACGTCGGCCGCTCTCGGCGCGGTCGCTCTCCTGCTGGTCCTGCTGCTCGTACCCGAGTCGAAGGCGCGCCCCGGCGGGCGCGTCGACGTCCCAGGCGCCCTGGGCATGGGCATCGGTCTGGTCTGCCTGCTGCTCGGGGTCTCCAAAGGTGCCGACTGGGGCTGGGGCAGCGGCGCCACTCTCGGCGTCTTCGCCGTGGCCCTGATCGTCCTCCCTCTGTGGGGCTGGTTCGAACTGCGCACCCCGCGGCCCATGGTGGACCTGCGGGCCAGCTCCCACCCCCAGGTCCTGTTCACCCACCTCGCCGGAATCGCGTTCGGGTTCTCGCTGTTCGCGCTCAACCTGGTGCTGCCACAAGTGCTTCAGCTACCAAAGATCACGGGCTACGGGCTGGGCGAGTCCCTGGCCACGGCGGGCCTGGCCATGGCCCCGCAGGGTCTGGTCATGATGGCCGTGGCCCCGTTCTCCGCCCGGGTCACCAGGACCCGGGGGCCGAAGACGACCCTGATGATCGGTGCCGTGGTCGTGGGAGTGGGCTACCTCCTCATCATGGTGCTGATGTCCGCCACCTGGACGCTGATCCTGGCCTCCTGCGTCGTCGCCATGGGTGTCGGCTTCGGCTACGCCGCGCTGCCGACGCTCGTCATGGACTCCGTGCCCGCCTCCGAGACCGCCGCGGCCAACAGCCTCAACACCCTGATGCGGTCCATCGGCACCACCACCTCAAGTGCCGTGGCCGGTGTACTGCTCGCCCATATGACGATCGACTTCCACGGCGTCGCGGTTCCGTCCGAGAACGGCCTGCGTGCCGTCCTGGCGATCGGCGTCGGTGCCGCCACCGTCGCGCTGGCCGTCGCCTCCTTCATCCCACGGCGCCGCCCCGATGCCGCTCTCCCTCCGGCGAACGCCATTGCCGAGAAGGTCGGCCTGAGTCCGCTCCCCGACATCGACTGAACCATCGCGGTCCGATGACGGCGGGACCTGACGTCGGCATCGGACCGGGGCACGCCGTGACGTGCGGCGCGGATCCGACCGGCATCCGGCCTGCTTCAGGACGGCCTCACCAGACCGGTGTCGTAGGCGAAAATGACGGCCTGCACCCGGTCGCGGGCTCCGATCTTGGCCAGGATCCGGCCGATGTGCGTCTTGATGGTCGACTCGGACAGGCAGAGGTCCTCGGCGATCTCACTGTTCGTCAGACCGGCCGCGATATCGGTCAGCACCTCGCGCTCGCGCTGGGTCAGCCCGGCCAGGCGCGGATCCTCGCCGGGGCCGCGCAGGGGGAGGTGCGTGGTGAAGACCTCCAGCAGGCGGCGGGTCATCGCGGGCGCGACCACCGCGTCACCGGCCGCGACCGCGCGGATTCCCGCGAGGAGTTCGTCCGGGCGGGCGTCCTTGAGCAGGAAGCCGCTCGCGCCGGCGCGCAGCGCGCCGTACGCGTACTCGTCCAGGTCGAAGGTGGTGAGCACGAGCACCCGGGAGCGGCCGCCGGAGGCGAGGATCTGACGTGTGGCCTCGATGCCGTCCATGCCGGGCATGCGGATGTCCATCAGCACCACGTCCGGGTGCAGTTCGGCCGTCCGGCGCACCGCCTCCGCGCCGTGTTCTGCCTCGCCGACCACGGTCGTCTCCGGACTGCTGTTCAGCAGCATCCGGAAGCCGATGCGCTGCAGCGGCTGGTCGTCGACGATCAGCACCGTGGTCACGGGCACTCCTGAACTCCGGTCCGGTCCTTGGCGGCCGAGCCGGCACGCGCCGCCTGCGGATCTGTCTTCGTCCGCGCGTCGTGGTTCATGGGGAGCACGGCCCGTACGGTCCAGCCGCCAGCCCTGCGCCGGGAGACGGCGTGGCCTCCCACGAGTGCGGCGCGCTCCCTCATGCCGATCAGGCCCTGCCCCGGGGTGCGGTTCCCGCCCGTATGGTCCGGTGTCGCCTCCTCCACCGGTGGGCCGGTGTCGTCGACCTGCACCACGACCTCACCGGCACGGGCGTCCGCCGTCACCGCGACCCGCACGCGGGTGCGTGGTCCGGCGTGCTTGAGGCTGTTGGTCAGGGCCTCCTGGACGATCCGGTACACGGCGAGCTGAAGGCTCGCGCTGAGCGAGGAGAGGTCGCCCGAGGCGGTGTAGGTGACGGTCGGCCCGGCAGTCCGGATCCGCTCGCACAGGGCGGCGAGTTGGGCGGTACCCGGCTGGGGGTGCAGTTCGGCGCTCGCGGCGTCGTCGGGCAGTCCGACCCGCAGCGCGCCGAGGGCGCGGCGGAGTTCACCCAGAGACGTACGCCCGGCCTCGGCGATCGTCCGCAGGACTTCCGGACCCCGCTCCGGTTGCAGCTGGGCCTCGGCCGCGCCTCCGTCGGCCAGACCGACGATCACCGCCAGGGTGTGTCCCACGATGTCGTGCAACTCGCGTGAGACCCGGGCGCGTTCGTTGGCCGCGGCCAGCAACTCGCGTTGCTCGCGCTCGACTTCCAGGGTGGCGGCCCGCTCGGCCAGCGCGGCCAGCTGGGCCCGGCGCATCCGGCCGGCCAGGCCGAGGGCCGCCGCCGCGGTGGCCGCGCACAGCACGAAGAACAGGGACACCCACGGCTGAGAGTCCAGCGGCTGGACCCGGAAGGCCAGCAGTGCGCACACCGGCGCCGTGGCGATCGCGATGTTCCGCAGCGCGCGCGGCGAGGCGTAGCGACCGGCCCCGTACAGGGCAATCATCAGGCTGAGGTCGCTGCGCAGCGCCAGTCCCGCCGCCCACTGCGCCGCGCAGACCCCCAGCACGACGCCGAAGACCGCGAGCGGGGCGCGCCGACGCCACACCAAGGGCAGCGCCAGCGCCGCCGCGTTGATGACGACCACCCAGGCCGGCACTCCCTGCACCCCGAACAGGCCGCGCTCCTCCTGCTCGAAGAGGTCGGCGATCGCGGCGGCCAGGACGCCCGCCGCGAGCAGCGAGTCCAGTACCTGCGGACGGGCCCGGTCGGCGGAGCGCAGGCGGATCCAGCTACTGGCCAGCGGCTGGTCCCACACGGGTTCGGCTACGGGGTTCATGGTGCGGCCTCGCGCAGGGTCGGTGGATCAGGGATGCCGTCCGATACGCCGGTCAGCTGTCGGAATGCTTCACACGGTACGCCGCGCCCACCAGCACCGCCGTCACCCAGCCGAGCAGGACCAACAGGCCCGTACCGGGGCTGAGCATCGTACTGTCCGTGTGCAGGGTGAAGACCGACTGGCCGGCGTTGGCCGGCAGGTACGGGGTCACGTCCGTCTTCCAGTTGCTGGGGAGCAGGTCGAGGAAGACCGGCATCAGCATCAGCGCACCGACCAGCAGACAGATGCCGCCCGCCGCCGAGCGCACCAGCATGCCCAGTCCCGCGCCCAGTACGGCCACCAGCGCCAGGTAGAGGGCGGCACCGAACAGGCAGCGCAGCACGCCGGCGTCCGACAAGGTCAGTGCGATCGGCTTGCCGGACAGAAAGCCCGCACCCGCCAGGAAGGAGGCGACCGCACCCGCCGCCCCGACCACGAACACCACGCCGAAGTAGATCAGGCACTTGGACCAGAGGACCGGCAGGCGATGGGGCACCGCGGCGAACGTGGAGCGGATCATGCCGGTGGTGTACTCCCCGGCTGTTGCCAGCACACCCAGGACACCCACCACGAGCTGGGCCAGGGTGATGCCGTCCAGTGACAGCGCGACCGCGTCGTGCTGGTCGGCGTGGACCGGGTCGTAGCGGTAGGCCGCCACCATGCCGATGACTACCGTGGCCAGCACGGCCAACGCGAGAGTGATCCAACTCGACCGCAGGGAGAGGAACTTCGACCATTCCGAGCGCAGCACTCTGGGGAAGGTCACCTTGTAGCGGGGGTTCGCGGTCGTGTCCGCCGCGGGAATGGATGTGGTCTGGACGCTGGTCATGCCGCGACACTCCCCTTCGTTTCCGTGTCGGTGCTGCTGCGGTACTCGACGGCGTCATGGGTCAGGGCCATGAACGCCTCCTCAAGGGAGACCGCCTGCTGGGTGAGGTCGTAGACGGCGATGCTCGCGTCGGCGGCCAGGCTGCCGATCTCGCGGGCGCTCAGCCCCGACACCTGCAGAGTCTCGGTGCCGATCTCGCCGGTGACGGTGACGTCGGGCCCGGCCAGCAGCGCGCGCAGCCGCTCCGGGTCGGAGCTGACGACCTTCACGCTCTCGCCGCCCGCCTGCTCGACGAAGGACGCCACCGTCGTGTCGGCGAGCAGCCTGCCCCGGCCGACGATGACGAGGTTGGTCGCCGTCAGCGCCATCTCGCTCATCAGGTGCGAGGACACGAAGACGGTGCGTCCTTCGGCTGCCAGGCCCTTGAGGAGGTTGCGGATCCACAGCACGCCCTCCGGGTCGAGGCCGTTGACCGGCTCGTCCAGCATCACCGTCTGCGGGTCGCCCAACAGTGCCGCCGCGATGCCCAGGCGTTGTCCCATGCCCAACGAGAAGGAGCCGGCCCGCTTCTTGGCGACCTTGCCGAGGCCGGCGAGTTCGATCACCTCGCCCACCCGGCGGCGCGGAATGCCATGGGTGTACGCGAGGGAGAGCAGGTGGCTGTAGGCGGAGCGGCCGGGGTGGACGGACCTGGCCTCCAACAGCGCGCCGACCTCCTGGAGCGGTGCGGTGTGCTGGGCGTACTGCTTGCCGTTGACCGTCACATGGCCGCTGGTGGGCGCGTCGAGGCCGATGATCATGCGCATGGTCGTGGACTTTCCCGCCCCGTTCGGGCCGAGGAAGCCCGTCACCACACCCGGCTCGACGGTGAAGTCCAGGTCGTCGACAGCCGTCTTGTCGCCGTAGCGTTTGACGACGTGATGGATCTCTATCATCGGCGGGTTTCCCTCCACGATCTCGACCGGGCGCGCCGGGGATCCCGGCTGCCCTGCCAAGAACGCTAGGTGTGCCGCGACCGCCGCCGACGGCACCACGATGCCGACCCGATCACCCTCGTTCGTCCTGCGGTACTAACCGCTGTCGTCCGGGAGTAGCACGCTGTGCGCCGGTCCCGGGCATCACGTGCGAACGCCGGGTCTGCGCGGTCGACGCCTCTCTGACGGTGGGCTTCACCGGGTGCGTCAGCGCAGTCGGTACTCGCGCAGCTTCCGGTAGAGCGAGGAGCGAGAGATCCCGAGTGCCGTCGCGGCAGCCGCCTTGTTGCCGCCGTGCTCGCGCAGTGCGGTCGCGATGGCGTCCGACTCGGCGGTCTGCATGGCGGTCAGGTGACCACGGGTGACCTCGTGGAGCCAGGCAGGCGGCAGGTCCGCCGTCGTGACGACCGGCCGGTTCTGGCGGGTCAACCACCGCCGGAACTCCTCCAGTTGGCGGTGGTTGCCGGGCCATGGGTGACGCTGGACCGCCTGGATCACCTCGTGCGAGAGCCTCGGCATACCCACCCCCTGGTCGACCAGCCGGGCCAGGACGTCGTCGGTGCGCTTGCGGAGCGGAGGAATCTCGAAGGTGAGCGGCGGGAACTGGTCGAGGATCACGCGCGGCAGCAGGTCGTTGTGGAATGCCGCGGCCGAGACCGTGGCCGCGAGCCGCAGGTCGGATCCGTCGATGCGCGGCGCCCGGTCCAGAATCGTCGCGAGGGCTCGGTACGTACGGTCGTCGAGGTCGTCGAGGTGGGCGAAGACAAGGAGTTCGTCCACATGCTCCACCAGCGCACGGGCATCGGCCAGCCACTGCTCGTGACCGACCTCGTCGACCGTGGCGCAGTCCAGTTCGCGGTATGCGCGATCGGAGTCCGCGACCGCGGCACGCAGGGCGGCGCGCTTGCCGGTCCCGTGCTCGCCGACGACCAGAAGCCGGTCGGTCGTGGCCGCGGTCGAGCGCAGATGGGCGACGACTCGGATCCAGGGGCGTTCCTGGCGCCGCGGATCGCGGGCGCGGGTCGGCGTCGGCCGGACCACCGCCGAGGCGGGCATCTCCTCGGCGACGACCACGGCTCCGACCAGCACGCCGCCTCGGTGCACGGGGCGGCACACGGTGACCCGTGACCCGCTGGAGAGTTCGAGTCCGATGACGTCGTCGGGCCCGTCCTCGATCCGCTGCCACAGCGCCGAGTGGTCGAGATCCATCGACGTGGCGAGGGAGTTGGCAATGACCACGTCCGCGCTGACGACCACCACCGCGCTCCGGGTACGCCGACGCTCGGCCAGGAAATGGCGCAGCATCTGGCGCTCGTGCATCGAGGTCTCCCCGTACAGCTCCTCCTCTATGTCGTGCGCCAGGCGAAGCAGGGTCGGTGCCATCAGAGGACTGGCGTGCTCGACAAGGCTGGTGACGCTCAACACCCCGGTCACCCGGTGGGTGACCGGATGCCGGATGGGTGCCCCCGCGCAGGCGAAGTCGTGCAGGGCTTCGTTGAAGTGCTCTGTGCCGTTGACCGTCACGGCGCGAACGGTCTCCAGGGCCGTGCCCAGGCCGTTCGTGCCGATGACGTCCTCGGACCAGCGGGTGCCGATCACGACGCTGCTGCGGTTCAGGCGGGAACGCAGCCGGCTGTCCTCGTCCCAGCGCCACAGCAGGGTGCCGTCCGGCGCGCTGAGCAGGAGGCTGGTGTTCGCGCCGATCAGAACGTCGGCCATGGAGGTGAGTACGGGGATGGCGACCTTGGCCGTCCGGCTGTCGAGGCTGGGCTCGCCCTCGACGCAGGGAACATGGTCCGGGTCGACCCCGTTCAGCCGCGATCGCCGCCAGGACTCGACGATCTCGGTTCTCACCATGAGAGAGCCCGGTTCATCACCGGCGGAAAGGCCACGATGGGTGTCGATCACTGCTGGCCCCACCTTCCTGCCGCGGCAACGACGCTGTCACCTCCTCTCACACAACCACGAAGCGCATGCGCCGTCCAATACCAATCAAATACCCACTCATCCGCCATCGGTAATAGTCGGAGGAGGGAACTCCGGGCGTGGAAGCGGAGCTTCGGGCATGGACGCGCTCTTTGTCAGAGTGCGGCATAGACGATCATCCTGTTGCCCCAGGGATCGCTGATCACGACCCGGCGCTCGTGCGGGCCGTCGGCCGGGCCCTCGACGACCTGGCCGCCGACCGCCCCGAGCCGGTCGAGGAACTCCGCGATGTCGTCCACCTTGAAAGCGGCTGCCGCGACGCCTGCCACGTCCTCCGTGTCCGCAGCGACGGCGAAGGTGCTGGGCCCGGCGTCGAAGGCCGCGTAACGCTCGCCGTCCACGAAGCGGGTGGGGAGTCCCAGCACGGTGCCGTAGAACTCGACGGCCTCGGAGACGTCGTCGACCGGGTGGACGACCTGGCGCAACTGCGCTCCAGGTACCGCGGACGGCGACGCGGCCGAGCGCCTGGGTGAGTCGTGTGTGGTCATGAACCAAGTCAACCCCGGCGGCCAGGGACTGACTGTCCACTCTTGGCACACCTCGAGGCGTCCCAAAGTTGCACAACCGTCGGCGGCCGGTGCGTGTTTCAGTCGTCACTGCGCGACACCAAGCGACGCGTGCACCAACCCTCAACGAGGAGGACATGGCGATGGCGCTGAAGTTCGGGACCTTCATGGCTCCCTTCCACTGCCCCCCGGGCCAGGACCCGACCACGGCCTACGAGCGTGACCTGGCCGTCATCCAGCACATGGACAGGCTGGGCTTCGACGAGGCCTGGATCGGCGAGCACCACTCGGCCGGCCATGAGCTCATCCCGGACCCGATGTCGTTCATCGCGTGGGCCGCGCCGCAGACCAGGCACATCAAGCTCGGCACGGGCGTGCTCTCCCTGCCGTACCACAACCCGTTGTGGGTCGCGGACCGTGCGCTCTTCCTCGACCGTCTGCTGCGCGGCCGCTTCATGCTCGGCCTGGGCCCGGGCGCCCTGCCGACCGACGCCACCATGATCGGCATCAGCCTTGAGGAGCAGCGCACGGCGTTCGAGGAGGACGTCGACGTACTGATGGCCATCCTCCGGGGCGAGACCGTGACCGCGAAGACGAACCGCTACAACCTGGTCGACGCGCACACCCAGTACGCGCCCTACAGCGACTTCGAGATCACGGTCGCCGCGATCGCCTCCCCCACCGGCCCGCGCATCGCGGCCAAGAACGGCATCCACCTGATGTCCGTCGGCGCCACCAACCGGAGCGGCTTCGACGCGCTCGCCCTGCACTGGGACGTGATGGAGGAGCGGGCGCCGCTGTTCGGCCACACCCCCGACCGGACCAAGTGGCGCCTGTGCGGCCCCATGCACCTCGCCGAGACCAAGGAGCAGGCCATCGAGGACGTCCGGTACGGCCTCGACGCCTGGTGCGACTACACCCAGGACGTGCTCGCCGCTCCTCACTTCCGGGCCGCGGGCAAGACCTTCGAGGAGCGCATCGAGTGGCTCAACGAGAGCGGCCTCGGGGTCATCGGCACCGTGGACGACGCGATCGCCCAGATCGAGCGGCTCGAAGGCCAGTCGGGCGGTTTCGGATCGTTCCTGCTCATCCACCACGAGTGGGCCAGGCACGACGCCACGCTCAAAAGCTACGAGCTCTTCGCCGACCACGTCAAGCCGCGGTTCCAGGGCAGCGCGGACCGTCTCCTGCGGTCCCGGGACTACGCGGTGTCGCGTTGGAACGAACTGGACCAGCGTCAGGCCGAGGCCATCCAGGCGGCGACCGCACGTCACGCCGAGGAGCGCGAGGAATCGCAGCGCGCCTCCGCCTGACCCTTCTCGCAGGCACCGCAGGAAGGAACAACAGAGATGATCCGCCTCCAACAGGTGACCTGCGGGGAGCAGTTGCGCCATGCCTTCGGGGCGTTCCCGTCCGGGGTCGCGGCCCTCTGCGCCCGCGTGGACCGCATCCCGACAGGCATGGCCGCCAGTTCCTTCACCTCGGTCTCCGTGGATCCGCCACTGGTGTCGGTGTGCATCCAGAAGACGTCTTCGACGTGGCCGGTCCTGCGCGAGCGGCCACGGCTGGGACTGAGCGTCCTCTCGCAGTGGCATGACGTCGCCTGCCGCCAGCTCGCGAGCAAGCAGGGCGACCGTTTCGCCGGCGTCGAATGGGACGCGGGACCGCACGACAGCATCCTGATCCGCGGTTCGAGCGCGTGGATGGAGGTCTCGCTCTACGACGAGGTCGAGGCCGGCGACCACCTCATCGCCCTGCTGAAGGTCCAGGGCCTCGACACGGCTCCGTACACACCGCCGCTCATCTTCCACGCCAGCCGGTTCCGCAAGATCGCGCTGACACTCGACGAGGAGCAGCACACCAGCGCGGAGCAGTGGTGAGCCGCGCCTGCGGCGTCATGCCCGTTCAGCACCGAGATCCCACCCGACCCGGAGGACCACAGAGGTGTACGCAACCGTTGATCCGACCACAGGCGCCGTCGCGCGCAAGTTCGCGACCCTGACGGACACCGAGGCCGGCCAGGCCCTCGTCTCGGCTGCGACGGCGTATCGGACATGGTCCGCGACACGGCTCTCCGAGCGGGCCGCGGTCCTCGCGCGCATGGCCGCGCTGCACCGGCAGAAGGCCGAGGAACTCGCCGCCCTCACCACGCTGGAGATGGGCAAGCCCGTCGCACAGGCGCGGGCCGAGGTCGAACTCGCGGCCTCGATCTACGAGTACTACGCCACCTCGGGTCCCGATCTCCTCAAGGACGAGGTGCTCGACATCGCGGGCACCGGCAAGGCGTTGGTCCGCACCGCGCCCATCGGTCCGCTGCTCGGCATCATGCCGTGGAACTTCCCGCTCTATCAGGCGGCGCGCTTCGTCGCCCCGAACCTGCTGCTCGGGAACACCATCCTTCTGAAGCACGCGCCCAACTGCCCACAGCTGTCCCTCGCGATCGAGTCCGTCGCGGAGGAGGCGGGCGCTCCCGCCGATGTGTACCAGAACGTCTTCGCCACGCACGAGCAGATCGCCACGATGATCGCGAGCCCCCTTCTGCAGGGGGTATCGCTCACCGGCTCGGAACGCGCGGGCCGGGTGATCGGAGCGCTCGCGGGGCAGCACCTGAAGAAGTGCGTGCTGGAACTGGGCGGATCCGACCCGCTGATCGTGCTGCCGCGAGCCGACCTGGAGCAGGCGGTCTCCGCGGCGGCGATCGGCCGCTTCTGGAACGCCGGACAGGTCTGCACCTCGATGAAGCGGGCCATCGTCGCGGAGCCGGTCTGGGACGAGTTCATGACCCGCTTTCTCGCGGAGACGGCAACCTGGCACACCGGTGACCCCGCCGACGAGTCCACCCGCCTCGGTCCGCTGTCGTCCGTCGCCGCGCGCGACCAGGTCGCCGAGCAGGTCCGCGACGCCGTCGCCAAGGGCGCCGAACTCCACCTCGGCGGTGAGGTGCCCGAGGGCCCGGGCGCGTACTACCCCCCGACCGTGCTCTCGGGCGTAACTCCGGAGATGCGGGCGTATCACGAGGAGATCTTCGGTCCGGTCGCCGTCCTCTACCGCGTCGACTCCACCGAGGCGGCGATCGACCTCGCCAACAGTTCGCCGTACGGCCTCGGCAGCGCGGTGTTCACCGCGGATCCGGCCGAGGCGGAATACGTCGCCGACCGGCTCGACGTCGGGATGGTCGGCCTCAACATGCTGGTCCGCAGCTCGCCCGAGATGCCGTTCGGCGGGGTGAAGAACTCCGGCATCGGGCGGGAACTCGGCCGGTTCGGACTCGACGAGTTCGCGAACAAGAAGCTGCTCCGAAGCCCCTGACCCGCCTGTACGCGCCGCACCAGAACATGGAGGTATCGATGCGCGCAGCCATGTACTACGGGAACAGCAAGATCGAGATCGTGGACGTGCCGGAGCCGTCCCCCGGCGCCGGCGAAGTCAAGGTGAAGGTCCACGCGAACGGCATCTGCGGAACCGATCTTCACGAGTACTACGACGGGCCGATCTTCATCTCCCCCCGAGAACCACACCCGCTCACCGGCAGGGCGATGCCCGTGATCCTGGGCCACGAGTTCTCGGGAACCGTCGCCGAGACCGGTGCCGACGTCACCGAGGTGTCGGTCGGCGACCAGGTCACCATCGAGCCGATCTACCGCTGCGGCGAGTGCCGCCCCTGCCGCACGGGCCACTACAACCTCTGTACGAGTATCGGGTTCCACGGGCTCATGGCGGACGGCGGCATGGCCGAGTACACCGTCGTGCCCGTCAACCAGGTCCACCGACTGCCGGAGTCCGTCTCCCTCGGCCTCGGCGCCCTCGTCGAGCCCATGTCCGTCGCCTACCACGCCGCTGCTCTCGGTGGCGTCGGCGACCAGGACTCCGCCCTGGTCTACGGCGCGGGACCGATCGGCATCGGTCTCTGGTTCGCGCTACGGGGCATGGGGCTGACGGAGATCGACGTGGTCGAGCCGTCGCCCGAGCGACGGGCGGCCGTCGAGCGGCTCGGCGCCCGCACCCTGGACCCGGCAGCGGTGGACGTGCCCGCGCTGATCGCGGACCGTACGAACGGCGACGGCGTCGACGCCGCCTTCGACGCCGCCGGCGTGGCGCCGGCCGTGGAATCCGCGCTGGCCTCCATCGGCGAGCGCCGTCCGCTGATCAGCGTCGCGATCTACGACCGTCCCCTGCCCACGCCACTCCTCAGCCTCGTCCTCCGGGAACGGCGTATCCAGGGCACCATCTGCTACACGGCCGACGACTATCGAGCCGTCATGGCCCTCATGGCCCAGGGGCACTACGACACCACCGGCTGGGTCGACACCATCCCCCTCAGCGACCTCATCGACGGGGGCTTCACCGAGCTTCGCGCCGGTCGCCGGATGAAGCTGCTGATTGATCCGACCGCGTGACAACTCCCTGCGTGGCAAGGAGCAACAGCAGTGTGGGACGGCTGGAACGGCCGGCCAGTCATCGCCTGGCCGGCCGGGAGGTGCCGCGGATCGGAGGCGTGGGGCTACGTCGTCGTCAGGGGCAGTGCGGCGAAGACATGGCGTTCCCAGATGCGGCGGGCGGCCTCTTCCGGGTACGCGGTGACCGTCGGTTCGGTGTCGAGGAGCTGGACGAGGCGGTGCTCGGGATCGTACGCGGGCCAGCCCGGGTCACCCGTGGCGGCGAAGGCGGTCCACGCGGAGCGGAAACGCGCGGAGAGCGCCTCGGTCTCGGGCGTGGGCACGGGCCCGGTCAGCATGGCACCCAGACCGCCGTACACACCGAACGTCAAAGGTACGTCCAGACCGTGACAGGCGCCCAGAGCACCGCCGTTGGCGGGTGCGGCCCAGGTCAGCTCGTACACGTGCGCCCGGCCGCCCCCGGCCACCTGCGCCTGCGCCAGGTGCAGCGAGGGCATGCGGAACAGCCAGTCGGACTGCACCAGTTCGAACAGGTACTCCGCGGAGGCCTCCGGGAACGCGGTGCGGTAGGCCTGTTCACTGTCCGGCGTCGGTCCGAACAGGCCCAGCGCCATCGAGGCCAGGCCCTCGTCCACTTGGCCGAGCAGCCCGCCGAGCAGGAGAAAGAGCCGGTATTCGTCCCGGTTGTGCCCGGTGATCAGCTCCACGTCCCGTGCGGCGCCACTCGCGAGGGCCTGCCACGGAGTGGTGGGCAGGACATCGCCGTCGACGACGGGTGCGAAGGGGGTCGGGGACAGCGCAACAGGACCCCAGCGGTCCACGTACCCACGCATCCCGGCGGTCAGCGCGGCCCCTGCCTCGGGCAGCTTGCGCGGGTCCACACCGGACAGATCGGCGACCGTCGGACGCAGCCCCAGCCCGCCGGCCAGGACCTCGGCGATGTCACCGGCCAGTGCGGTGGAGAAGAAGGTGCCCGGCACACTCTGTGTGATGGCCCTCCGGAACAGGCCCCGTGCTCGCGGCATGGCCATCAGCGCGGCGATGGACCCGGCGCCCGCGGACTCACCGAAGACGGTGACCTGGTCGGGGTCGCCACCGAACGCGGTGATGTTCTCACGCACCCATTCGAGGGCGGCGACCTGGTCGAGCAGGCCCCGGTTCGCGGGTGCGCCCTCGATGAGGGCGAACCCCTCGATGCCGACCCGGTAGTTGAGGGTGACCACCACCAGGTCGCCGTCACGGGAGAGCCGGCTGCCGTCGTAGGCCGGATCGTCGGAAGAGCCGAACTTGTAGGCGCCGCCGTAGATCCACACCATCACCGGCCGTCGTGCGGCCGGGTCCGTCTCCGGCGTCCAGACGTTGACCGTCAGCCAGTCGTCATCGGCCGGAAGGCCGACAGGGGGCTCGGCCACGGGGCCCATCGGCTCCTGCGGAGGCGGCGGACCGAACGCGAACGCCTCCCGCACACCGTCCCAGCCCGCCACCGGCCGCGGCGCCCCGAACCGCGCCTCACCCACCGGCGGCTGCGCGAACGGGATACCCCGGAACACCTCCAGGTCACCTTCACGACGACCACGGACCACGCCCGCCACCGTCCCGACCTCCGGGAACTCGCCACTGCTCATCGACAACTCCTCCAAGGACCGGCAACCGGGCAGTCAGCCCGTGCACGGGATTCACATCAGGTCAGCGAGCGGGCCACGTGGCCGACTCCGTTGACGTCGGCCAATCATCGCCGAACCGCTCTAGGTGTGAACAATATTTCGTCAGACGAACCCGCTTGTCGAGGGGCGCGAATAATTCTCGGTATCACCGCGTGCCCCCGGCGGCACATCACCGAAGTCGGCAGGGACGCTCATGGCCAAATCGAGGCACAAGAAGTCCGAGAACGTGAGGAAGTACTTCCATCCCTCGACGGAGGCGGTCGCCGAGGTCACCAGCCTGCTCGCACCCGACGACGACAGGTGCTGGCCTCGATACGGCAGGCCCGCGCGACCGACTTCCGTCCGTCTCCACCTAACAAGGATGCCGGGCCGAGCAGACGCCGGCCGCCTGGCTCGCCTCCCGGCCGACCGGCGACGTCGCCGATCGCCTCGGCCGTCCCGAGTTGTCAGGTCCCCGTCGGTGGTGCGCTCATCGCTGCCGTCAGGAACGTGATCGCCCAGCGCCGGGCCGCCTCGCCCGCTACCGGGGACAGGCAGGCCGGGGAGCGCTGCTGGTAGACCTCAACGCGGTCCACTGCCGTCACGGCGAGGATCCCCCGCATCCGGAACCGCAGCTCCTCCAGGGAAAGGCCGGGCAGTGCGCGCCCGAAGGCCGCCAGGTAGCGCTCACGGACCGCGTCCTCAGCGGGACCGGTCCATCTGCGCACCTCCTCGGCCGGGTCGCTGAGGATCGTCACGATCAGCCGGGACGTCCGGGCACCACCCTCGTCACCGGCCGGCATCTCGTCGAACAGCGGCCCCGCGAATGCCTCCACCAGTTCGGCGACCTCAGGGTCCGGGGTCCTGGCGAGCAGTCGGTCAAGCCCTGCGCACTGCGCGGCGTTGATGGGCTCGATCACGCGTCGGGCGACCGCGGCCAGGAGTTCCGCCTTCGAGCCGAAGTGGTACCCGACGGCGGCCAGGTTCGCTCCGGCGAGGTCGGTGATCGCGCGGACCGAGGTGCCGCGGTAACCGCGCTCGGCGAAGAGGTGTTCGGCCGCGTCGAGGATCTGGGTGCGGGTGTCAGGTGGCGCCATGTCTGCGTACAGTACAGACGTTTGATTAAAACGAACGTATGACTGAAGCGAACGTACGAAAAGGGTTGCCATGAAAATGCTCGTATACGGCGCCGGGGTTCTCGGCAGCCTGTTCACCGCCCGCCTGCATGAGGCCGGGCACGACGTCTCGCTCCTCGCCCGGGGCGAGCGCCTGGCCGCCCTGCGCCGGCACGGCGTGCAGCTCGCCGAGGGAGGCAGTCCGGCCGTCAGGCGGGTAACGGTGCCGGTGGTCGAGCACCCGGCCGGCGAGTACGACCTGACCGCGGTCTTCGTCCGCACCCATCAGGTGGACGCGGTGCTGGAGTCACTCGCCGGCCTCGAAGGCGACGTGCTGTTCCTGCACAACTGGGCGGGCGGCGCGGAGCCGCTGGGCGCGGTGATCGGCCACGAGCGGGTGCTGCTCGGCTTCGGCATGGCCGGCGGCACGATGGACGGCGACGTGGTCCGCTATCGCGCGACCAACTTCATGACCCGCCGGGTTGCGATGCCGATCGGCGAACCCGACGGCCGGACCACTCCGCGACTCGAACGGATCGTGCGGACGTTCCGCACCACCGGGATCAACGCCAAGGCCGAGCCGAGGATGGATGCCTGGCTCAAGACGCACGCCGCGTTCGAGGTCCCGCTCGGGCAGGCGGTGCACACGGCGGGCGGCCCGGTAGCGCTGGCCGACGATCCGGACGCGGTCCGCGGCATGCTCCGCCTCATGCGGCAGAACCTGGCCGCCATGCCGACGCCGCCGGTCCCTCGCGGGTTCGCTGCCTTGCGGACCCTGCCGGAAGGACTGCTCGTGGCCACACTGCGGCGCTTCCTGCGAAGCCAGACGGCCGTACACAGCGGACTCAGCGACGCCTCGCCCGCGACAGCGGCCGAACTCGCGCGGCTGGCCGAACAGATCCGCGCCTATACGAAACGCTGAGAAGGCTCAGCGCACGATCTGACATGGATGTTCCTCAACCCCCGCCAAGCAGGCCCACGGCCCGACTGCCGGGTCGTTCGACATCACCCGCGCGACCCGAAACCGCCACATCTCCTTCGGACACGGTCCGCACGTGTGCCCCGGTGCGGCCCTCTCCCGCCTGAAGGCAGGAGTGGCCCTGCCGACGCTTTACGCCCGTTTCCCCGACCTCGCGCTCGCCGTCTCCCGCGATGAACCGCGCAACAAGCCTGTGGTGACGCAGAACGACCTCTACGAGCTGCCGGTGCGGCTGCGGTACGTCTCCGAGATCCGCCAAGAGGAGGATTCCGATCCGCATACGACACCGTTACAGTGACCTAAGTCTTCGTAACCTAAGGCGCTGTAAGTCCTGGTGTCGTCCCACGCCCTCCCAAGCCCCCACAGGAGTAGCGATGAACACTCCGCCCGGAAGTCACAGCAGCATCGAACTCCCCTCCTTCCCCGGACTGCGCTCGTCCGTCTGCCCTTTCGATCCGCCGGCCGAGTACACGCGGTGGCGTCTCGACACGGGGTTACCGCGCGTGGTGACGTCGCACGGCAGGACCGCCTGGGCGGTGACCCGCTACGAGGACGCCAGACTGGCGCTGGGCGATCCGCGGATCAGCGCGGACGTCCGCCGGTATCCCGTGATGGCGCCCAGCGCCCAGGACGCCGAAATGCCGCCGGCGTTCCCGCGCCAGGACGATCCCGACCACGCCCGCACCCGACGGATGCTCACCGGTGAGTTCACGGTCAAGCGCATGGAAGCGATGCGGCCGCAGCTTCGCGATCTGATCGACCGCGTTCTCGAAGAGATGATCGCCGAGGGGCGCCAGCCGACCGACCTCGTGCGCGCCTACGCGCTGCCCGTACCCTCGTTGGCGATCTCACTGCTGCTCGGAGTGCCGTACGAGAACCACGCGTTCTTCCAGGAGCACGCCGCCACCCTCGCTCGTCTCGACGCGAAGGAGGACGAAAGGACGGCCGCGCGGCGGGAACTCTTCGACTTCATCGTGGCGCTGGTGAAGCACAAGGAGCGCGAACCGGGCGACGACCTCATCAGCCGGCTGCTCGTGGAACGCGTCGCCACCGAAGAGCTGAGCCACGAGGAAGTGGCCATGATCGCCCAGATTCTGCTGCACGCCGGGCACGAGACCACGGCCAACATGATCGGTCTGGGCACCCTGGCCCTGCTGTGCAACCCCCACCAGGCCGCCCGGATCCGCGACACCGACGACCCGGGTGTGGTCGCGGGCGCCGTCGAAGAACTCCTGCGCTATCTGACCATCGCCCAGGACATGGTGTGGCGGGTGGCTGTCGAGGACCTCACCATCGGAGGCCAACTCGTGCGAGCCGGGGACCTGTTGACCATCAGTCTTCCCGCCGCCAACCGGGACGGCTTCTTCCGAAACCCCGACGACCTCGATATCGGCCGCAACGCCCGCGGCCACCTCGCCTTCGGCCATGGCATCCACCAGTGCCTCGGTCAGTCCCTGGCCCGCGTCGAACTGCAGGAGGCCTTCCCCGCACTCCTGCGGGCGCTGCCGGACCTTCGCCTGGCGGTCCCGCTCGAAGAGGTCGAATTCCGGCACGACATGGCCACCTTCGGGGTCCACGAACTACCCGTCCGCTGGTGACCTGATCCGCGGCGCCTCCCGGCGCGAGAGTTTCCTTGATCGTCCATTCCGTACGGCCGTCGCAGGCGGCTCCCCCCACACGGAGGCCTGATCCATGTCCCCCTCGAACCCCGCGCTCGCCGGCACGGCGAAGCCCGCCCACTTACGCACAAACACCCTGGTGGCGGTGCTCGCCTTCGCCGGGATCACGGACGCCCTGACGCAGGCCCTGGTCTTCCCGATCGTCCCTCGCCTCCCGCAGTACCTGAACGCCCCCGCGTCGGACACCGCCTGGACCGTCACGGTGATCCTGCTGTGCGGTGCCGTCTCCACACCGGTGATGGGGCGGCTCGGCGACATGTACGGCAAGCGCCGCATACTCCTGGTCAACATGGGGCTGCTCGTGGCGGGTTCGGTGATCTGCGCCCTCAGCGACTCCCTCACCCCGATGATCATCGGTCGCGCGCTGCAGGGCCTGGCGAACGGGATCATCCCCCTCGGCGTCAGCATCCTCCGCGAGGAGACACCTGCCGTGCGCCTCCCCATGGCGACCGCCGTGATGCTCGGCTCTCTCGGGGTGGGCGCCGCCGTGGGGCTACCCACCGCCGCGCTCATCGCCGACAAGGTCGACTGGCACCTGCTGTTCTGGATCGGCGGCGCCCTCGCGGCCGTCGCAACCCTGTTCGTCGTCCGGTACGTACCCGAATCGAAGGTACGCACGGGCGGACGCGTCGACATCACCGGCACGGTCGGCCTGGCAACCGGCCTGGCATGCCTGCTCCTCGCGGTCTCCAAGGGCGAGGACTGGGGCTGGGGCGACGGCACCACGCTCGCGCTGTTCGCCGCGGCCTCGATCGTCCTGCCGCTGTGGGGCTGGTTCGAACTCCGCGCCCCGCACCCCCTGGTGGATCTGCACACCGCCGCACGCCCCGAGGTGCTGTTCACCAACCTCGCGGCGGTTGCGATCGGTTTCACGCTCCTGGCCATGCAGTTGGTCCTGCCGCAGGTCCTCCAGCTTCCGAAGGCAACCGGCTACGGGCTCGGCACCGGCCTGGTCGTCACGGGCCTGGTCCTGGCCCCACAGGGACTGATGCTGATGGCCGCCTCCCCGCTCTCCGCCCGCGTCACCAGGACCAAGGGGCCGAAGTTCACCCTCATGCTCGGCTCCACGATCATCGGGCTCGGCTACCTGCTCTCCATGGTGATGATGTCCGAGGTCTGGCAGCTCATCGTCGCCTCCTGCGTCGTCAGCGTCGGAACCGGTCTCGCCTACGCCGCCCTCCCCACGCTCATCATGGGCGCGGTGCCCCTGTCGGAGACCGCCGCCGCGACCAGTCTCAACACGTTGATGCGGGCGATCGGCAACACGGTCGCCAGCGCCGTTGCAGGCATGGTCATCGCCCACATGACCATCGGCTTCCATGGTGTCGAACTGCCCTCGGAGAACGGGCTGCGGGCCGTGCTGGCCATAGGTGTCGCCGCCGCGACCGCGTCCTTCGCCATAGCGGCCCTCATTCCACGCTCATGGGCGGCCAACGCCAGCCCGTCCCCTCGGTCCGTCGTGGAGACAGCCGTGGGAGGGCCGACCCCCGACGGCGCCTGACAGCGCCCGGCGGTCAGCGGGAGGTCGAGTGGTGACGATCCGTCAAGCACCGATCAGGGCCGCCGGGTGCCGCGGTCCCCGGCCCGGGTCTGCTCGTGCGTCGGAGTGATCCCGTCGTTCCGTTCCGCGTCATCGGCGACCGGATCGCCGTCGGCACGGGTCGGCTCGGACAGGGCGTGCGCGTCCTGTCCGGCCAACGGTTTCGCCGTGCGCGCCGCGACGAACGCGGTGCCCAGGGGCGCGAGGATCGCGGTGACCACGACAGAGGCGGCGACCAGCACCGTGGCGGAGGCGGCGGCTTCCCGGTAGGCCGGATTGACCTCGGCGACGATCGCGGGCACCACGATGGCGCTGCCCGCCGTCGTCGCCGCCGCGATCCCGGCGACACCGGTTCCGCCCGTGAGCCGGTCGACCGAGAAGAGGAACAGGCCCGTCCACAGGAACACGAACACGCCGAGACCGATACCGAGGACACCGGCCTTCCAGACGGCACCCAGGTCGATCGTGCTGCCCAGCGCGAAAGCGATCAGCGGGACCAGACCGCCGCAGACAGGTGAGAGCCAGTCACGCATGCCGCGGTCGATGTTGCCCAGGATCGCTCCGACGATCAACGGCAGCACCGCACCCAGCATGGCCTGCCACGGGAAGGCGGCGAGTCCCGCCGCGCCCAGGGTGAGCATGGTGAAGAACGGACCGGACTCGATGGACATCACGCCGTAGGCGGCAGCGTCCTTGGGCCGGCCGAACTGGTGCATCAGCGTGACGAACATGGTGCCGTTCGTGTCGTTCATCGACGCGACCAGAGCGAGCACCGACAACCCGGCGAAGGCGCCTGATGAGATCTCGCCTTCCCCCAGGAACCTGGCCGCCACCACGCCGAGAATCAGGGCGCTGAGGATCTTCGCCCCCAGCAGAGACCCGCCCTTGATCAGGATCTGACCGGTGGATCTGAACTCCAACGTGGTACCCAGGCACACGAAGAAGGCCGCGGAGAGCGGAACGGCCCCGGAGAGCAGACCGCCGGTGAAGGAGCCGAAGAAGCCGCCGGCCGAGGGCCAGACGGTATGGCCGACGGCGCCGACGAACAGCGGGACCACCATGGTGCCGCCTGGTATCCGGTCGAGCGTGGCCTTGATGGGTATCTGCATGGCGTGCTCCCCTCTCTCGTCGAGGTGGAACGGCAGGATGAGTCGGCCGCGCGTCCGTGCCGACCGCGGCCGGGCACACGGATGGTCTGAACGTGCGTGGCGTCGCGGAGCAGACGGGAGTGCGACGACAGGACCTAGGCGGGCGCGACGCCCACCGTCATGCCGCCGCAGACGTAGAGGGTCTGGCCGGTGACGAATCCCGCCCGCCCGCTGAGGAAGAAGCAGGCGGCATGGGCGACGTCTTCCGGGGTGCCGACTCGGCGTACCGGCACGGACCGCACGATCGCCTTGGTGCGTGGCGCGTCGGCCGGATTGGCGCGGTTGAACAGTTCGGTGGCGATGGGGCCGGGGCCGATGGCGTTCACGGTGATGCCGTGCTCGCCCAGTTCCAGGGCCCAGACGCGGGTCAGTCCGATCAGGGCGGCCTTGGAGGCCGCGTACGCGGTCCGCAGTTCCTTGCCGAGCGCGGCGCGTGAGCTCATGTTGACGACACGGCCGAAGCCGGCCGCCTTCATTCCGGGCAGCACGGCCTGGGTGCACTGGACGGCGCAGCGCAGGTTGAGCGCGTGGGCCGCGTCGACCTCGGCGAGTGTCGTGTCCTCAAGTCGCTGCGGGAAGACGGCACCCACGTTGTTCACCAGGCGGGTGACGGGCCCGTTGGCCAGGACTTCCGCCAAGGCGTGCGCGGTGGCGCCGGGGTCGGACAGATCCGCGGTCACCGGCTGACCGGCCGCCGCCCGGTCCCGGTCGATGACCGCGACGTCCCAGCCGAGTGAGAGTCCCTCCTCGACGATGGCGCGGCCGATGCCGGACGCTCCGCCGGTGACCAGGAGCCGTTCGGTGGGCTGTGTCATGTCAGACCGTCGCAATCGGGGTAACCGGGGAGCCGGTGGCTCCGGGCAGGCGCAGTGGCGGTGCGGTGAGGAGGCAGCGTGAGCGACCCGTTCGGCGCAGGTGCCGGGCCAGGTCGGACAGCCACCACAACTCTCCGAGGTGGATGCCCAGTTCGAACAGGCAAAGGCGGTGCAGGGGCAGCACGGGCCGCCCCGGCTCCGCTTTCGGATCGGGGAAGGCTTCGACGGCATGGTTGTCGGCCGCGATGGCCGCCACACCGCTGTCGCGGATCCACGCCCGCAACCGCGGGTCGCTCCCGTCCAGGACGGCGCAGTCACCAGTGGCGTCAGGTCGCGGTCGGCCGTTGCTGTCGATCAGGTTGCGGGTGAAGCCCGTGTGCAGGAGGAGGATGTCGCCCGCCTCTACCGTCACCCGGTCGATGTCCAGGACGGCTGCGAGCTCCTCGTATCCGATGGCGGCGCGGGTGGTGCCGTAGTGGGCCTCAAGGTCGACGAGTACGGCGCGACCCTGCACTCCGTGGACCGCGAGGTGGCTGATGTCCACGGGTCCGGCGTCGGAGCTGGAGGCCGTGCCCTGCGCGATGCCCGCGATGTCGGCGAGGCTGGCCGCGCCCGCCCGAGCGGCGCCGACAGGTCCGGTGACGTCGGTGCCCGCCCGCCAGCCGTTGTAGTAGACGGTCTCGGGTGTGCCGTCGCCGTCGGCGTCGAAGCGGGCTCCGATGTGTCCGAGGGCGTCCCACTGGGTGGAGTACTGGGTGTGCAGGACGACCAAGTCGTCGTTGACGACATCCGTGGCGCCGGGGTGGGCGACGCCCATGTCGCAGTTGAAGTTGACCGCTCCGGAGCGAAGGGTGGGGCGGACCACCGGGGGAAACCGGTTCGGGCCCAGGACCGTACCGCCGGGTTGGTCGAGAGGCAGCGACAGGCAGAAGGTGACGCCGTCGTGCACCTCGGCGAGCCCCTTGCGCACCTGCTCGGGACCGACCAGGTTCATACGTCCCAGAACGTCGTCCGGGCCGAAGTCTCCCCAGGTAGAGCGGTCCGGCCTGGTGCGCCAGCGGCTCTCGGGCATCCGTCCGGCGGGAGCGGTGGATGGCTGAGACACGGCGTCAGTCCATCAACTGGTGGATCTCGATCACGTTGCCCGCCGGGTCGGTCAGGAAGATCTGGTCCCAGCCCTTGACCGCCCACTCGCCGTAGTCGGCGAACGGCACGTTGTTCTTGGTCAGGTGCTCGCGCACCTCGGCGATGTTGTCGGTGCGGAAGGCGAAGTGCCCGGTCAGCAGGGGGTTGATGGAGTGCCCCATGCGCGGACCAAGATAGGCCTGACGACGGCTGGCGTGGATCTGCAGCTGGTCGCGTCCGCCGTCGCCGGCCTCGAAGAAGGCGACGTTCTGCCGCCAGGCGCCCTCCCCCTGGGACTCGTCCTCGTCGTGACCCTCGTGGTCGATCATCGGCGGCAGGGGCGACATGGGCAGGCCGAGCACCTCCGAGTAGAAACGGTGCAGCTCGCCCATGTCGTCGGAACACACGTTCACATGCTGCAGACGAAGATCCATGCCGGTCTCCTTCTCCTCGGTTCCGCGATGCCGGGCCGAGAGCTCCTGCCCCCGGTGAGAGGCATCCTCGCCCAGGAGAATTAACGGGTCCAATACCAATCAGCTCATCACTTGTAACCTATGGATATTAATGAGGGGAGTGGACTCGTGGACTTGCGTGACCTGGAAGCCTTCGTGGCGGTGGCCGAGGAACTGCACTTCGGACGGGCCGCTGCCCGACTGCACGTTGCCCAGCCGCCCCTGAGCAACCGCATCCGGCGCCTGGAGACCGAGCTGCGTCTGCAGCTGTTCGAGCGCAGCACCCGTACCGTGGCGTTGACCGACGCAGGGGTGCGGCTGCTCGATCCGGCGCGTCGCACCCTCGTCCAAGCCGCCATGACCCGTGAGATCGCCGCGTCTATCGTTTCGGGCGAAGAGGGGCGCGTACGCACCGGCTTCGCGGGCGCGTCCAGCCAGCGCCTGTTGCCGCTCCTGGCCACGGCCGTGCGCCGCACCCACCCGCGCATCGAGCTGGTACTCCAGTCCCAGACCTACGTCTACACAGCCCTGGAGGAACTCCTCTCGGGTGCGCTGGACCTGGCGTTCGTGCGTCTGCCCATTGCCCATCCGGAGCTCAGTTCCCGCGCCGTCGAGCTGGAGGAACTCGTGTGCGCGCTGCCCGCCGACCACCCGTTCGCCGACCGCGAGCGCATCAGGCTCGGTGATCTCGCCCGGGAAGACTTCGTCAGCCTGCCGCACGACCAGGGCTCGATGCTGCAGTCGACCATGGTCTCGCTCTGTCACTCGGCCGGCTTTCGGCCGCGCATCGTCCAGGTCGCACCGGACTCCAGCACCGTGCTCGCGCTGGTCGCCGCGGGGGCCGGTGTCACCATCACGCTCAGCTCCGTGTGCCCCGTCCAGTCAGTGGGTCTGGTGTACCGGTCGCTGGAGGGCATCCGGCCCAGTCATCTGGTCTCCGCCCTCGCCTGGCGGACCGACAATCCGTCGACCGCCCTGGCGCGAGTCGTCGAGGTCAGCAAGTCGGCGCTGCGCACACCAGATTTTGACGGGTTGGGTATTGATACATCACTCATTGGTATTGGCCAGGTTTAGATAGGCGGGCGTAGCGTCCCTGTCACCCGGAGCCCCGCAGACCAGGCGTCTGCACGAAGGAGCGATCGATGGCGACGCAGCGACCGAACCCGGCATCCACGACCGACGCCGGCACATCGTGTGTGACGGTGACCTTCGTCGGCGTCGGTGCGATAGGACTGCCCATGGCGTGCCGTCTGGCCGCCGCCGGATTCGCGGTCACGGCCGTCGACCCGAGTCCGCGGACACGCGCACACGCTCAGGCCGCCGGCCTGCGGACCGCACCCGATATCTCGTCCGTCTCCCTGGGCGATGTCGTCCTGGTCATGGTCGCCACGGGCGGCCAGTTGTTGGACACCGTCGCTGCCGCCACCGCCCGCGGACCGCTGACCGGCCAGACCTGGGTCATCGGATCGACAGTGGGCCCCGAGGACGGGCGCAGGGCCGCCGGCCTGCTGGCCGACGCCGGTGCCCACGTCGTGGACGCCCCTGTCCTGGGGGGCGTCCCCGGTGCCGAGCAGGGCAGGCTGCGTATTCTCGCCGCGGGCAGCCCAGCGGCGCTCGACCGGGTCCGCGACGTTCTCCGTCCCCTGGGCAAGATCGCCGAAGTCGGTGACCGGCCCGGCGACGGACAAGCCGTGAAGGTCGTCAACCAGCTATGCAGCTCGGTGCACTTGGCCGCGGCCGCGGAAGCGCTCTCGCTCGCTTCCCGCCTGGGCCTGGACCCGGCACGCATTGTGCCGGTCCTCAGCGGCAGCTCCGGTTCCTCCTGGTTCTTCGAGGACCGCGGCCCGCGCATGGCCACGCCACCCGTCACCGAGGACGCGCTCACCCGCCTGGCGATCCTCGCCAAGGACAACGACCTGGTCGTGCGAGAGGCGGAGCGGGCCGGTGCCCGCGCGCCACTCGCCCGTGCAGCGGCCGGCCAGTACCGGCGAGCCGCGGAAATGGGACTCCTCGACCTGGACGACAGCCAGATCATCAGAACCTATCTCGCGTCGCAGTAGGTGGCGGTGCCTGTTCTGCCGTGCCGACGGACCCGTACGAGGTCTCCGCTCGCCGACGCCACACCGACCGGTCCTTCGCCCGCTGCCGAGGCCGCGCCCGGTCCGCGAAAGGAAGACAATGAAGATCACCAAGGTCGAAGCCGTCCCTTTCGCCATCCCTTTCCGCAAGTCGCTCACGTTCGCCAGCGGCGAGGTGCACGTCGCGGACCATGTCCTTGTACGCGTCCACACCGACGAGGGGTTGATCGGCACGGCGGAGGCGCCGCCGCGCCCCTACACCTACGGCGAGACCCAGGAGTCGATCGTCGCGGTGATCGGCAAGGTCTTCGCGCCGCAGATCACCGGGCTGTCAGCCCTGGAGCGTGAGGTGATCCACGCGCGCCTGGACCGGACGGTGGGCAATCCGACAGCGAAGGCCGCGATCGACATGGCCGTGTGGGATGTCATCGGACAGGCCGCCGGAATGCCGGTCACCGAACTCCTCGGCGGCTGGTCGGACCGTATGCGGGTCAGCCACATGGTCGGCTTCGCTCCCACCGAACAGATGGTGGCCGAGGCGGAGCGGGTTCGGGACACGTACGGCATCACCACGTTCAAGGTGAAGGTGGGTCGCCGGCCATACCGGCTGGACGTCGAGGCGTGCCGGGCTCTGCGCACGGCGCTGGGCGACGATGCCGAGCTCTACATCGACGGCAACCGCGGCTGGAGCGCCTCCGAGTCCGCGCGCGCTCTGCGGGAGATGGACGATCTCGACCTGGACCTCGCCGAGGAACTGTGCCCCGCCGACGACGTGTTGGGCCGGCGGTGGCTCGTGTCACAGAGCCGGATTCCCTTCGTCGCCGACGAGAGCGCACCCACTCCGGCCGATGTGACCCGCGAACTCCTGGGTGGCGGCGCGACCGCGATCAGCATCAAGACGGCCCGCACCGGCTTCACCGCCTCGACGCGCGTGCTCAACCAGTGCGAGGCGATGGGCGTCGAAGTGGTGATCGGCAACCAGATCGACGGGCAGATCGGTACGTTGTGCGCGGTCGCCTTCGGCGCCGCGCACCGGGCCACCACCCGTCGGGCCGGCGAGCTGTCCAACTTCCTCGACATGGCGGACGACCTGCTCACCGAGCCCCTGGTCATCGAGTCCGGAACACTGCGTGTGCGTGAGGGAATCGGCCTCGGGCTGACCATCGACAGCGACAAGCTGGCGCACTTCCGTCTGGACCGCTGAGGCGGGGCCCGGGTCCACGCCCCTGGCGAGAACCGCGCCTGCGGCGAAGGTTCCCCGGCAGTCGCTCAGAGCAGAGTGAGTTGTACGGGTCCGCCTGTGTCTCCCTGACCCTCCGGGGGCGTGACTCGCCACGGGTCGTCCTCCATACGGACACGGATGCCGAACTCTTCGGCCAGTTGCGTCACCTGACGGACGATCCGCTTCTGGTACCACCTCGGCGTGTACGGCCCGGCGGCGTACAACTGCTCGAACCGAGGCGCCCAGGACGGGTGGTCCCGGCGAAGGCACTCCATGAACCACTCGCGGGCTCCCGGCTGCAGATACAACACCGCAGGCGTCAGCCACGCGGCACCGCTGGCCGCGATCGCGCGTACCGTTCGGCGCAACTGCCCCGAAGAGTCGCCGAGGAAGGGAACGATCGGCATCATCAGCACGCCGACCTCGATCCCGGCGTCGGCCAAGGTGTGGATCGCGTCAAGGCGGGCCGACGGCGGCGGGGTGCCCGGTTCGGCCGTGCGCCACAGGTGGTCGTCGGTGAACCCGACGGACACCGCGACATGAACCCGGGTGACCTGGGACGCCTGCCGCAGCAACTCCAAGTCGCGTAGAACCAGGGTGCCTTTGGTCATGACGGAGAAGGGATTGCTGTGGTCCCGGAGGGCCGCCAGGATGCCCGGCATCAGACGGTAGCGGCCCTCGGCTCGCTGGTAGCAGTCGACGTTGGCGCCCAGTGCGATGTGCTCTCCGTGCCAACGGCTCGAACCCAGACAGCCGCGCAGCAGCTTCGGAGCGTTGGTCTTCACCACGATCTGCGAGTCGAAGCCGGCGCCCGCGTCCAGATTCAGGTAGCGGTGACTGCCACGGGCAAAGCAGTAGGTGCAGGCGTGCGAGCAACCGCGGTAGGGGTTCACGGTCCAGTCGAAGGGCATCCCGGAACCTTTCGGCACCCGGTTCACGATCGACTTCGCGTGCACTTCGTGGAAGGTGATGCCTCGGAACTCCGGGGTGTCGAAGGTTCGGGTGCGGACGACCTGTATGCCGAAGAGTCCGGCGCCGCCAGCGGATTCGGTGAGTTCATCCCAGCGCACGATGTCTCCCTACCAAGTCCACTGCGCGAGTTCGATGTTCGGGTCGGGGCCGTCCCACCCAAGGCTGGAGCTGTGGCGATCCACCGCGCTCACCCTCCGTCGCGGGGCCGGGGCATCTTCCCGGAGGGCTCGCGGCTGGTCATGTCCTGTGCCGGTCGACGGGCAGGAACAAGCCGCGAAGGTGCTGTCTCCGGCAGGCGCCAGAGAACGGGCAGGGCCAGGAGAGCGACGCCGGCGACCATGATCCCGGGGACGAGACGCCATCCGGTGCCGTCGATCAGAGCCTGGGAGGCGTACGGCGTCAGGCCGCCGAAGATCGTCGTAGCGACCGTTGCCACCGCGAGCCCGCTGAGTCGGCCGGCGACCGGGAACTGCTCCGGAGCGGAGGAGGCACCCACGGCGCTGACACCGCCCGCCACGAGGGCCAGGACCACGGCTCCCACGAGGGCGAGCACGGCATGTCCGCCGGTCATGAACGCGAACATGGCCACCGGCAGGACCAGCGACAGAACACCGAAGACCACGAGAGTGGGCCGCCGCCCGAGGCGGTCGGCCATCACACCGGCGAAGGGCGTGACGACGATGACTGCGGCGGAGGCCAGTGTCGCCAGCCACAGTGCGTCACTCTCCGCGAAGCCGCCCACGGACGTGAGGTACGTGGGGACGTAGGTGATACCCACGTAGTAGGTGATGGACCCCAGCGCGGAGATCGTGAACGTCCGGTACAGCGCCGGGCGTTGGGTTCGCAAGGTCTGCCTGAGCGGGCCGCGGTCGGCGCCGTGCGCCTGCTGGAGCTGCTCGAACGCCGGGGACTCCTGCATGGTGGAGCGAGCTATCAGGGTGCCCGCCGCGAGCAGGGCGCCGAAGAAGAACGGGATGCGCCAGCCCCAAGAGTCCAGCGCCGGGCCGCTGGTCAGCGCGGTGGTCAGGGCGGCTGCGCCGACGGCGAGCAGCGCGCCGACCTCGCTGGCGGCGGAGGCCAGGGACGCGACGAGACCGCGCCGCCGGGGAGGGGCGCCTTCGACGAGGTAGGTCATGACGCCGGTGTACTCGCCGCCCACCGAGAAGCCCATGACGCAGCGCAGCAGCAACAGCAGGACGCCCGCCGTGGAGCCGATCTGCTCGCGCGTGGGCAGCAGGGCCGTGACCAGCATGGCCACCGTCATGACGGACATCGAGGCCAGCAGGACCCTGCGCCGCCCAAGCCGGTCTCCGACGTGACCGAAGACCAGCGCGCCGAACGGGCGCATCACGTAGGCGATGGCGAAGACCGCCAGTGCGGTGAGGACGGACGAGGCTCCCGAGCCGAAGAACACCCTGGACAGCACGGTGGTCATGAACAGGTACAGCGTGAAGTCGTACCACTCGACCACCGTCGAGAACGCCGCGACCGCCATGGAAGAACGCGGCAACCCGGCTGCGCGGCCCGCCTCGCGCGACAGAGCGGGCGGGGTCACCGGCGGAATGGAGGCAGAGGAGGAATGAAGATCCATGGTTCGGAGCTCTCGGGGAGATCGGCGACGTCCCCGACGGGGCGCGCCTGCGGGGGCTAGCTGAGCTGCGGACGTGCGGGCCTCGACGGTGAGGCGAGCCGCCAACGACCGTAACATCGATTCGATGTGAATATCGATTCGATGATGCATGTGAGAAGATGGGCCCATGCTGGAACTCGCGATATTGGGCTTCCTGGCCGAGGGCCCCCTACCGGGCCATGAGCTGCGCCGACGTGTTTCGGACCTGACCGGCTACACCCGGCCGGTCAGTGACGGCACCCTCTACCCGGCCATCAACCGCCTCGCGAAGGCGGGCCTCCTGGAACGGCGGGCCGATCCGCGCGCGGGTGCAGGCCGCTACATGCTCAGCCTGACCGCGGCCGGCCGCGCCGAAATGCTGGAGCGCCTGCGCAAGCCGGCCGACCACGAGATCACCGACTTCACCCGCTTCTACACGGTGCTGTCCTTCCTCTCGCACCTCCCTGACACCGCCGAACAGCACGCGGTACTGCGCCGCCGCCTGGCGTTCCTGGAGGAGCCGGTGAGCTTCTTCTACGACGGTGACCGGCCCCTGCGCGCCGAGGAGGTCGCCGACCCCTACCGGCGTGGCCTGCTTCTCACCGCCCGCGCGACCAGCCGCGCCGAACGCGCCTGGCTCCGCGAGGTCCTGGGCGAACAACCGCCCGAGAACCCCTGAAAGACCCCGGAGGTACCTCCATGCTCGCGTCCTGGTACGACCAGCAGGGCTCCGCCGCCGACGTGTTGCGCGTCGGTGAACTGCCCGACCCCCACCCCGGCCCCGGTGAAGTGCGGGTCCGTGTAACCGTCTCGGGCGTCAATCCCGGCGACACCAAGAAGCGGCGTGGCTGGCTGGGCTCCTCGATGCCGTATCCGAGGGTCGTCCCGCACAGCGACGCCGCTGGCGTGATCGACGAAGTGGGCGAGGGCATCGGCGCCCACCGCGTCGGAGAGCGGGTGTGGGTGTACGGCGCACAGTCCTACCGGCCCTTCGGCACCGCCGCCCAGTACACCGTCGTACCCGATCAGCAGTCCGTGCGGCTTCCCGGCCATCTCACCGACGAGCTGGGCGCGAGTCTGGGCATCCCGGGCATCACCGCTCACCGCGCCGTGTTCGCGGACGGCCCGGTCGACGGCAGTATCGTCCTCGTCCACGGTGTGCTCGGCGGCGTCGGCTCCCTGGCCGCGCAGCTCGCCCGCTGGGGCGGCGCCACCGTCATCGGCACCGTACGCCGCGGCGACGACCTCGCCCTCGTCGACGCGACCGCCGTCTCCCACGCCGTCGCCCTGGACTCGGCCGACCCGGCGGCAGCGATCCGCTCGTACGCGCCGGACGGCGTCCACCGCGTCGTCGAGGTGTCCTTGTCGGCCAACGCCGACCTCGACAATGCCGTTACCGCGCTCGACGCCGTCATCGCCGCCTACGGCACCCACGCCGACCGTACCGAACTCCCCCTCTGGCCCCTGCTGTTCAACAACGTCACCCTGCGGCTGCTCGGCAGTGACGACTTCCCCGCCGTGGCGAAGCGACAGGCCGCACGCGATCTCACCGCAGCCGCCGCAGCCGGCGCCCTCACGGTCGCAGTCGCGGACCGCTACCCGCTGGAGGACATCGCCAAGGCCCACGAACGGATCGACGCGGGCGGGCGGGGCAGGGTGGTGGTCACCGTTCCCGGCTGACCGAAGCACGGCCGGTGACCTCGTCTTCAGGGGAGGGGCATTAGTCCTGCGGTACTAATCGCGGCCTGTCGATTCGGTTCCACAGGGGGCAGGGAGCGCGGGAAACCGCACCTAGTTTGAGATCAAGGGTCGATCAGGCCCTGCTCACGTAATGACCTCTTCTCCTGGTGGGAGTACCCCGTGGCCACCTTCCTCTATCGACTGGGACGGCTCGCCTTCCGGCGACGACGCCTCTTCTTGATGATGTGGATCGCCGTCCTGGCCGCCGTAGGCATCGGCGCCATGAGTTCCACCGGCTCCACGTCGGACAGCTTCACGCTGCCCGGCACGCAGTCCCAGAAGGCCATCGACCTGCTGCAGAAGGAGTTCCCGCAGGCCTCCGCCTCCGGCGCTACCGCCCGGGTCGTCTTCGAGGCCCCTTCCGGCCAGAAGCTCACCTCCGCCGCCAACAAGGCGGAAATCACCTCGCTGGTGACCGAGTTGAAGGCGTCGCCGCAGGTGGCGAGCGTCTCCGACCCGTTCACCAGTGGTCTGGTCAGCAAGTCGGGCGACATCGCCTACACGCAGGTGTCCTACAAGGTCGCCAAGTCCGACGTCAGCAGCGCCGCGCACGAGGCCTTGAACAAGGTCGCTGCGGAGGGTGAGAAGGCCGGGCTGACGGTCAGCATGGGTGGTGACGCGGTCGAGGACAAGGCGGCCAGCAAGGCTGCCGAACTGATCGGTCTCGCGGTCGCCGCAGTCGTCCTGGTGATCACCTTCGGCTCGCTGATCGCGGCTGGACTCCCGCTGCTGACCGCCATCCTCGGCGTGGGCGTGGCCGTCATGTGCATCACCATCGCCACCTCGTTCGTGGACATGGCCTCGGCCGCCTCGACACTGGCACTGATGCTGGGCTTGGCAGTCGCCATCGACTACGCCCTGTTCATCGTCTCCCGCTACCGCAACGAGATCCGCGACGGCCATGATCCGGAAGAAGCCGCCGGGCGGGCCCTGGGCACCGCCGGATCCGCCGTCGTCTTCGCCGGCCTCACCGTGATCATCGCCTTGGCGGGTCTGAGCATCATCGGCATCAAGATGCTCAGCTCGATGGGTCTGGCCTCCGCCTTCGCGGTCGCTGTCGCGGTGCTCATCGCGCTGACCCTGCTGCCCGCGATGCTGGGCTTCGCTGGGACGCGGATCATGAAGGGCAAGCTTCTCAGCCGCCGCATGCACGCCCTGGAGGAACGCGGCGAGGGCGAGGCCATGGGCGTGCGCTGGGCCAAGTTCGTCACCCGCAACCCGGTCAAGGTCCTCGCCGTCGCGGTGATCGGCCTGGGCCTGCTGACCATCCCTGCCATGTCCCTGCGCCTGGCCCTGCCCGACGACTCCATGAAGTCCCCCGACAGCACCCAGCGCGTCGCCTACGACACCCTCAGCAAGGGCTTCGGTCCCGGCTTCAACGGTCCCCTGACCGTGGTGGTCGACGCCCGTGACAGCAAGGACCCGAAGGCCGCCGCCGCGGACGCGGTCGCACGTATCAAGAAGCTGCCCGACGTCGCCACGGTGCGCGACGCCGCGTTCAACGAAGCCGGCGACGTGGCCCTGATCGGGGCCATCCCGAAGAGTGCGCCAAGCAGTCAGGCCACCAAGGACCTGGTCAAGGACATCCGCGCCCAGAGCAGCACCTTGCACAAGGACACGGGTGCCGACCTGATGGTGACCGGCACCACCGCCGTCAACATCGACGTCTCCACCAAGCTCGCCCAGGCCCTCATCCCCTACCTGGCGATCGTGGTCGGCCTGGCGCTGGTCCTGCTCCTGCTGGTCTTCCGCTCGATCCTGGTCCCGCTCAAGGCAGCCTTCGGCTTCCTCCTCAGCGTGGGTGCCACGCTCGGTGTCGTGGTCGCCGTCTTCCAGTGGGGCTGGCTGAAGGGCCTGTTCGGTATCCAGGAGACCGCGCCCATCGTGAGCGTCCTGCCCATCCTGCTGATCGGCGTGGTCTTCGGACTCGCCATGGACTACGAGGTCTTCCTCGTCACCCGGATGCGGGAGGAGTACGTCCACGGCGCCGAACCCACACAGGCCATCGTTCAGGGCTTCAAGCACAGTGCCCGCGTGGTCACCGCGGCGGCGATCATCATGATCTCGGTGTTCTCCGGCTTCCTCCTCGACGACGTGGCACTCATCAAGTCCATCGGGCTCGGCCTCGGCTCCGCCGTCTTCTTCGACGCCTTCGTGGTCCGCATGACCATCGTCCCGGCGGTCATGACCCTGCTCGGGCGCCGCGCCTGGGCCCTGCCCAAGTGGCTGGACCGGGTCATGCCCAACGTAGACGTCGAGGGTGAGAAGCTGCGCAAGGCCCTGGCCGCCGAGGAGACCAGCACCGCACCCGAGCCCGTATTCGCCGGCGTGCCCGCAGGGGGCCGCCAAGGCTCGGACAACCACACCGCCCCGTCGGTCTTCACCAGCGCCTCCGGCTCCGACGCCTTGGACACGACGAGCCTCTCATCGCCGCTTCCCCGGCACCGCCGTGGAAGGATCCCGGGACTGCCCGGCCTCGGACAGCGCCGCGCGAACGAAGGCGACGCAGCCCCGTCGGCCGACACGGCCGAGCCGAAAGCAACGCCGACGAGGGGGCTGCGGAACAAACTGTTCCGTAAGAGCTAAGAGCTGACGGAGACGCGTCGCAACAGCGACCACTGCCGGCCGTTGTTCGACCACCGACCGGATCGGCCACCTCCCACCGGCCGATCCACCAGCCCCGCCCGCCGGTCCAATCCCCCCGGGACCGGCGGGCGGCCTCCCGACCCGTGAAGGACCCCCGTGACCACACCGAGCGCCCCCGCGGCCCCGGGCCCGGACGACCGCCGGGTCCTGGAGACCCTGACCAGCGATTCCGAACAGCGCGTGATCGCCTCGGTCATCTTCCGGCTGGCCGCCCTGCGCCGCGCCGACCGGGCGCACCCCAAGGTCCGGCACTGGGGGGTACCGGCCTTCTGCGCCGCGCTCGGGATCAACTCCTACCTCAACCCCTACAACACCGGCGACGTCCCGGCGCAGCTGGCGCTCATCGCCGCCTTCACCATCCCCCTCCTGTGGCGGGAACGCCGGCCCATGCTGGTCTTCGCCCTGACCACCGCCGCCTCCGTGGTCGCCCTCCCCCTGGGAGTACTGACCGGGGCCGAGTCCGCACGGGTCGTGGCCCTGTTCAACGTCGGCCGCTACAGCACCCCCCGCCAGCTCGCCCTCGCCGTCGGCATCACCACCGTGCAACTCGGAGCGTGGGCCACCGTCTTCTGGAAGGGCGGGCAGCTGGAACACGCCACCCGCCCCGAGGTCGTGACCCTGATGGCTATGACTGCCATGGCGGCGTTCGCCGCGCTGGGTCTGCTCAGCCGTCTGGCCAGTGCTTACATCGACGCCCTGAGGAAGGAACGCGACCAGCAGGCCCGCCTGGCCATAGCGCAGGAACGTGCCCGGGTCTCCCGGGAGATGCACGACATCCTCGGCCACACCCTCGCCGTCATCGTCGGTCTCGCCGACGGCGCCGCCGCCCTCACCGAGAAGAAGCCGGAACGCGGGGCCCAGACTCTCCGCATCATCAGCACTAGCGGCCGTGACGCACTGGCCGAACTGCGCCGTCTGCTCTCCGTCATCGGCGAGGAGGACGACCGGACGGACGGCATGCCGCTCGCCCCGCAGCCCGGCCTGACCGACCTCGACTCACTGCTGGACCGCGTCCGCGCCGCCGGTCCCACCGTCACCCTGGACTCCCACGGCAACCTCACCGACCTGCCTCCCGGGATCCAGCTCTCCGTCTACCGCATCATCCAGGAGGCCCTGACCAACACCGTCAAGTACGCCGCCCTCGACACCTCGGTCCACGTGTCCCTCACCGCCGACCCGGACGCCGTGCGCGTCACCGTCGAGGACACCGGCCCGGCCCGCACACCCTCGGCGAACCGTCCCCGCGCGGGCGGTGGCCGTGGCCTGGTCGGCATGCGCGAACGCGCCGCCCTCTACCAGGGCACCGTCACCGCAGGCCGCAACGCTCGCGGCGGCTGGTCCGTCCGCGCCCTCCTCGTCCCCAGCCCGCAGCCCAACTCCCCGGAGAAGCACCCCTCATGACCACCGTCCTCATCGTCGACGACCAGGCCCTGCAACGGATGGGCTTCAACATGCTCCTGGAGGCCCAGTCCGACATGAACGTCGTCGGTGAGGCCACCAACGGTGGTGAAGCGGTTCGTATGACCGCCGAACTCCGGCCCGACGTCGTCCTCATGGACGTCCGGATGCCCGGCATGGACGGCATCGAGGCCACCCGCCGCATCGTGGAGTCCGGCGGCCGTTCGCGCATCCTGGTGCTGACGACCTTCGACCTCGACGAATACGCCTACGACGCCCTGCGTGCCGGAGCCAGCGGCTTCCTGCTCAAGGACGCCCAGCCCGACGAACTCGTCGCCGGGGTCCGGGCCGTGGCCGCCGGCGACGCCGTCATCTCCCCGGGCCTCACCCGCAAACTGATCGACGCCTTCAGCGACCGCCTCCCCGGGCACAGTCCGCAGCAGCAGCGCCGACTCGCCGACCTGACCCAACGCGAGTGCGAGGTCCTCACCGCCATGGCCACCGGCTGGACCAACCAGGAGATCGCCGAGCGTCTCCACCTCGCCGAATCCACGGTCAAGTCCCACATCGGCCGCATCCTCACCAAGATCGACGCCCGCGACCGCGTACAGGCCGTCATCTTCGCCTACGACACCGGACTCGTCCGCCCGTCGTAAAGCCCCGCCCCGCTCGCCCGACCCCCAAGGGCCACACCGACACCGCTCCATGTGTACCGACACGTCCCCGCAGCCCAGCATCCGCAACGAAGAACAGGACACAGCAATGGGACCGTTGGCACGAACCGGCATGGGCGTGACCCTTGCCTGCGGGGTACTGATCACCGCCGTCAGCATCGGACAGAACTCCGACAGCAGCGACAAGAACACAAAGAGCATCAAAAGCGAGGTGGCCAAGGGGCCGTACGTCGCACTCGGCGACTCCTACACCTCGGGCCCCAAGATCCCTCCTCAGACCAGCACTCCGGCCGGCTGCGACCGCTCCGGCCGCAACTACCCGGCCCTGGTCGCCAAGGGACTCGGCCTCAAGACGGCCGACTTCCGCGACGTCAGCTGCAGTGGCGCCACCATCTCCGACCTCACCACCCCCCAGTCCACCAGCAACGGCACCAACCCCGCACAGCTCTCCGCGCTGACCACCGACACACGGCTGGTCACGCTCGGCATCGGCGGCAACGACATCGGCTTCAGCTCAATGATCACCAAGTGCGTCGGCACGGGAACGCTCTTCAAACTGGCCGAGCGCATCACTGACATCACCGACAAGGCACCCTGCGAGGAGAAGTACACCTCCGGCGGCACCGACAAGGTGGCCCAGAAAATACGCACCGCGGGTGACCACCTCGCCCAGGCACTCAACGAGATCCAACGCCGTGCGCCCGAGGCCCGGGTCTACGTCGTCGGCTACCCGTCGATCCTGCCCGCCAAGGGCACACGCTGCGGTCGCGGCCTGCCCATCGCGCCCGGCGACGTCACGTTCCTGCGCCAGAAACAGCAGCAACTCAACACCATGCTCGGCGAACGCGCGCGAGCCGCGGGAGCCACGTACGTCGACACCTTCACCCCGTCCGCCGGCCACGACGCATGCTCGCCCGCGGCCACCCGATGGATCGAACCCCTCAAGCCCAGCAGTCCCGCCGCCATGGTCCACCCCAACGAACGGGGCGAACAAGGCATGGCCAGCGCAGTCCTGAGCACCGTCAAGAGCTGAGGACAGCAACAGTCCGAGAGCAGCGAGGCTTCAGGCAGGCCGCCTCGGCCCTCTTCCTCCTGCGCCCCGCGACTCCGGTCGCGCGTATTCAAGCGGAGCGCGCGTCCGGTCCGCATCGGCCGTCCGTGGGGACAGGCGCCCGATGCGGGTGAAGGACCCGGCCACGATCCGAAAAATCCCGGGATCCGTGGCCGGGTCCGCACCCCCACACACCATCACCGCCCCAACCATCGCCGGCCGAACGCCTCCAGGGCCCGGTCCGCCGGGAGAGCACCCGCATGACCACCGTTCTCATCGTCAACGACCAGGCTCTGCAACGCCTCGGCCTGCGGATGTTCCTGGAAGCACAGTCCGACCTCACGATCGCGGGCGAGGCGACCGCCTACGCCGAGGCAGTCCGACTCGCCGACACACTCCGGCCCGACGTCGTCCTCATGGACATGGGTCGGCCGGACGAGAAGCACATTCAGGCGATCCATCGCATCACCCGGCCCGACGAGGATTCGATGGCGCCTGACGCCGACGGTTCAGGCAGCCTCCACCCGCGGGTGCTGATACTCAGCCCCTTCGACGCCGACGAGTCCGCCTGCGCCGCCCTGCGCGCCGGTGCCGACGGGGTTCTCCTCAAGGACGCCCTCCCTCACGAATTGACAGCGGCTCTCCACGTCATCGCGCTCGGGGGTGCCGTCCTGTCTCCGCACCTCACCCGTGCACTCGTCGAGGCGGTCCGTGAGCAGAGCCGGGCCGACCTCACCGAACGCAGACATCGGCTGTCCCATCTCAGCGAGCGCGAATGCGAGGTGCTCGCCGCTCTCGCCTCCGGCTGGAGCAGCAGGGAGATCGCCGAGCGGCTCTCCATAGCCCCGACCACGGTCAAGAGCCACATCAGCAGCATCCTCACCAAGATCGGCGCCCGCGCCCGCGTCCAGGCCGTCGTGTTCGCTTACGAAACCGGTCTCGTCAGGCCGCCAAGGCAGCGGCCCCACTCGACCGACACGGACTTCTCGGATCGGTCGGAATGAGGGATCCGGTCCGCCCTGCAGGACGGTAGCAGTCCGGTTCACCCAAGCCCGAAGGCCCGCGTCACGTCGTGGTGCAACCGCTCTCCCGCGACACGCTCCGGCAAGGGGCAAGTCGGCGACCTCCTCATGGGCTACGGCTCGCGTCACACACGGCCGACCTGCCGTCGCCGACCACGACGAGGGCAAGTGGCCTTGTCGGCCGCCGTGGGACCTAGACCAGCTACTGCCAAGTCCGCCCCAGTGGGCTCCACCGTTCCCTGTCCAAACCACGGTCGCAGGCCGACACGCACCTGCCTATGTCGGACACGATCTTGGCCAGGCAGGTGGCACGTGGTGGCGATGACACAGGCGCCCGGAGGACGAGAACTCGAGCCGGGAAGGCAGCCGCCTGTCAATGGCCTCTTGATCGTCCCCGCTGGCGGCCTTGAGACATCCCCGCTGGTGGAAGGCGTGATCGCCCCACTCGCGGCCAGATAATCTCCCCGCCTTCGGTTGGTGTGGATCAGCTGAAGGGCTTCACCCCTTGTCCGGATGTGGCCTCGGTGAGCCGGTAGCTGTCACCTTGGGTGACGACGATGTGAGCGTGGTGCATGAGTCTGTCGACCGTCGCGGTTGCGAGGGTTTTGGGCATGATCTCGTCGAATCCAGAGGGGTGGAGGTTGCTGGAGACCGCGATCGAGCGCCGTTCATATGCGGCATCGACCAGGCGGTAGAAGCCCTCGGCGGCGTCGGGTGAGACGGGCAGGAGCCCGATGTCGTCGATGATGATCAGGTCCGAGCGGATGATCCTTGCGAGGGCTCGGGCAATGGAGTCGTCCGCGCGGTGGCGTCGGACGAGGGCGCCGAGGTCCTCGATGGTGAACCAGGCCACGGTCAGGCCGGCCTCGACCGCGGTCTGTCCGAGGGCCTCGGTGAAGTGGCTCTTTCCCGTGCCGGAGGGTCCGCAGATGCAGAAATTCTCCCGGCGGCCGATCCATTCGAGGGTCTTGAGCGCGTCCTGGGTGGCCCTGGGGATCGAGGACTTGGTCTCCAGCCAGTCGCCGAAGGTCTTGCCGGTGGGGAACCCGGCCCGCTTGCGGCGGGTGTGCAGGTTGGCGCGGTCGCGGCCCGCGGCTTCCTCGGCCAGCAGGACGCGGACGACCTCGGCGGGGTCCCAGCGTTGGGCCTTCGCGGTGGGGACGAGATCGGCCAGCACTCGTCGCAGGTGCGGGAGTTTGAGCCGCTTGGTCAGCTCGATGGCCTCGGCGAGCGGGTCGCCGTTGGTGCCGTGAACAGTGCGAAGAGGGGTGGCCATCAGGCGAGATCGCTTTCGTCGTACTCAAAGACGTCGGGAGTCGTCGGGGTGGTGCCGAAGGTGGACCAGGCGGAGGTGCCGGGCTGCAGGGAGTGTTCCTCGCTGCGGCGGACCGGCTCGGCCTGGTCGTGGACGGCCTGGTAGTCGAGGATCGAGAGCAGGTCCTTGTCCGCGAAGCGGGCGGTGACCGCGGCGGTGCCCAGAGCGCGGTCGACTTCGGCTGTGGAGTAGAGCTTTGACAGGGCGACGGCCTCGGCCATCTTTGCCTTGATCCTTCTGACTCCGCCGGCAGCGGCCTCCACCAGCCAGGACGCGGCGCCAGGGCCGAGCGCGAGGAATGCGGCCTCGTCCGCGGACTTCGCCTTCGGCCGGCGGTCTGCCTCTTTGTCCTCGCGCGGCGGATAGTGCGTGTCCTCCAGGACCGGGGTGCCGGGCTGGCCGCGGCGGTGGCGGGCGACCTCACGGGCCGATCCGTACTCGTCGACGGCGGTAACGATCAGTTCGTCGCCGTGGAAGCGGGCCCAGACCCGGGCGTCGATCAGTTCGTGCGGGACCGAGTAGCGCACTCCTTCGATCGAGATCGTGGACTCCCAGTTGACCCTGCGGGTGGTGCCGAACGCGGCGGTGAACGGACGCCGCGGCAGCGGGTGCAACCGTTGTTGTTCTTCCGCGAGCCGTTCGACAGGCTTGCGTCGAGTCGCCTTGTGGGTGCGGGAGTTGACCTCGTCGCAGAAGGTGCGGCAGGCCGCCTCCAACTCGGCGAACGTCTTGTAGTGCTCGCGCAGGTTCACGTCTTTGGGGACAAGGTCGGCCTTCGCGATCCGCACCGTCGCCTCCGAGCCTCCCTTCGTCTCCGGGTCCGCCGGCAGACACGTCCGTATGGTCGTGCCGTAGTGCCTGGCGACCTCGACGATCTCCGGGTTGCGGACCGCGATTCCGGCGATGTGGTCGGTGGTGACCGTCTTCTCGTTGTCCGTCAGCACGTAGGCCGGGATCCCGCCGATCCTGCGGAACGTCGCGTCCAGGCATGAGGTGATCGTCGGCAGCGTCTTGTCCCAGATCGGGATGACGATCCGGAACCGGGACCAGGCCAGCCAGGCGCAGAACAGCGTCGTCTTGCGCCCGCCGATGACCGGCCCGTCGCCGAAGTCGTATTGCAACCACAGGCCCGGCTCGGTCACCCATGGGCGATAGACTCGCCGCCGACCGGCCCTGAACTGGGTCTTTGCCTCGGCGACGGTGCGGCGGGTAGTGCGCTCCCCGCCGGTGAAGCCCATCGCGACGATCCTCTTGTGGACCACGTCCGCGCGGATCTTGCCCTGCGAGCGGACCACCAGCTCCTCGATTTTCGGCAGATAGTCGTCGATCGCCCGGGACCGGTGACGGCGCTGTTCCGGATTCTGGCCCGCGGCCCGCATCTTCACGTACCGGGCCACCGTGTGGTGGTCGCACCCGGCCAGCTCGGCCGCAGCACGGTAACTCCCCGTGAGGTCGTACGCCTCCAGGATCTCCATGATCTCCCTGCTGTTCTTCACCCGCTCGACCCTCGCCGAGCGAGATCTGGATCTTGGGAGCGGGGCAGTATCTGGCCGTACTCGGGGAAGCCCGTGGCCATAGATTTCGCTGTAAGTGGCCGCCAGCGGGGAGCTTACGAAGGCCGCCGTCAGCCGCCGCCGAGGACATGCAAGGACACCCCCCACGCTGCCTCCGGCAAGACCTACGGCACCCGCCGGATCCACCGCCAACGGCGGCGCGAGGGAATGACCGCGGCTGATACGCGAGGACGGACTGGCGAACGTCGACGCCGCGTCCGTGGGCTCCGTCGCTGACTCGTACGACAACGCGATGACCGAGGCACTCGACGGCACCTTCAAGGCCGAGCTGATCGAACACCAAGCCCCCTGGCGAGACGTCGACCAGGCCCGAACGCGCCATCGGGCAGTGGGTGGGCCGGTACAACACCGGGCGCCTGCACTCCGCTCTCGACCTCCTCCCGCCCGAGGAGTCCGAGGCGACTCACCACCGTTGCCTGGCCGCTCCGAACGCAGCCTGAGACACACAAGATCGGCCGCCACAGGACTCGGGCCAGCTCAGAGGGGCTCCCGGCGAAGTGTCAGACCGATGGCCCGCAGTCCCAGGGCTCACCTGAACCGAAGCGGTGGACAAGTGAACGGGCCCACCCCTGTGCGGCACCCTTGCCCGATGCTCCAACGACGGCGTGCCCCATCACCCCTTGAAGGTGACGGGGCACGCTGCTCTCCCGCGGTGGCGCCGCCGGCTTCCCGGCAGATCCTCCCGTGCCGGAATCAGTTTCGGCAGTCCGAGCTGTTCACCGCTCGGTCGTAGGCCACGTACTTGCCGGACGGCTTGCCCTGGGAGTTGAGCACGTTGGCCTTGGCGTCGTAGTAGGCGCCACGCGAGCTGATCTCGTTGTAGCTGCGGCCACGCCAGGTGGTGGTGTTCTCCTGACCACCGCCCGACTTGCCCCACGAGTACTTGTCGACGTGGAAGACCGGGTTGCTGCGCACCGTGCGCATCTCCGGGCGCAGCACCAGCCAACCCGTCCGGCGTGGGTTCACGGTGAGGGTGGTCGACACGGACCAGCCCGACTGCTTCGCGTACGACCAGCTGTGCTCGTAGCTGGCGCCAGCCTGGACCGAGAGGACCTTCTCCAGGATGGTCCAGTCGATGCCGATCGAGCCGGAGACACTGTTGGTCGTGGTGCTCGTGGTGCTTCCGTTCGCCTGGACGGTCTGGCTGAGTCCCGAGCCATAGGCGCAGTTCACCAGGGGTTCGGTAACCCCCGTCTCCGAGCCGGTCCACGTCCAGCTCGACGACTGCGGGTAGTAGCAGGAGCCCTCGAAGCGCTCAAGACCCGATTGGAGGCTCTTGGCCGGAAGGCCGTTCGTGGTGTCCTTCGACACCTGGCCGGTGTTGACGTTGATCCACCAGTACGTCTTGCTGGTCGAGCCGGTGCACAGGCTCATCAACAGCTTGTCCGTGCTCCACGATTCGGTGCCTCTGATGTCGGTCGCTGCGCTTGCGGGCGAGACGAAGGACAGCGTCGAGGCGAGGGCCAGCGCGCCGACGGTGGCGATGCGCTTGATCGGGGCGCTTGTGCGGGCGGGGGCCTTGTTCGCCTTGGAGGACGACTTGAACGGGGGGTGCATGTGGTGGCTCACTCCTGGTGCCCAGACCGGCAGCGGCGTGCCGGTTGTACGCGATGAGGGGGAGGCAAAGGACTGCTTGCAAGTTCAAGCAGATTCACCGCACCCTGGCAGGGGTGTGTGTACTGAACGTGAACTCACGGTGGCGGGTGCGCTTCTGGCGCTTCGAAACCCTTTCGGGAGGCCGGGGCATGAGGTACGCGCAGGGTGGCGGGCTGACGCCGAAGAAGCGGGCGTCCGTGAATAGCTGAGGCTGGAAGCCGCGGAGTGGTTCGCACGTGGGTCGAAGGCCAGGGACGCCACGAGTGGGCTTCGGGGCGGAAAGCGTCAGGTGAAGAAGTGACGCGAGGGCGGGGCAGAGACGCGGGTGACGTCGACGAAGCCGGCGTCGTCGAGCCGGTGCAGCACGGCGTCGTGCGGGCGGCCCCAGACACCGGCCCGGGACCAGATCTGGAACCGGCGGCGAGTCGTCGACTTCGATATACCGAAGCCGAGCGCCAGCCGCAGACCAGAGATAGACGATGGCCTCAAACAGCGGCTCATCAGGTGCGCCTTCCGTCACCCTGCGGCTGCGCCCGCTGCGCAGGGATCAACTGCTTCGCGATCTCCCACAGCCCGTCCAGATCAATCCAACTCGTCGAAGCAGGTGATTTCATTCGCTTGTCCTGCACCCGCAGCGGGGTGACGGTGAGCTCGACACCGATGCCCCCCGCCAGCAGATGGGCAGCCAAGATCTCGCCGTGGTGCGATCCCCCGGCGTTCTTGCCGTCCACCATGAGGGCTTCGGCCCCGGTCGGATCGATCCGAGCAGGTCTGCCAGACCACCGGGACAGCCGGTATTCAGCACCCGGCGGGTGGTCGCTGCGCTCGGTGCGATCCGCGCGTCGTAGACCGTCGGGGCGAGGACTCCGAGCCGAGCGAGCGCGTCCCACGGGGCGCTTCGATACCGCGAGTCGGCCGGCGTCCGCAGCCGCAGGCTCGGCGCCCTGATCAACCCATGCTGCTGAGTGGGCGACTTGACCAGACAGATGCCGACGAACTGACGGCACATCGAAGCCCCGGACGATACAGGCTGCTTGATCGGTCACCGGCATCAACCGGAGCTTCGTTGCCTACGGACCGGGCCGACCACCCATCGACCTACCGTCGCGACCTGCGCATCACGTGATCACTGGGACTTTGAAACCGCCTGGATGGCGAGGGGTGCGCCGACACGTCAATACACAGTGAACCACCCCTCTGCGAAACACTTTCGAAACGCGCTGGTGACACGGATGCCCCACGCCCGAATAATTGGCCCATCCCCGCTCCCCGTCGGGGAGTTCAGAGGAGGTGAAGGGGTTGCCTTGTTCGCGATGGTACGAAGGCATCGGAACTGCGTTACAACCGCAGCCGGAACGGCAGGCTGCCCGCCTCTTTTGAACGGACCGCCACCCATCCGGTCCGCGTCGTCCGCGAAAGCACCGACAGAGACGTGACATCAGCAATTTCCCTGTCACTGTCAACGGTTGAGGGAAGCGAAACCCCGCCTTCCTCTGCGAACAGCTGTCGCGGACAGGTCGCTCGACTCCCTTCGGATTTCACGCACTGCGTGCCCTCGGCGGAATCGGGCGCGACGAGTGAATACAGCAGCGGTGGACGCATGCGTACGCCATAAGCCGTGAATTCGCCCACTCGCAACCAGGAAAACTGATACCCGAGAGCCCGACTCAACTGCGCCGATCCGCAGGCTCAGTCCGCGACTCGAACGCTTGGCTTCCCCTTGCCACGGCATGAACGGGCCGCTCCAAATGCCTGGGGGAAGACAAACCCACCTCCGCTTTGGCGCCGCCAAGCCGGAGAGGAACCACCGGCCGCCGGCATATGGATCCCGGCTCGCTCCGGACTCCAAGATCCGATCTTGTCTATCTTTTCGGGAGGAAAGATGAAAAGCACAAGACATCCGCGTAAAGCTTTGATCGTTGTTCTGGCTATAGCCGCGGCGCTGTGGACCTTCGTGACGCCTGCGCAGGCGTCCACGCCGAATCCCGCCACCCTCTACCAGCTCCCGAGCAACGCATCCTGCACGAAGGCAACCAACAACTGCGCGCTGTACCCGAAAACGGCCGTGCTGCCGAGCGGAAGGATCGTCGCGGCATTCGAGAAGTCGACGGTAGCCGCCTCGGGTTCGGCCGACGGCCAGACAATGCCGGTGTACAAGAGCGACGACAACGGCACGACCTGGCAGCAACTGGCAGACGTCAAGGCACCGGCGTACGCGTCGTCGAACCCCGCCTATTCCGCGTACGTCAGTAACTGGACCAACCCGTATCTGTACGTGCTGCCCCAGGCAGTCGGAAATCTCGCATCCGGCACACTGCTGTTGGCCACCGTCGTCTCGGGCGACGACTACAACTACCTCGACCAGAAGGCAGCCAACTCCAGCTACACGCCGACGCACGACGGCGACCGCAGCAACACGGCGATCGCGCTCTACTCAAGCACCGACTCGGGCGCGACGTGGAATGTCGTCAACGTCATCACAACGGGCAGCTGGTCCAACGGCGCGAACTACCCTGCCACCGAGAACACCAACCACCAGAACGACCCCGTCTGGGAGCCGTACCTGATGGTCTACAACAACCAGCTCGTCGCCTACTACTCCGACGAGAACGACTACACCGGCTACGACTCGTCGACCGGCGTCCCGACGCTCGACCCGAACAACGCCACGACTCCGGATCCCTCCACACAGATCCTCGCGCACCGGACCTGGGACGGCGTCAGCTCGTCGTGGAGCAGCCCGGTTGTCGATGTCTCCGGGACGACGGTCACCAATTCTTCCGGTTACACCGAGATCGGCGGCGGCCGTCCCGGCATGACCAATGTCGTCCAGACCAGCGACGGCAAGTGGATGATGACCTACGAATACTGGGGTGGCGGTGACAACGTCCGCTACAAGATCGCCAGCGATCCGCTGCACTTCTACTCGGTGGGCGGTACCGCGGGTACCGGCGTCACCTCGCTCTCGGTGACATCGGGCTCCAGCGCCCTGTCCCGTGGAGGAAGCCCAGTACTCATGCGCATGCCGAACGGGCGGATCCTCTTCAACGCCGCGGGCAGCGGGGACGTCTGGACGAACGCCAGCGGAAGCAGCACCGGCGCGTGGACGCAGCAGCACACGACGATGGCGTCCTCCTACAGCCGCAGCCTCACCTACATCCCCAACACGGGCCGAGTCGAGATCGTCGGCGGGACGACCACCATCTCCTACGCGGACATCGACTTCGGGAACTCCACCGGCGCGTACTACAAGCTCGTCAACGCCAACAGCGGCAAGGCCCTCGGCGTGTACGCCGCGGACCTGCACGACGGGCAGAACGTCGTGCAGTGGACCGACAACGGGTCGGCCGACCAGTTGTGGCACGTCACGGATGTCGGCAGCGGATACAGCACGCTGCTCGACAAGAACAGCGGCCGAGCTCTCGGCATCCTGGCGGCCAGCACGGCCAGCGGCGCGAGCGCCGTGCAGTGGGTGCAGAACAGCGGCAACGACCAGCAGTGGCAGGTGGTCGCCGTCGGCTCCAACTACAAGCTGGTGAACCGCAACTCGGGTCTCGCCCTCACCGTTTCCGGAGCAGCCACCACCGACGGCGCGCAGATCGTCCAGCAGGCGTACACCGGCGCCACCTCTCAGCTGTGGTCCCTGGTGCTGGTGTCGTCCTAGACACGGCACGCCTCAACGGGAGCGCACACAGCGGGAGTCCGGCCGGCCGCCGGGCTCCCGCCGGGGTGGTCACGTGAGCGTGTTCTTGGGCCGGCGCACGGTGTGGCGCCGGCCCTTCGGCGTCAGTCGAGCGGGGACGGTCGTGCCGAGCGGGCATCTCTTCGCTCCCCGCCGGACACGCTCACGACCGCTCATCAGTTGTCAGCGCACCGCCCTCGGGACACCTCGCCCTTCGGCCTGGCGCAGCCTGTATCGGCCGTGACCACACATCCTGCGCCCCGGTCCGCAGGACATGGACCACGACGCCCGCCTCACCACGGACAGGCCGGGCAAAATGCTGTACGTACAGTACGTAACGTATGGACAGCAGAGATAGGACCGCCTACCGTGCTGGGTGTTCGCCGGTGCAGGGACACCATCGGCGACCTGTGTGGCTGGGTTCCTTGCTCAGCGCGAGCCAGTGAGAGGACGCGACGATGCGTGCGGTAATCCTGGATGGACGGGGATCCGTCGAGATCCGAGAGCTGCCTGATCCTGAACCCGGACCCGGTGAGGTCGTGATCGCTCCTGCCGCAGTCGGCATCTGCGGTACGGATCTGCATCTCGCCAGTGGGGACTACCCCACCGGCCGCTTCCCGGTCGTGCCCGGTCACGAGTTCGCCGGCACGGTGGTGTCCGTCGGCCTCGGCGTCGAACGGTTCGCTGCCGGAGACCGCGTGTGTGTGGACCCGAACGTCGCGTGCGGAGTGTGCGAGCAGTGCCAGGCCGGGGCGACGAACCTGTGCCCGGAGCTGATGGCGATCGGGGTGACCATCGACGGGGCCTGCGCCGAGTTGGTGAGTGTTCCGAACAAGGTGGTGTACCGGCTGCCGGAGGGGCTGGACTTCGCCGCGGGAGCCCTGATCGAGCCGCTGGCCTGCGTTCTGCATGCCGCCTCGCGTATCCGCCCGCTCAAGGGTCTGCGAGTGCTGGTGTACGGGGCCGGTTCGATCGGCCTGTTGGCCGTGGCCTACGCCAAGGCCCAAGGGGCTCAGTCCATCGGTGTCATCGAGCCGAGCGCGGTGCGCCGCGACGCGGCCGTGGAGTTCGGTGCCGATGCGGTGCACGCACCAGGTGAGCGGCCCGCCGGTCATGACGTCGACCTGGTCATCGAGGCGAGCGGTCATCCTTCCGCCGTGTCGGATGCGCTGGAGCGGCTGGCCAAGCGTGGGACTCTGCTGCAGATGGGCGTGGTCAGCCCCGAGTCCTCGATCGACCTGTTCCCCTATGACCTGTTCGATCGTGAGCTGTCCCTGGTGGGCTCGCAGTCGCTGGCGACCGCCTACCCCGACGCGGTCGCTGCGGTGTTGGATCTTCCCCGACTGTCGGAGGGCATGGTCACCCATTCCTTCGGCCTTGAGGACTACGCCGCTGCCCTTGAGGCTGCCCGGTCCGACGGCGCCCGCAAGGTTCACATCCTTCCGCAGCGGTGATGCCACACTCTTGTCGAGACGATTGAAGACGCTCATGTCCGCATCTCTTTCGCCGGCCCGCAGTGAGCAGGGCCTGATCGACCGGCTCGGCCTGCCACGTCCGTTGGTGTGGGGGTTCGTCGGTCTGCTGTTGTTCATGATCGGCGACGGGGTCGAGTCCGGCTACATCTCCCCCTACCTGGCCGACCACGGCGCCGGATCGGAGACCAGGGCCGCGGTCGCCATCACCGTCTACGGCGCGGTGGTCACGGCCGGGTCCTGGCTTTCGGGGGCCCTGTCGGATGTGTGGGGGCCGCGCCGGGTCATGTGGCTGGGCCTTGCCGTCTGGGGCAGCCTGGAGGTCGTCTTCCTGGCCGTCGCCCTGCCCACCGAGAACTATCCGCTGATGCTGCTGGCCTACGGCCTGCGCGGTTTCGGCTATCCCTTCTTCGCCTACGGCTTCCTGGTGTGGGTGCTGGCCGGCAGTCCCGCGCACCGGCTCGGCTCGGCCGTGGGGTGGTTCTACTTCGCCTTCACCGGCGGCCTGCCGACCCTCGGCTCGCTCCTGGCCAGCGGCAGCGAACCGCTGATCGGCGAATACGCGACCCTGTGGATCTCCCTCGTGCTGGTCGTCACGGGCGGCATCACCGCGCTGACCGGAATCCGTCACGCGACGGGCGGCGAGCGTCTGGCGGCGCCGGAGGTGTCCGCGGGGCGCAGCATTGCCAACAGCGTCGCCATCCTCTTCTCCCAGCCGCGCATCGCGATCGGGTGCCTGGTGCGGATCGTCAACACCGCACCGCAGTTCGGGTTCCTCGTCTTCTTGCCCACGGTGTTCGCCGACGACCTGCACTTCGGCACCTCGGGGTGGCTGCAGTTGGTGTTCGTCCTGGGCGCGGCGAACATCTTCGCCAATCTCTTCTTCGGAGTGCTCAGCGACCGTCTGGGCTGGCACCGCACCCTGCGCTGGTTCGGCTGCGTCGCCTCCGCGGTCAGCTCCCTGTGCCTGTACTTCCTGCCCGTCCACCTCAGTGACCGGTACTGGGTGGCTGTGCTGTGCGCGGCGCTGTACGGCATCACCCTGGCCGGTTTCACGCCGATCTCGGTGCTGATGTCGCTAATGGCCCCCGGGCAGAAGGGCAACGCCATCGCGGTGCTCAACCTCGGAGCCGGTGCCGCCACCTTTGTCGGGCCGCTGATCGTGACGGTGTTCCTGGGCCTGATCGGCCCGGGCGGGGTGACGGTCGTCTTCGCCTGCCTGTACGTGCTGGCCGGGATCGCGGTGTGCTGGCTGCGGATTCCCGAGGAATCGCAGCAGGCGGTGGCGGAAGGTCCCCCCTTGGCACAGGTCACCGCCCCGGCGGCCGAACGGGCCAGCGCGTGACACGGACCCCGGCCAGGGAAGAGCGGCGGCCACCGTGCGGGTGCACGGTGGCCGCCCTCTGCCGGATCGCGTCGCCGGTGCCGGGGTTCAGGAGCTGCCTGTGGCGTCCACGTTGACTTCCAGGGGAACGATGTCGCTGCGGACCCAGGTGTCGTAGACGTCGAAGTGCTGCCCTGTCGGAGTCCACGAGGTGGAGCGGATGTGCAGGGTGGGCGTGGTCGGCTTGATGTCCAGGGCGGCGGCGATCTCGGGGGACGGAGCCACGGCCCGTACCGAACGGTGCGCGCCACCGAGGCTGTATCCGGCGGCTGCCAGGGCCTGGCTGAGGGAGGCTTGGCCGTCGAGCACGTCATGGGCTGCGGCGATCGCGGGAACCAGGTCCGGCGGACTGTAGTTGATGCTGTACAGCGCGGGCACGCCGTTGAGGGTGCGCAGCCGGACCAGTTCGTAGCCGGCGGTGTTCTCCGGCACCTTCAACTGCTGGCACGCGAACGCGGGCAGGATGGTCGGCCCGTGGCGCAGCACTTGGGTGGTCACGGAGGTGTTCTGGTGGCTGAGGGCGTTCTCCAGGAAGCCCTGGGGCTGCTGGATGGTCCAGCCCTCGTCCTCGGCGGGCGGCTGGGTGGCGAAGACGCCCCGGTTGGTCACCCGCGTCACCAGACCCTGGGACTCCAGAACCTGCAACGCCTGGCGGACCGTCGCCCTCGACAGCCCGAACTCCTTGCCCAGCTCGTTCTCGCTCGGAAGCCTCTCGCCCTGCGGGATCTCACCACCGGTGAGCCGGTGCTCCAGTGCTTCGACGAGCTGCTGGTAGTAGGGCGTCGAGGACTGCCGGTCGATGGCCCCCGATAGCGTCACGGTGCGCTCCCTCCGCTGACCCCGACAGTGACGACAATGCCGGGGGTCTTCATCGTAATGCGCCGTCTGTACTGTCCGGACCATCCAGTCAATGTGAGCCTCCGGAGCGATAGAAGACGGCGGGGGTGAAGCCACGAACGGCCACGCCCCCGCCGCACGCGGTGCGTCAGGCGTTGATCCAGCCGGTGTCCAGGCCCGGGTCGGCGGTGGACTGCGCGGCGGCCGCCGCCTGGAGCACGATGGCGGCCGCGGCCGCCCCGGGATCGAGCACTCCTCGGGCCACCTCCCCGACATAGCTGGCGCGGCCCCGCTTGGCGACCAGGCCGGCTGTGCTGCGCGCACCCTCGATGGCCGCCTGTGCGGTGCGATGGAGTGCCTGGACCGGATCAGTGCCGGGCAGCAGCGATTCCAGAGTCCGGGCGGCGGGCACGAGCGCGTCGATCATGGTCTTGTGGCCGACCTCGGCCTTGCCATAACGCTGCACGGTGGCCACGGCGGCGGTCAGCCCATTGGAGAGTTCGCCGAGGGTGGGCTCGCCATCGTCGGAGCAGTGGGCGAGGTCGCGGAAGAACATGCCGAACAGCGGGCCGCTGGTGCCGCCGGTGCCGAGGAAGCCGCGGGAGACAGCGGTCAGCCAGCCGCGGTAGTCCTGCGGTTCCTCCGCGTCGATGCTCTGCTGGGCCCGCCGGAGGGCGGAGGCGATGTTGTTGCCGAAGTCGCCGTCGCCGGTCAGTCGGTCGAGTCGGCCGAGGTCCTCGGCACGGCCCTGGAGGAAGGTGTTCATCAGGATCTCGGCCCAGCGGTGACCGAAGCCGTCGGCCAGCGTGATGTCCACGGATGTGTCGGTCATGGTGCGTCCTTGTCTTGTCACCAGGTCAGGGCGGGGGTCCGCACGGGGGCGTCCCAGAGGGGAAGCAGGTCGGCGTCGGCGGGCAGCAGGGTCACCGATATCCCGTGCATGTCCAGGGACGTCACGTAGGAGCCGACCAGGGAACGCTCGATCGTGACGCCCAGATCGCCGAGGCGGTGGTGGACGGAGCGGGCGGCTACGGACAGATCAAGTGGGGACGTCCCGCCGAGACCGTTGACGATGGCGATCACCGCCGAGCCTGGGTGGAGCCCCAGAGCGGCGACGACCGGGTCGACCAGCTGGGCAATGAGGGTGTCGGCGTCCGCGAAGGGGATACGGCCCCTGCCGCGTTCGCCGTGGATGCCCACGCCGAGTTCGACCTCGCCGTCGGGCAGGACGAAGGCGGGTTCCTCGGCGCCGGGATGGGTGCCCGCGGTCAGCGCGAGGCTGAGGGTGCGGGCGCTGCTCGCGACCCGCCGGCCGAGGTCGGCCACGTCGACCAGGTCGGCCCCCGCTTCCGCGGCGGCGCCGCAGATCTTCTCCACGGCGAGTACGGCGGCCGTGCCGCGCCGGCCGGGCCCGTCGTCCTCCCCGTCCGTGGCGAGGTCGTCGTCGACGAGCACGACCTCGGTCTTGATCGCGTCGTCCTCGGCGAGTTCCCCGGCGATCTGGAAGTTGAGGACATCGCCGGTGTAGTTCTTCACGATCTGTATGACTCCGCGCCCGGAGTCCGCGGCGACCGTGCCCGTATGGACCTGCAGCGCGGTCGGGCTGGCGAACAGGGCACCCGGCACCGCGACATCGAGCATGCCGGCGCCCACGAAGCCGGCGTGCAGCGGCTCGTGGCCCGAGCCCCCGCCGGAGACCAGTCCGACCTTCTCCCTGGCCCGCTGTGCCCGGGTGACGATGCCCGCCGCGCGGTCGTAGGCGAGCAGCTGTGGATGTGTGAGAGCGAGCCCTTCGAGAGCTTCCTCTGCGGCGTGCTCGGGGCGATTCACGATGTGCCGGTGCATGGCGCCGTGCTCCTTTGCTCGGGTCTTGACCGGTCTCACGCTAGAGCCTACTGTTCGGACAGTCCAGACTGTACGTACAACTTAGTGGCAGGCGAGACCGCACCCCGCCCGACCAGCGGATCACGCGCTCACGACGAGAGGGACAAGACAGCCATGTCCATGGAATACCGGATGCGCCGCACGCTCCCCAGCGACCGGGTCGCCATCATCATGCCCGTCGACCACGGGCTGATCTTCAATCGGATCGAGGGCCTGGAGACCCCCTCCGCGCCCTTCGCCACGTGGGGCGACAAGGACATCACCGGCTTCATGATGACCCCTGGCCAGGTCAAGCAGACCGAGGCCTTCTTCGCCCGCAACCCGCACCTGACCCGCGTACTGACCATCGACACCTTCTACGACTACGCCCAGAACGACGGCGGCGGCTCCCACAGCCTCATCACCACCGTCGAGGAGGCTGTCCGCATGGGCGTGGACGCCGTCAAGATGCTCTTCCCCTGGAACGTCTCCCGCGTCGAGCAGGCCGCCCTGTGCAAGCGCGTCGGCGACGTAGTCACCGCCTGCGACGCCTGGGACATCCCGCTGATCCTCGAACCCGTCCTCATCGGTGCCCCGCGCAGGGAAGAGGTCATCGTCGAAGAGGAGAAGATCGCGCGCATCGCCTATGACCTCGGCGCCCACATCATCAAGATCGCCTTCCCCGGGGAGGAGCGCACCCGCCGCCTCGTCGAAGAACTCAAGGTACCCCTCGTGATCGCCGGCGGCCCGCTCACCGGAGAGCCCTCCGAGACCGTCGACGCCATCGCCCAGACCATCCGCGCCGGTGCACGTGGTGTCATCGTCGGACGCAACATATGGCAGCGCGAGACCGACGTCGCCGAGAAGCTCCTGTCCGAGGTAGCCGCCCTCACCCGCAGCGTCAGCTTCGACGACTGATCCGCGCCGCAGGGACATGAGCCGCCGCGTCGATCGAAGGAGATGACAAGCGCGTGGGAACCTCGCCGCAACGGGCGGATGCCGTACTCGGCATCGACATCGGCAGCACGAACGTCAAAGTGGTGGCGCTCGACTCGGCCGGCCACGTCGTCACCCGCGTACGCCGCGCCACCCCGCGGTCCGTCGACGATCCCTCGATCGACGCAGCACGGCTCTTCGAGTGCCTCGAAGAGATGGCCGTCGAAGCCTGTGGGGAACGCTATGCCATCGCGGCGCTCTGCGCTGCCGGCATCGGTGAGGACGGCGTTCTGGCCGATGCCTCACTCACACCGCTCACCTCGGCGCTGGCCTGGTTCGACCCCCGCCGTACCGAACTATTCGGCGAGCTGCGACACCACCTCGACCCCGCCGACGACGTCGGCACCTCCACCGACGCCGCCCGCACACTGGTCGGCTGGGCCTGGGCCCGCGGTCAGCCCGGAGCCGATCGAGCGGCGGCCTGGCTCGCCCTGACCGACTACGCCGCCTGCCGCTGGAGCGGCACGGCATTCCTCAGTGACACCCTCGCCGCGCGGACCGGGGCCTGGCGCCCGCTCGCACGCACCTGGCACACCAGCCGCGTGCAGGCGACTCTCGGCGCCTCCGAACTGCTGCCCACGGTCATGCCGACGGGAGCCGTCGTCGGCCACGTACGCTCCGAGCGGCTGCGGAACACCGGCGCCCTCAGGCCCGGCGCCCTCGTGGTGGCCGGAGGGCACGACCACCCCGTCGGCGGCTGGGGCGTCCATCAGCTACGCCCCGGAGCCGTCCTCGACTCCATGGGCACCGCGGAAGTAGTCGTCGCGCAGACACATGCTCCGCCCAGCCATGTGCCTGGGGCCGTCGATGTCTCACCCGGCATTCACAACACCTTCGGTGCCACCGTTCTCCACGTGGAGGAACTCGCCCGGAACGTCGCATGGGCGTCGCAGGATCCGGCCGTGGCCGATGCCCTCGACCGTCTGATCTCCGGCAGCGCCACACCCGACGATCATCTGTTCTCGGACACCTTCCACCCCGGCGCGGCGGGCGGCCATACGCCCTTCTACGCGCCCCATTCCGCGTTCGACCCGCACTCCAGGGCATCTGCCGTACTCGGCGCACTGGCGCGACGCGGTGGCCTTGCCATCGCCGCCGTACAGGCCCTCGCCGAGCCGGACGCGCCTGTTTACACCGCGGGCGGGTGGGCCCGCTCCCGCGGCTGGCTCGACATCAAGCAAGCGGTGACCGGCACGGCAGCCCACGTCATCGCGGAACCGGAAGTAACAGCCGTGGGCGCGGCACTCCTCGCCGCCCGGGCCCTCGACTGGAAACCGTCCGTCACCGCCGCCCTGAACCCCGGGGCAGAGGCAGGACTGCGAGGTGCAACAGCCGGTCGATGAGCGAGCGGGTCACCCCAACACCCACCGCAGGCGCCGGCCATTCAGCAGACTGCCGTGCTCGCGCCCTCCCCTCTGACGGCCGGACGCGCGAGCACGGTGGCCCCTTTCAGCACGTGAACCGGCAACGGCCACAAGCGTGTTCACACCAGCCTGCCCACGGCGCAGGTGCCGGCGGGCGTGAAGCCACCGCCCGAACCACGACAGCGCGCGGACGCCGGACAGCCGTCGACGACATGGTCGGACGCGTTGCTGTGCTCCGCCTTCTGCCCGCCGCCGCGATCGGCGCAGTGGGCAGAAGCCTGTCCGCGTCGGTGAGGGATACGCCAGCCACCCCCTCCACAACCATGCCGTGCCTACGAAGACAGGTGCGCAGAAGCCGCGGTCGAAGCTCTGGGCGCCACACCGATCCGCGTCGCGAAATGTGTCGCCATCGCCTCCTCGGCGGTCGCCCATTTTCGTAGTTAACAGACTCTTGACGCGGCCGAAAACCAATGCATACAGTCCGGACTGTCCAGGCTGACCGGCCTGTACGTACAAGACTGCGGGACCTTGAGTTCTGGAGCACCTCATGAGCGGATCGAACAGCGCTCAGGCCATCGATCGCATTTCGGCTGAGCCGTACTACCTGCAGCTTGCCGAGCGCATCCGTGACCAGATCTCGACGGGTGCCGTAGCCGCCGGCGACCGTCTGCCCAGCGAGGGCGAACTGGCCGCCACCTGGAACGTCTCCCGTGCCACGGTCCGAGAGGCCCTGCGGTTGCTGGAGGAGGAGGGCTGGGTCGCCCGCATATCACGGCGAGGGGCCTTCGCCTCGATGCCGCCGCGCCGGGGGTGGCTGTTGCAGGGCCGGGAGGGCTTCTTCGAGAACGAGGTGGCGGGGCACCAGCGACGGGTCACCACCCAGGTGCTGCGTGCCGAGAAGGCGACACTGCCGACGCACTCGGCCGAGGAACTTCACATGGCTCCTGGCAGCGACGGCTACATCCTCGAACGGCTTCGCAAGCTCGACGGCAAGGTGGCGCTCTTCTCCGCCAACTACCTGCCCCCGCTGGTCGGCGAGCTGGTGTCACGCAGCGACGTTCCGGCAGGAGAAGGCTCTCTCAACAACACGCTGAGCAAGGGCGGTTACACGGTCGCGGGCGCGTCCCGCACAGTCGAGGCCGTCACCGCGCGGGGGAAGGTCGCCGACCTGCTCCAAGTCCCGGACGGCGCACCGCTGTTGAAAGTCAGGTCGACCTCGTGGGACACGCGCTTGGTGCCCTTCGAGCACCACGAGGTCTGGGTCCGCAGCGACGTGGTGCACGTCGAGATCCAGGTCGGCGCTCCCGCCCCCACCCGGACGGCATCCCCCTCCCCAGAGATCGGCCGGCTCGTCAGCCCCTGATCCGCCCAGACCCCACACGATCCCCCACCCGCCCCGACAGAACGAAGGCGGCAGTTCTGCCCTTCCCGTCCTCAAGGAGAAACTTCCATGCCCCGCACCGGACGTAGACAACTCATCACGGCGACCGTCGTCGTCGGCACCCTGACTGCTGCTGCCGCCTGCTCCGACCCCTCGGCCGGGCAGGACGCCTCGGGCAACACCACGATCACCGTGGCGCTCGCGGCGAACCCTCAGATGAAGACGGCCGAGAGCCTGATCTCCGACTTCGAGCAGAAGAACCCGGGGATCAAGGTCAAGTTCACCACCCTGCCGGAGAACGACCTGCGCCCGGCCGTCACCAAGGACGTCGCCACCAAGGCGGGCCAGTACGACGTGGCCATGATCGGCAGCTACGAGGTGCCGATCTGGGCGAAGAACGGCTGGATCGTCCCGCTCGACAGCTACGTCTCCAAGGACACGGCATGGGACGAGAACGACGTCCTCCAGCCGATCAAGGACATCGTGTCGGCAGATGGCAAGCTGTACGCCGCCCCCTTCTACGGGTCGAGTTCCTTCCTCTTCTACCGCAAGGACCTGGCGAAGAAGGCCGGAGTCACGATCCCGCAGAAGCCGACCTGGCAGCAGGTCGCGGCGGCTGCGGCCAAGTTGGACGACAAGAAGGACGGCGTCTCCGGCATCTGCCTGCGCGGCCTGCCCGGCTGGGGCCAGAACCTGGCATCCCTGACCACCGTCATCAACACCTTCGGCGGCCGCTGGTTCGACGAGAAGTGGCAGCCGCAACTCACCTCGCCCGCAACCGAGAAGGCCGTGAAGTTCTACGTCGACCTGCTGCGCGCGCACGGCCAGCAGGACGCGGCCAAGGACGGCTGGGAGGGCTGCCTCCAGCAGATCGCCCAGGGCAAGACCGCGATGTGGTACGACGACACGGTCTTCGCCGGATCCGCCTTGCAGGAGGCCACCGCGCAGGTGAAGAACAACCTCGGGTTCGCGATGGCGCCCGTGGATCAGACCAAGGCGTCCGGCTGGCTGTGGTCCTGGGGGCTGGGCATCACCCAGTCCAGCAAGCACAAGGACGCCGCCTGGAAGTTCATCTCCTGGGCGACCAGCAAGGAGTACATCAAACTCGCCGGCACCAAGGCCGGCTGGGACTCCGTCCCGCCCGGTTCGCGCACCTCGACCTACTCGATCCCGCAGTACCAGAGCGCGGCCAAGTCCTACGCCGATCTGACCCTGGCCTCGATCAACGCCGCCAACCCGAAGCAGCCGACCGTCGATCCGGTGCCCTACACCGGAGTGCAGTACGTGCAGATCCCCGAGTTCACCGACATCGGTGACTACGTCTCGCAGCAGGTCGCGGGAGCCATCGCCGGCACCCAGAGCGTGCAGCAGGCGCTGAAGAAGTCCCAGTCCTACACCGAGTCCGTGGTCAAGAAGGCCGGCTACCTCAAGTAGCCGCAGCTGGGCGGCGTGAGAGGTGCAACAGCCCATCACGCCGCCCGACTCTCAGGAGGAAGTGAGCCATGACCACCATCAGCCAGCCGGCTGTCCCGGTGAAGTCACCAACCCGGCGCGGGTCGTGGAGCCGACGCGCCCCACTGCTGCCGGCACTCGTCATCACGCTCGTGCTGACACAGATCCCGTTCGCCCTGACCATCTGGTACTCGCTGCAACACTGGAACCTGCTCAACCCCGGCCACAAGGGCTTCGCCGGCCTCGACAATTTCCGGACCACCTTCGGCGACGACACGTTCTGGAAGGCCATCAAGAACACGGTGGTCCTCACCGGCGGCGCGACGATCGCCAGCATGCTCGTCGGGCTGGTCCTGGCGATGCTGCTGCAGAAGAAGTTCCCGGGGCGCGGCATCGCCCGCACGCTCGCCATCACACCGTTCTTCGTCATGCCCGTGGCGGTCACACTGTTCTGGCGCAGCGCCATGTTCGACCCCTCCTTCGGACTCCTCGGCTGGCTCACCGATTCCGTCGGGCTGCCGCGCGTGAACTGGCTGAGCGAGCAGTCGATGCTCTCCATCATCATGATCACCTCGTGGCGGTGGACACCGTTCGCGATGCTCGTGCTGCTCGCCGGACTGCAGGCGCTGCCAGACGATCAGTTGGAGGCCGCACGCGTCGACGGCGCGAACTGGTGGCAGCAGTTCCGCAACGTTGTCCTCCCGCACCTGCGACCCTTTCTCGAACTGACCGCGCTGCTGCTCAGCATGAACATCATCCAGACGTTCGGCGAGATCGCCCTGCTCACGGCCGGTGGTCCCGCGTTCGGGACGACCAACATCACCTACTACGTGTATCTGCGTGCGTTCAACTCCTTCGACTTCGGCACCGCTTCGGCATACGGGCTGGTCACGTTGGTGCTCACCATCGCACTCGCGCTGCCGGCGCTACGCCTGCTGTCCGGCATCTTCCAGAAGGAAGGACGACGATGACCGCCACGGCCCTGCACCCATCGGAGAAGAAGACTGTCTCTCCCGGGCCACACAACCGCCCGCGCCGGCGTCGGCGCCGACCTGCCAACGACCAGGCCAGTTGGCCCGTGGCCGTACTCGGCTGGCTCGGATCGCTCGTTCTGTTCTCGCCGATCGCGTACATGCTGCTCAAGAGCTTCCAAACCGAGACCGATGCGGCGTCGCCCTCACCCAAGCTCGTGTTCCACCCGACACTGGAGCACTACCGGAGCACGTTCCAGGCAGGCTTCTGGGCATACGCGGGCAACTCGATCGTCGTCGCCGTCGTCTCGACGATCCTGGTACTGCTGCTGGCCACCCCTGCCGCCTACGCCCTGTCGGTGCGGCCGGTCCGTAAGACGCAGGACGTGCTGTTCTTCTTCATCAGCACCAAGATGATGCCCGTCGCCGCGGGCATCATCCCGATCTACGTGGTCGCCCAGCACCTGCACCTGCTGAACACCGTGGTGGTGCTGCTGATCCTGCACCTGGGCATGAACCTCCCGCTTGCCGTATGGATGATCCGCTCGTTCCTCCAGGAGGTACCCGGCGAGGTACTCGAAGCCGCGGCGATCGACGGGGCCGGCCGGATACGCATCATGCGCAGCATCGTGCTTCCGCTGGTCCGACCCGGCCTGTGGTCAACGGCCCTGCTGTGCTGCGTGTTCTCCTGGAACGAGTACTTCTACGCGGTCAACCTCACGACGACCACCTCCACGCTGCCCCTGTTCATGCAGAAGTTCCTGTCCTTCGGTGAGCTCTACACCGCCCAAGTAGCCGCCGTCGCCACCGTGGTGAGCATCCCCGTCGTCATTCTCGGCTGGGTGTGCCAGCGCAGTCTGGTGCGTGGCCTGTTGTTCGGAGCGGTGAAGTGACGCGTGCGGTCCTCGACTCCCGAATGACAACGCCTTCTCGATCTCCTTGCTGCTGCGGTATGCCGGACAGCCGTGTTCAGGCGCGCGGGCGGATCCGCAGTCCGTGCATGCCGCCGTCGACGGCGAGATCGGTGCCGGTGGTGGAGCCGGAGAGCGGGCTCGCCAGGTAGGCGATGGCCGCAGCAACCTCTTCCGCGCTGACCAGGCGGCCCATGGGCTGACGGGCGTTCAGGGCGGCGCGTTCGGCCTCGGGGTCGGCGGCGCTGTCCAGCAGGCGCCCGACCCAGGGGGTGTCGGCCGTACCGGGATTGACGCAGTTGACGCGGATCCCGAAGTGCACGAGGTCGGCGGCGGTCGCCCTGGTGAGGGAGAGGACGGCGCCCTTCGTGGCCGAGTACAGGGCCCGGTCGGGCAGCCCCGCCGTGGCCGCGATGGAGCAGGTGTTGACGACGGCCGCGCTGTGCGAGCGCCGCAGGTGCGGCAGCGCGGCACGGGTCACCCGCACCATGCCGAAGACGTTGACCTCGAAGACGCGACGCCACTCGTCGTCGGTGTTGTCCTCGATCGTGCCCTGGGCGCCGATCCCCGCGTTGTTGACGAGGATGTCGATGCCCCCGAGCCTGCGGGCGGCCTCCTCGACGGCCGTCCGTACGCCGGTGTCGTCCGCCACGTCGGCCTGTATCCCGATGAGGGGTTCGGGTACGTCGTCCGGCTTGAGATCGAGGCAGGCCACGCGTGCCCCACGTGCGGCGAGCAACTGAGCGGTGGCCAGGCCGATGCCGGAGGCGCCACCGGTGACCAGCGCGGTCAGCCCGGCGAACTCGTCCGTGCTCATGTCGCGGCCTTCGCTTCCCACACCGGGCCCTCGGGGTAGCGGTGGGCCGCCACGGAGTCCGGGTGCAGTTCGGCGCTGATACCGGGGGCGGTCGGCGCGAGGTAGTGGCCTTCCCGGATGCGTACGGGATCGGTGAAGTGCTCGTGCAGATGGTCGACGTACTCGATCACGCGGTTCTCGGTGGTGCCGCTGACGGCGACATAGTCGAACATCGCCAAGTGCTGCACCATCTCGCACAGGCCGACCCCGCCGGCGTGCGGGCAGACCGGGACGCCGAACTTGGCGGCCAGCAGCAGGATGGCGACGTTCTCGGTGACGCCCGCAGTGCGGCTCGCGTCCATCTGGAGAATGTCGAGCGAACCGGCCTGGAGCAGCTGCTTGAACATCACCTGGTTGTGGGTGTGCTCACCGGTGGCCACCTTCACGGGCGCCAGCGCCTTGCGGATGGCGGCGTGGCCGAGGATGTCGTCCGGGGAGGTGGGTTCCTCGATCCAGTACGGGTCGTAGGGCACGAGCGCCCGCATCCAGTCGATGGCCTGCTGGACGCCCCACGCCTGGTTGGCGTCGACGGCGATCCTGATGTCCGGGCCGACCGCCTCGCGGGCCAGCCGCATCCGGCGCTCGTCGTCCGCGCGTTCGGCGCCGACCTTCAGCTTGATCTGGGAGAACCCGTCGGCGACCGCTTCCTTCGACAGCCGCACCAGCTTCTCGTCGTCGTAGCCGAGCCAGCCGGGTGTCGTCGTGTACGCCGGATAACCGTGCTCCAGCAGGTGCGCGGCGCGTTCGGCGCGGCCCGGTTCGGCGCGGCGCAGGATGTCCAGGGCCTCGTCGCGGGTCAGCGCGTCCTGCAGATAGCGGAAGTCGACCAGGTCGACCAACTGCTCCGGGGACAGTTCGGCCAGCAACTGCCAGACCGGCTTCCCCGTACGGCGGCCGTACAGGTCCCACACGGCGTTCACGATCGCCGCGGCGGCCATGTGGATGGCCCCCTTCTCCGGGCCCAGCCAGCGCAGTTGGCTGTCGCCGGTCAACCGCCGGGAGAAACCGCCGAGGTCGTTCAGGACCTCTTCCACCGACAGGCCGACCACCAGCGGGGCCAGCGCACGTACGGCGGCGACCTCCACGTCGTTGCCGCGCCCCACGGTGAAGGCGAGCCCATAACCCTCGTCGCCGCCGCTCGTACGGATCGTCACATAGGCGGCCGAGTAGTCGGGTTCGGGGTTCATCGCGTCGGAGCCGTCGAGTTCCAGAGAGGTCGGGAACCGTACGTCGACCGCGTCGACAGCGCTGATCAGTTCACTCATGGTGACCGGCCTTCGTGGCCGGGAGGCCGAGGTGTCGTTTCGGGGTCATGGCAACCACCCATCGTCATGTGTCCATGGCATGTCCGCGCTGCAACAGCAGTCTTCGGACATGGGATGGATTTTTAGTCTTCGTTCGCCGCTGTGTCCATAGCTGGATTGGAGAGAGTCGGATTATTTCGCTTCTGACCTGCGACATTCACGAAATTTTCGTGGTTGCGGCAGCCGATTCAGTCATCCCATGTCTTCCAACGTCATGGGATGTATTGCTACGGTGCCGCTGCGCACGCAACGACGAGGGGACGGCCACGCATGTCACTGACCGACAAGGCCATCGACCGCATCCGGGACCTCATCCAGTCGGGCGAGCTGCTCCCCGGGGCCAAACTTCCGCCCGAGCAACAGCTCGCCGCGGAGCTGGGCCTGTCCCGCAACCTGATGCGGGAGGCGGTGAAGGCGCTGGTCGTCGCGCGGGTGCTGGAGATCCGGCGCGGGGACGGCACCTACGTGACCACCCTGGAACCGGAGCTGCTGCTGAGCAGCATCGGATCCGCGGTGGAGTTGCTGCACGGCGACACGTTGCTGGAGCTCACCGAGGTGCGCCGACTGTTCGAGCCCGTCGCCACGGCGCTGGCCGCCACGCGGATCTCGGCCACCGAGCTCGGCGAGGTGGAGCGACACCTGGACGCGATGCGGGCGGCCCGCGACGACGTGGAGCGCCTCAACGAGCACGACGCCGCCTTCCACCGGGCCGTGGTCGCGGCCACCGGCAACGCCACGCTGGCCACCCTCCTGGAGGGCATCTCCGGCCGGACGCTGCGTGCCCGTGTCTGGCGGGGACTGGTCGACGACAACGCCGCCGGCCGCACCCTCGCCGAACACGAGGCGATCTACCAGGCGCTGGCCGACGGTGATGCCGTGCTCGCCCAGGCGGCGGCGCTGATGCACGTCAGCACCACCGAGCGATGGCTGCGCGAGCACCTGGCACGGGGCGGCCGGCTCCCCGGGGACGACTCAGCCGTTTAGGCGCTTCCTTCCCCCGGCCCCCTTCCACCCTCTGTCCATTTTCAATCTTCATGTCCCGTTCCCGGGTACCGAATTGCCAGGTCACCGGGCGGGCGTCTTCACCTCACTGAGGAGTACCGATGAGATTTCTGCGCGTGGGCCCGGCGGGCTCCGAGCGGCCCGTGGTCCTTGACTCCGACGGCACCGCGAGAGATCTGAGTCCGCTGACCGTCGACATCGACGGTGCGTTCCTGGCCGAGGGCGGCGTGGAACGCGTCCGTGCCGCCCTGGCGGAGAACGCGCTGCCGCACACGGACATCGCCGGCCTGCGGGTCGGCGCCCCGGTGGCACGCCCCGGCAAGGTGGTGTGCATCGGGCTCAACTACGTCGATCACGCTGCGGAGACGGACACACCGCCCCCTGCCGAACCGGTCGTCTTCATGAAGGCCGCCAACACGGTCGTCGGCCCCGACGACACCGTGCTCGTACCGCGCACCAGCGAGAAGACGGACTACGAGATCGAACTCGCCGTGGTCATCGGCCGCACCGCGCGCTACCTGGACTCGCCGGAGGAGGCGGACGACGTCGTCGCGGGCTACGCGATCGCCGACGACGTCAGCGAGCGCGCCTTCCAGCACGAGCGGGGCGGGCAGTGGGACAAGGGCAAGTCCTGCGAGACGTTCAACCCGCTCGGCCCCTGGCTGGTCACCCCCGACGAGACCGGCGACCCGCAGGGGCTGGCCATGCGGCTGTGGGTCAACGGCGAACTGCGCCAGGACGGCCACACCAAGAACATGATCTTCGGGGTGCGCCACATCGTCTGGTACCTGAGCCAGTTCATGGTGCTGGACCCCGGAGACGTGATCAGCACCGGCACCCCGGCCGGCGTGGCCTTCGGCGCCAACGACTTCCCCTATCTGGTCGCCGGTGACGTGGTCGAGGTGGAGATCGACCGGCTCGGCCGCCAGCGGCACGTCCTCGGACAGGCCTGATGACCTCCGCGAGCCCGACCTGGTTCACCGAGCGCGTCCCGCTCGGCCGCTCCGGGGTCACCGTCAGCCGTCTCGGCCTGGGCACCGCACCGCTGGCCGGGCTGTTCTCGGCGGTCGGCGACGAGCAGGCCACCGCCACGCTCGACGCCGCCTGGACGGCCGGTGTCCGCTACTTCGACACCGCCCCGCACTACGGCGCCGGGCTCGCGGAACGGCGGCTGGGATCCTTCCTCGCCGACACCGGCCGCCCGCGCACCGAGTTCACCGTGTCCACCAAGGTGGGACGACTGCTCGTGCCGGGCGACGCCGCCCTCGGGGACGAGGCGTTCCACGGCGAACGCGGGCTGGTCCGGGTGCGCGACTACAGCGCCGAGGGCGTCTACCGATCGCTCGCCGAGAGCCTTGAGCGGTCCGGTCTCGAAGCCTTCGACACGGTCCTGATCCACGACCCGGACGACCACTGGGAGGACGCGCTCAAGAGGGCGTACCCGGCACTGGCCCGGCTGCGCGACCAGGGAGCGGTCCGGGCGATCGGCGCGGGCATGAACCAGACGGCGATGCTCACCCGCCTCGTCACCGAGACCGACCTCGACTGCGTACTCGTCGCCGGCCGCTACTCCCTGCTGGACCGCAGCGCCGCCGAGGTGCTGCTGCCGCTGTGCGCCGAGCGCGGGGTGGGCGTCCTGGTCGGCGGCGTCTTCAACAGCGGCATCCTCGCCGACCCGTCCCCGGGCGCCACCTACGACTACGCCCCGGCCCCCGCCGACGTGCTGCGCCGCGCCCGGTCCCTGGCCGAGCGGTGCGCAGCCCACGGGGTGCCGCTGGCCGCCGCCGCGCTGCAGTTCCCGCTGCGCCACCCGGCGGTCACCGGCGTGGTCCTCGGCGCGCGCAGTCCACTGGAGGTCACGGAGAACATCGCGCACGCCACGACGGAGATCCCCGCGGAGTTGTGGGCCGAACTCGACGCCCTGACGGGGGCCCGGCCATGACACGGATCGACGCACACCACCACGTCTGGCGGCCCCGGCCCGCGACGCCTGTTGCAGAGACGGCTCCGAGAGCGCCCGGGACCGCTGCCGGCCCGAGCCGTCGCGCACACGACTGGCTGGACGCCCCCGACATGGCAGCCGTACGCCGTGACTTCACCCTCGACGACCTCGCACCGGAGGCCGCGGCGGCGGGCATCGACCGGACGATCCTGGTCCAGGTCCTCCCCGATGCCGACGAGACGGCGGAGTTCCTGTCCCTGGCGGGGGCGGCGGACCTGGTCGCCGGTGTCGTCGGCTGGACGGACCTCACCTCGGACCGCCTCGCGGACACACTGGCCGCCCTGCGGACGGGCACCGGAGGTGAACTCCTGGTGGGGATCCGGCACTTGGTGCAGGGCGAGGCGGATCCGGGCTGGCTGAACCGGGCGGACGTCCGGCGTGGACTGGGCAGAGTGGCGGATGCGGGTCTCGCCTACGACCTGCTCACCCTCCCGCACCAACTCCCCGCCGCCATCGCCACCGCACGGGCACTGCCCGAGCTGGCCTTCGTCCTCGACCACCTGTCCAAGCCGCCCATCGCCTCCGGCGAACTGCGGCCGTGGTCCTCACTGATCCGTGAACTGGCCGCCGAACCCAACGTGTTCTGCAAGCTGTCCGGCATGGTCACCGAGGCGGACCGCACCGGCTGGACCGTCGCGGACCTGCGACCGTACGCCGATGAAGTGCTGGACGCCTTCGGCCCGTCCCGTGTGATGTTCGGCTCCGACTGGCCGGTGTGCCTGCTGGCCGCCTCCTACGGAGAGGCCGTCCGCGCGGCCGAGGAAGTGACCGACCGGCTGACCGCCGCCGAACGTGCCGAGGTCTTCGGCGGCACAGCGGCCCGCGCCTACCGACTGCGGAAGGAAAACCTGTGAAGATACGTCTGGCCTACGGGCAGTCGGGGCTCGACATCGAGGTGGATCCGCGGACGGCGACCGTCGTCGAACCCGTTCACCACGAGGCCGCCGGGGACCAAATGGCCGTACTGCGCGAGGCGTTGCGCTCCCCCGTCGCCGGGCCCCCGCTGCGCGAACGGGTACGACCGGGGCAGACGGTGGCGATCTCGGCCTGCGACGGCACCCGCCCCCAGCCACGCCATCTGATGATCCCCGCCGTCCTCGCCGAACTCGAAGGGATCGTCCGTCTGGAGGACGTGGTGATCCTCGTCGCCACCGGCACCCACCGGGGCAACGGCGAGACGGAACTGCGCGAGATGTTCGGCGACGAGGTCGTGGACGCCGTACGCATCGTCAACCACGACGCCCGCGACCCCGGACAACTGACCTGGATGGGGACGTACGGCAACGGCGTCCCGGTCTGGCTGAACCGTGCGTGGGCCGAAGCGGACGTCCGCATCACCACGGGCTTCGTCGAACCGCACTTCTTCGCCGGCTTCTCGGGCGGTCCGAAACTCGTGGCCCCCGGCCTGGCCGCGCTGGAGACGGTCCTCGTCCTGCACGACGCGGCCCGCATCGGCGACCCGCGCGCCACCTGGGGCAACACCCACGGCAACCCCGTCCATGACGACGTACGGGCCATCGCCGAAGCGACCGGAGTCACCTTCTCGCTGGACGTGGTGCTCAACCGGGACAAAGACATCGTGGCCGCCTTCGGAGGCGATCTGGCGCCGATGCACGCCGCGGCCACAGCCACGGCGAAGCACATGGCGATGCGGCCGGTCGAGGCGCCGTTCGACGTCGTCGTCACCACCAATTCCGGCTTCCCGCTGGACCAGAACCTCTACCAGGCGGTCAAGGGCATGTCCGCCGCCTACCAGGTGGTCAAACCCGGCGGCATGATCGTCTGCGCGGCCGAGTGCCGCGACGGCTTCCCCGACCACGGCTCCTACCGGGAGGTCCTGGCCTCCGCTCCGTCCCCTCAGGCCCTGTTCGACGACATCAGCGCCCGCACCGAAACCGTGCCCGACCAGTGGCAGGTGCAGATCCAGGCGCGTATCCAGTCCGGCAGCCGGGTCGTCATGCACACCGGCTTCCTGAGCGACGCCGAACTGGCCACCGCCCACCTGCGACAGACCCGCGACATCTCGGCCACCGTCGCCGAGGCGCTGGCCGCAGCGGGTCCCGGCGCCCGTCTCTGCGTCCTGCCCGAAGGACCGCAGACCATCCCGTACGTCGACAGGAGCGGGGCATGAGCGGAGTACTGGACCTGGGCTTCGCCCGGCTTGACCTCGCCCGCGAGGCCCGGCAGGGACTCCCCGAGGTCGTCTACGGGCCCGGCAAGACAGTCGAGCAGATCAGCGGCATCGTCACCGGGCTACTGGAACACAACACCGGTCCCGTCCTCGTCACCCGGATCGAAGCGGAGACCGCCGAGGCCGTCATGGCACGGCTGGCTCCGGGCGCGCACGACGAGGAGACGCGCGGCCCGGGGCCGTACGACGGGCAGCGACACGGCCCGGGAACGCACAACGGTCAGCCACACGGCCCGGGAACGTACGACGCCGAGGCCCGGCTGCTGTACTGGCGGCCGTCTCCGGCCGGGGACTTCTGCGTGACGGTGGTGGCCGCGGGTACCTCGGACCGGCCCGTTGCCGCCGAAGCCACCGCCGTGGCCGCCGCCGTCGGCCTGGACACCACCGCCATCCACGACGTGGGGGTGGCCGGCCTCGACCGGATCCTCCAGGTGCGTGACCGGCTCCAGGCCGCCGACGCGTTGATCGTCGTGGCCGGGATGGAGGGCGCCCTCGCCAGTGTCGTGGGCGGTCTGGTGCGCGCACCGGTCGTCGCCGTGCCGGTCTCCACCGGGTACGGCGCATCCCTGGAGGGCGTCACGGCACTGCTCGCCATGCACGCCTCCTGTGCCGCCGGGGTGACCGTGGTCAACATCGACTCTGGCTTCTCGGCCGCGATGGCGGTTCACCGCATCGCCCAGAGCTCTGTGAACACACCCGGAGGCCTCCGGTGATCGTCTGGATCAACCCGTTCACCGGGCTGGCCGGAGACATGCTCCTGGCCGCCCTCATCGACGCCGGAGCACCGCTGGACGCGATCCGGTCCTCGATCGCCGCCACGGGTCTCACCGGCTGGGAACTGACCGCCGAGCGCGTCACCGACCACGGGCTGGCCGCCACCCGGGTCCACGTGGAAGTCACCGACCCGTGCACCGAGCGGCAGGCCGCCGAAGTCATCCGCCTCGCCTCCCGAGCCACCCCCGAACCTGTCGCCGCCCTCGCGGTCGCCACCGTGACCGCCGTCGCCGAGGTGGAGGGCCGCCTGCACGGCGCCGACCCCGCCACCGTCCACCTCCACGAACTCGGCGGCCACGACACCCTTGTCGACATCGTCGGCGTCGCGGCGGCCCTGCACGCCCTAGGCGTCTCCGATGTCTTCAGCGCACGGCTCCCGCTGGGCAGGGGGCGGGTGAGCTCGGCACACGGAGTACTGCCCTGCCCGGCACCCGCCACGCTGGCGCTGCTCGCCGGAGCGGCCGTCATGGGCAGCGATCTGCCCGGCGAAACGGTGACGCCCACCGGCGCCGCACTGCTGCGCGCGCTCGGGGCACGGTACGAACCGCCGCCGCCCATGACCCTGGGCCGCACCGGGTACGGGGCGGGCACCCGCCGCCTGTCGGACCGGGCCAACGTCACGTCGGTGACCCTGGGAGTCCCCACCCCGGCAACTTCGAGTCAGGACCCTCCGGCGGAGGACGTCGTCGTTCTGGAGACCAACCTCGACGACGTCACCGGCGAGATCCTCGGACACACCATCACCCGGGCGATGGAGTCCGGTGCTCTCGACGCCTGGGTGACGCCCGCCGTGATGAAGAAAAGCCGCCCCGCGCACGTGCTGCACGTCCTGACCACCCGCGAGGACGAGCGTCGGCTGCGCGACCTCGTCCTGTCGGAGACCGGCAGTCTCGGCATCCGCCGCGTCGACGCCACCCGCACCGCGCTGCCGCGGGACTTCGAGACCGTGCACGTGGACGGCCACCCGGTTCGGATCAAGCACGGTCCGCACGGTGCCAAACCCGAACACGACGACCTCGCCTCCGTCGCCGCAGCCCTGGGCGTGCCCCTCCGGACCGTCGCGGCACGCGCACTCGCGGGGAGCGGCCGGACCGCCGCCCCTCGGCACACCGACCTTCTCGCAGGAGGACAACCATGACCGTCACAGACAAAGGAGCGGCCGCGCTCGCACCCGCCGACGTCCTCGCCGACCGGCTTCTGGAGCGCATGCGCGCCATCGGCGCCGTTGCCGTGGCCTATTCGGGCGGCGCGGACTCCGCCCTCGTTCTCGCCGCCGCCGTACGTGCCGTCGGCCCGGAGCGGGTTCTCGCCGTCACCGCCGTGTCGGAGAGCCTGGCCGCCGGTGAACTGCCGCACGCCCGCCGCCTGACCACAGACCTCGGCGTCACTCATCTCACCCCGCACACCAGCGAACTGACCCGTCCCGGCTACCGCGCCAACGGCCCCGACCGCTGCTACTTCTGCAAGTCCGAGGTCCTGGACACCATCACGGTGCTCGCCCACGACCACGGATACGAGTCGGTGGCCACCGGCACCAACGCGGACGATGCCCGGGACCCCCATCGCCCGGGCATCAGGGCCGGCCGGGAACGCGGCATCCACACCCCGCTCCTCGACACCGCCCTGACCAAGGCGGAGGTGCGCCTGCTGAGCAGGCACTGGTCACTGCCGACCTGGAACAAACCCGCGACGCCCTGTCTGGCCAGCCGCATCCGCTACGGCATCGAGGTCACCCCGCACCGCCTGGCCCGCGTTGACCGGGCCGAGACCGCGGTGCGCGCGCTCTTGGCCGACGCCGGCCTGACAGTGACCGACCTCCGGGTCCGCGACCTGGGGGACACCGCCCGCCTGGAAGTGGACGCCTCGCTCGTCGACCGGATCTCCGCGCTCCCCGGGCTCGCCGTGGCGCTGGCGGACGCGGGCTTCGCCGAACTGCCCCACCAGGTGGAGCCCTTCCGATCGGGACGGCTCAACTCCGAGACCTCAGGCCTTGGCGCGGCGCCCCGCTCGACAGCGGATCGGCCCGTCACGCGATAACGAACGGCACCCCTGGCGAGGTCCCTTTCCGCCGACAGTCATTCGGCCCGCCACTGAGTCAACGCCACCGTCCACGAGTTCCTCATCCCCGCCACTCAGATCGGCGTGAAGATCCCCGTCTCCCCAGACGGTGGGGTCGGGCAGATCCACACCGCCATACGCTTGATCGTCCCCAGCATCGGCCTCATGTGGTGCAACGGCCTCATCGACCCGACCAAACTCACCATCGAAATGCGCTCCGAAGCCAAGCGCGAGCAAACCCGGTACGTCCCCGATGTACCCGACGTGCCACCCCTTCCGCAGAGTCTCGGATGCCATACGCTTCTGCTTGTCACGGACCTTCAACAGCACCTGGATGACTCTCGATCCATGCGAGCCCTCCGAGGTCCAGCTGACGGCGGGCGCGAGTGACAGCAACGTAGGCGAGGCGCGCGTTGATATCGCTCACGGGCTCCGGGATCGGACAGCCGCTGTCGTCCTGGCGGTCGCTGTCCGGCGGCGGGGGAAAGTCGTCGGCGATTCTCACTTCGGGCCACTCCCTGCCCTTTGCCTTGTGTGCGGTGGAGACCGTGACCTCGGCTTTGCTCTCGTCGGTCAGGGCGTCGACGGCGGCGATGATGGCTTCGGGACCGTGCGTGTCGACCAGTTCCACGAACGGCTGGAGATCCCGCCCGGCCGCATCGTGCTCCGCGTAGTCCTGCAACTCACCCCAGGAGGCGAAAAGAACCAGTTCAGGGTGGGAAGTGCGACGACCGTCCCTGAGGTCTTGGGCAGCGCGCGCCAGCGCGACAAGAGTCTGCCCACCCCGTGTCAGAGCGACCCGGCGACCCGCTTCCAACTGCCTCAAGACTTCGGTCATGGCGCCAATGTTGGTGCGGCACAGCACCGCGTCCGGACAGGCCACGGGGCCGACTCTCGTCGGAATCGTGTCGGTGCCGGTCAGCCGGATCGGCGCATCGGTGAACGCGAGCCAACGGTTGGCCTGTTCGGCGAGGAGAGGGCCGAAGCGAAAGGAACGGGTCAAGGTCAGATGGGTGGCCTCGAAGCCTGTCATCACGTCCCGGGCACCACGCCACCCGTAGATGGCCTGGGCGGAGTCGCCGACCATCACCAGCTGGGCGTGGCCGCGTTGAGCGCCGAAGACCTGCTCAAGCACAGGGTTGGTGTCCTGGGCTTCATCGAGGAACAAGAAGTCGGCCTCGATCTTCGGTTCGGTCAGGGCCCACATCTTCAAGTAATGGTCGTGCTCGAAGCGCACCACACCTTCCTCGTGATTCTTGAGGTCTTTCCAAGCCTTCCCAGCGAAGGGCATGACTGCGGCGGCGAGTTGGGCACGCTCAGCCGGTGTTCCGAGTCTGCGCAGGACCGGTACGTGGTGGGGTGCCAGAGCCTGGTCTGCGGACTGGCAGAAGCGGGTCACTGTACGCAGCACGGCGTGGGACAGTGCCCTGTGGCTGATCTCGTGGTCACCGATACGGACGGGGGACCTGATGCCGAGGGCCTGTCCGATCCGCCACGCAGGTTGGCGAGGACTGCTGAGGCGGCGAGCGAAGCGGTGGCCGATGGCTGCATAGGCCGTCGCATGCGCGGTCTTGCACAGCACGGAACGTGGGAATCGGCTTGCCGCGTCGGTGGCGATGTCCTTGTTGAAGGCGAGGTAGCGGCCACGGCGGTCGGTACTCGCGGCAAGCAGGCACAGTGTGCTGGTCTTCCCGGTGCCTGCGCCGGCTTGCAGCACGAGGTGTTGACCGTCGCGGAAGGCGTCGACGGCGTGGAACTGTTCGTCGGTGGGTGTGTGCAACAGGAGCTCCGCGAATGAGACGGGCTAAGGGGTCGGCTGTGAGCCGTTCTCGTCGTGTGAATGCAGGGAAGCCGGGTCGCGGCTACGCAGCAGGACGTGGACCGTGCAGGCCAGCACGTCTTCAGGTGCGTGGTGGGCGAGGAGGTTCGTGAGCTGCACGGTCAGTTGCCGAGTGCGTTCCCGCTCGTTCCGCTGAAGAGCCGCTACGACAGCCCGGCCGAGGAAGACTCCAGGCTTCTGTCCCCGGGCTGCCGCAGCATGACGGACCGTCGAGCACATGGCACGAGGAAGGACGACATTGAGCAGAACTTGGCCGGACCGGTCGGGGTAGTGAGTTGTGAGCACGTCGATGGGCAGGAGTCGATCAAGCTCCCCGCGAAGTGACCGCAGCGCCTGGCCGGGCGACTTGGCGTGGCGCACGGTCATCAGCCGGGTGTGGTCGGCGTTCGCTGCGAGCGGCACCGCACGGCAGGCTTGCTGAAGCTCTCCGCGGGTGACTGGCCTGGTCAGGATGATCTCGACAGCGTGTTGCCGTCTCATCGCCGGACCGCCTTCCGCGCCTCACCGTCCGGGAGTGGTCGGCGTCCATGGGTGGGAAGCCGAGGGTTCACGTAGGCGTGGTGGACGAGCGGGTCGAAGGGCTCCCAGTCGGTCAGTGCGAGATCACCTGCCGTCGGGGCGGCGGCGTGCTGAGGGCAGCGCTGCGTGCGCCAGCGCAGTTGCTCGGCGTACGGCAGGGAGGAGAGGTCGTAGAGAGCCATCACCTCAGCAGGAAGTGCCAGTTGCCCTTGCGTGGCTGTGGCAGGAACCAGGGTCCAGACACCCGCGGGGCCGTCTGAAGCAAGCATCGTGCGGGTGCAGCGGTCTCGGTGCCGTGTCTGGGCAACGCACTGGATCTCGTCCACGGAGCGTGCGGCGAGGTAGCGGACGTACAGGATCTGGACGATGGGCCTCGCGGGTCGGCAGGCGTTCTGTTGTACCGCCGGCAGCTCTGAGGCTGCGGCCGGAACGAAGGCGCCTGCGTCCGTCAGGCGACGTGTGTTCACCGCCAACGCCCGCCGCAGTCCGGTCAGGGTGGGCTCGATGACGGTGGTGCCGTCGCGGGCGGGGCAGATGACGGCGTGGGCCAGTCGGCACCAAGCGGTGCCGTCCCCGGCGGGATGGGCAAGGCCGGAGCTGACGTGCCAGCGATAGTCAGCGGGGACCTCGGCCACCGGCAACTCTCGTGGATGCAGGCGGATAGGGCGGTCACAAACTCGCTCGTACCACTCGACAGGGTTGCCGCACTCGCGGCAACGGTCGCGCTGGGCACAGCGCAGAAGCCGGGTGGGGCTGTCAGGGTCGACACGCAAAGAGCGTCGTCGGCGGGCCTGAACGGGGCTGCTGTCGCAGTGTCGGCGCGTGGATGAGGAGTACATACGCGTGAAGGTGCCAGGCAACACACCGCGCGGGCGACGCTCAGGCCGATGGAGTCCACCGAACGGCCCCATCCACGGCTACACACATTCGAGGCATCGACCAAACGTTCGCGTCGGCCTACCTGATCGGGTGATCGCCGAGCAAGCCCCGGTAGTCCGTCAGCCGTCCGTCCGTCGGGGTGGTTCATGGCCACGACAGAGGGCACCGAAGAGTTCGTCGAGAGGTGTGCTGAGCGCGTGAGCGAGGGCGTGCCAGGTGTTGAGGGTGCCGATCGTGCGACCTTGCTCGATCTCGATAAGGGTCCGTCTGGCCAGGCCACTCCGGGCGGCCAACTCGTCGTACGTCCATCCCCGCGCCGCGCGCAGCCGGGCGAGCTCCAGACGCAGAGCGTCGAAGTCCGGATCGGGCGGGAAGATCGTCACCTGACCATCCGACGGTGCAGACACCTGCCCTGTCAGTGCAGACCTCTGCCCTAATTTCCGTCAGCGGGCGGCTAAGCAGAGGGCAGGGGTCTGCACTACCGTGGGCGGCTGATCCCAGCTCGCCGGGGGCCGGCGCGGAAACGACAGGAGGAGCGCACGCGCCATGAGGCTCCACTTCTCCCATCCCGGAGTGCGGCGCATCTGGACAGTGGAACTGCGCCCACAGCCTGGCGGCCCGGTTCTCGTGTGCCAGCAGTGCACCCACGACAGCCGACTGCTCGACGGCCCCTCGGCTCGCGCCGAGGCCCTGGCCCACCTGGCCCTGCACGCACGCCGGACCCCAGTGCCACCACACCTGCGGACATGCCAGTGCCACGAGCGGGGCTGCTGTTGGCACCGCCGTCATCGCGGATGCCAGGGCCCCATCCGGCTCTTGCTGGCGCGCGAGCGCGGCGGACGGCTGTGGCGACTCACCGACGCATGCACTGCATGTGCCGCAGCTACCTCGGAAGCAGCCGTGGTCCCCGACACGATTCTGACCGCCACGGCTACGTCGTCCGGACGAGCAAACACTCGACGGAGGCGATGCCCGAAAGGGCCCGACAGCCAGACCCGGGTACGCGAGATGCTCAACTATCTCGCCGCGGCCCTGCCTGCCGAAACGGGAGCTGGCGCCCGCATGCTCGCCCTGCAGTGTGCACTGCGCATGAACGAATCGGCTCAAGTAAGGCTGCCCTACGGAGTGCTGCGCAGCCTTCGCCTCGAATCTGCTACTGATTCGTGGCGTGAGCTCAAGGAAGCAGGGCTTCTGCGCACGTTCCCTTCCGACAAGCGCGCAGTTGCAGTTCAGATTCTCGACGCGGGTCTACTCACTCAGCACCCGGCCCGCCCCGACCGGCTCCGCGCTGCCGATTGGGCAATGCGGAGCGTCTGCCGCGCACGCGCCAGTTCCATCCCGCTCCTTCAACTCGCCGCCCTATTCATCGTCGCCCGCACGCCCCGAGGACGCGGTCACGGAATGACAGACATGGACCAGATCGCGCGCGAGTGCGGGTTTCCCGCCGCCGCGCTTCCTTCGCTACTCAACCAGTTGGTCGAGGTCGGGGTCCTCACGACCTGGCAGGTGGCACCCGAAGCGGGAGACCTCTCGTGGACGCTGGGACCGACTGTCATTTACCCCGAGTCCGTCACCAATGAAAGCAACTGATTACCCGGGACGCTTACCGATCTGCCGTGTCGGGCGCTGTGCGGCACCACACGTTGCGACGCCGCAATGCCTCAGGCCAGTTGGAACGAGACCCCGTTCCCGGCCGATGCTGTGGCAGCCGCGAGGATGTCATCCCGTGGTGCCTGCCGCTTGTGCAAGCTCAGGAAAAGCTTCTTCCCACACCTCGCGAAGATGCCGGCTCACCAACCGTCTCAGCACCGGCCATTGCGCGAGCAGCAAGTCTCTGTTGAGGAAACGGATCAGATCTTGGCGCTGCCCTTCGGCAAGCACGATTCGATAGAGACTCATGCACGCCTTGGGCCGCTCGAGAGAAAAACTGCTGACTCCGGACCAGACCACATGCAGCGGCAGATCGACGACGCCCTGGGAGGGGCCGACGAGTTCGACCAGCGTTCGTGGTAGGCGATTGCGATAGCGCGCCCGCAGTACCTCTCCAGGGGAGATCCGGTCTGCACCTCCGGCGCCTTCCATCAGCCCAACTTCCTCAGTGTCGCGGGTCCAGGGGCAAACGACCTCAAGTTGAATCGTCCCTTTGGGCGATCGGCCTCTCCAACCACCGAACCCGCAATCCGCGTCTCGCAAGAACCGCCGAAGCGCCTTCAGCTGGCCGACCGAACCCGACGACCACTGGCGCCACTCTTGTTCATACGCCAGGTCAACATCTTCCTGCTGACTCCGTACAGAAACATCGCCGCCTCAGGACTCAGCCCTCTTCTGGCGATGGACCACGCTGCCTCGTTGGTGATCAGCAGGTTGCCGGCCAGCCAGTCCGCTTCTTCTTCGATCTCTCCGTCCCAGTGCCGGCAACCGCGAAAGTCGAGCGCGGGACCGGGCGGATGCATCAAGAGCGCGTGGGCGATTTCGTGGTCGGCCGAGCTGTTTTGACGCCCCGGGTCGTGGGAGTCGTTCACCCAGATCTGTCGCCGTGTCCCTGCATGCACGGTGAGGGCACTCACGGCCTCCTGCTCTGTGGTGAGAAGTCGCTCGATCCGAGCGTCGTCCGCTATCGCGGAGCTGAACGTCTTGACCGGGATCGCCAAGTGTTCAGCGAGCCGTGCAGGCACAAGCGGCGAGGCGGGGTGAAGCCCCAGCTCTCTCCGCATCTGCACCGCAAGGCGGTTGGCTTCAGCCTTGAAGCCGTGACGCAACGACATAGGGAGCTCCCCTACTCCGGCTGATCAGTCACCAACTGTTTGTAGGCGACGGCGATCAGGGCTTCGAGAGCTTCCGCAGCCTCAGGCGTGAGATTGCGGTCGCCCCGCAGATGCGTAGCCACCTTGGTCAGCGTGTCCTGACTACGCGGCTCATCGGTCCGGCGAACAAAGTCGTCCGCGCTCAGATTCGCCCAGGTGACAAGGGCTGCGAGTCCGTCCACGTCCGGCCTGCGCCCCTGGGCCAGCCGCGTCAATGTTGATGCGCTGACGCCTGCTTCTTGAGCTACGTCCTTCCAGAGAAGACCTCGCTCCTGACGCGTGTGGTCCAGGGCCGTGTGAAACGCGACCGCGTCAAACCGTCCTGCTGCATTCCGCTCGCTCATGATCTCCTCCTCTCACCCGCATACTTCCACATCAGGTACCACTTGCGAAAGTCGAAGCGAGACCCTACCCTTCCAATTGCAAGATCGATAGCAGTACCGATCTCGCAATCAGATAGTTCTCCGATGAATGGTGGTGGCGTCATGGCTACGAACACCGGCAGGGGCTTCCGACGCGGCAGCGTCTCCCGACGGAGTCAGGTCCTCAACCCCCGGACCGGCACGTGGACGAAGCGCGGCGACAAGGGCCGCTTCATGGGAGGGAAGGCAGGCGGCGCGTTCAAGGGCGTCCGCCGAGAGAAGTAACAGGTCTCGTGCTGGTGGGAGACATCCTCCTCGTCTCCCACCAGCGGACAAGGAGGTAACGATGGTTCGCAAAGACTCCCTTGCGCAGCTCCTCGACGAAGGACGCCGCAAGATCCAGGTCACCGACAAGGAACTCGACGAGGCCAAGCGCCGCCGCCGACTCCTGGCCGCGTCCGTACGCCGGGCTTTCCCCGGATCGACCACCTACTTCAACGGCAGCGTCGCGCACGGCGACGCCAACACTCCCCTGACCGACGTCGACCTCGGGGTCGTCCTCAGCAAGAAGGACGCCGAACCCTACGGTCCGGGCAAGAAGAGCGCCGTGCCGCTCATGGAGATCGTCCGTGACGTGATCCATGAAGACCTCGACGCGGAGTTCCCGAAGCTGACCATCGAGGTCGTCGGCCGCCGCCGCGCCGTCCTCGTACGCTTCGGCGACCCCGTCACGGAGGGCCAGGACGACTTCACCGCGGACGTCATGACCGCGCTCCCGCACCCTTCGGGCCGCGGGCTGTACATCCCCAACACGAAGATCGCGGACCAGTGGGACCGCGCCGACCCGATCACGCACACCCAGATGGTGCTCCAGGCCATCACCGACACGAAGGTCGTGTTCGCCCGCACGATCCGGCTGCTGAAGCACTGGAACTGCACGCACAGCAAGCCCATGTGCTCCTGGAACTTCAAGGCCCTCGGCCTCGGGTGCCTCGACGAACCCATGCCACTGATCAACGCGCTCCAGGTCTTCTTCACCTACGCGGCGGACGAAATCGACAAGGGCCCGACGCCGGACCCGGCCAACGTGGCCGGACCCATCCCCCTGAACATGACGCGCCGCGAGGTCCACGAACGACTGTGCACCGCGCGTGACTACGTCGACCTCGCGATCGAGCACGAGGCAGCCGGACGCCCGCTCAGCGCCCAGCACGCCCTCCACCAGGTCCTCCCCGAACTCGTCCCGGACGCGGACGCCACGCAGGAGGAAGCCGCCCGCCTGGCATCGACGGTCCGCTCGCGCGGCACGGCCGCCACCGGCCTCGGACTCGCCGTCGGACTCGTCACGCCCACGCGGGCCTGGGGAATCTGAGCCATGCCGACCTGGTACGGGGTCCAGCCTGTCTGGTGGGCCCCGCTCGAACGTGACGCCCGTCGGCGCTTCGGCTCCGCCCTCCGGTACGGATACCGCCGCGGCTCACTGATGTACGAACTCACGGGACTTGACGTCATCGGCGAGCCCGAACCGATCGACGTCAGCATCGGGTTCTACGAGAACCCGCCCTACCCGATCTTCGGCCAGAGGCCGCAGGACTTCCCACGCGTCCACGCCAAACCGGGGGCACCCTCGAAACACCGGTACACGGACGACGACGCCCTCTGCCTCTGGCACCCGCTCGATCCGGAAGAACGACGGTGGACGAGTTCGAAGGGACTCCTGGACCTCATCGAGATAGTCCGCACACACTTGTTCCTCGAACACTACTGGCGGCTCACCGGCGGTGAGCACGATGGCCAGTGGCTGATTGAGGACGCCCCGCACGGCATGCCGGGGAGTGGTGCATGGAGGTCATCGCGGCGACAGCGGCGACGAGCGGCGGGTGGACCTGGTCCCAGACCACCGCGCTGATCGTCCCCTTCATCGCCGTGTTCGGCGCCTTCCTCACGTACACCCTCAACCAGCGGGCGGTGAGACGGGAGCACCAGGCGAAGACCTTCGCCGAAGCCCTGACCGCGGTCGAGGAGTACCTGGAGATGCCGTACCGCATACGACGACGTCCCGCGACCTCGGACCTGGTCCGGCAGCAGCTCACGGACGAGGTCAGCAGCCTGCTGGCGCGCATGGCGTTCCACCAGGCGTGGCTCCAGATCGAAGCGTCGTCCGTCGCAGGGCCGTACGCGATCCTCGTCGCCACGGCCCGCGCCGAAGCCGGCGCACAGATGAGTCTCGCCTGGCAGCAGCCACCCATCAGGACCGACGAAGGGATGAACCTCGGCTCCGCCTACCCCCGCGACCGATCAACAGCCGCCCGAGCAGCCTGCATTGAGGTGATGCGCCGTCACCTCTGAAAAGCAGCCGCGATCTTGGTGCCAACTATCCCTCTTTTGTGCCAACTAAAAATCCTCGTCACACGAGAGCTAACGCCGCACCCTGGGCATCCCCAGCCCGATCCACGAGATGATCTCCCGCTGGATCTCGTTGTTGCCGCCGCCGAAGGTGAAGATGACGGCGGAGCGGTAGCCGCGCTCCAGTTCGCCGTGCAGGACGACGCCCGCCGAGCCCTCCTTCAGCGCGCCGGCCGCGGCGACGATCTCCATCAGCCAGGCGTACGCGTCGCGGCGGGCCTCGGAGCCGTAGACCTTGACGGCGGAGGCGTCCTGGGGAGTGAGCGTGCCCTCCTGGACGGCGTTCACCATCTGCCAGTTGAGGAGTTTCATCGCGTCGAGCCTGGCATAGGTGCGGGCGAGGAGGCGGCGGACCCACGGGAGGTCGACGACGCGGCGGCCGTCGGCCAGCTTGGTCTCCATGGCCCAGTGCTGGACGTCGTGCAGGGCGCGGATCGCCATCGTGCCGTGGGCCGCGAGGGTGACGCGTTCGTGGTTGAGCTGGTTGGTGATCAGGCGCCAGCCCTGGTTCTCCTTGCCGACGCGGCGGGTGACGGGGACGCGGATGTTCTCGTAGTAGCTCGCCGTGGTGTCGTGCGAGGCGAGGGTGTTGATCACCGTGCAGGAGTAGCCGGGGTCGGCTGTCGGGACCAGGAGCATGGTGATGCCCTTGTGCGGCGGGGCCTCGGGGTCGGTGCGGACGGCGAGCCAGACCCAGTCGGCGGTGTCGCCGTTGGTCGTCCAGATCTTCTGGCCGTCGACGACGTACTCGTCGCCGTCGCGTACCGCGCGCGTCTTCAGCGCGGCCAGGTCCGTGCCGGCCTCGGGCTCGCTGTAGCCGATCGCGAAGTCGATCTCGCCGGCGAGGATCTTCGGGAGGAAGTACGCCTTCTGCTCGTCGGTGCCGAACTGCATGATCGTCGGGCCGACCGTGTTCAGCGCCATCAGCGGCAGCGGTACGCCCGCCTGCGCGGCCTCGTCGAAGAAGATGAACTGCTCCATCGGCGTCAGCCCGCGCCCGCCGTACTCCTCGGGCCAGCCGACGCCGAGCCAGCCGTCCGTGCCGAGCCGGCGGATGGTCTCGCGGTAGAAGCGCTTCTGGGCGGCCGGGTCGGCGTAGCGCGAGTAGGCGTGGTCGGGCACCAACTCGGCGAAGTAGGCGCGCAGTTCGGTGCGCAGCCGCTGCTGCTCGGGCGTGTATTCGAGATGCACGGCGCCTCCAGGCTCCCCACGGCCGGTCCTGACGGCGCACACCGTAGAACGTGTTCCAGAAATAGGGAATGGCGAGGCGGCAATGCCCCTGAAGGAAGCGGCGACGTGCCCGAAGAGACCGTAGGCGCGCGTCAGTTTGGCGTCGCCATGGACTTCACCTCGGCCTGGCCACGGACTTCACCTCAGCGTGGCCATGAACTCCGTGCACGCCCGTGCGCAGTCCCGGCACGCCTCCGCGTCGGCCTCGGCGCCCGGCTGCGCGTCGAAGACCTGCGCGCACTCCAGGCAGACGAGCAGGCACCACTTGGCCTGGAGGCGCAGGGCGGACTCGTCCTGGAGGTTCTGCTCGGCCAGCATCCGGCAGGTCGCGTCGCACACCTCCGCGCACAGCAGCGCCTTGCGTCGTACGAGTGCCTCGTGGTCGGCGGCGTCCGGATCCGAGCGGCTGACGCGCAGCACACAGGCCCGCGCACACTCGGTGCAGGCCTGGGCGCAGGCGAAGCGGTCCTCCAGGAAACGGACGAGTTCCTGTTGTGCGGTCATCGCTGTCACACGGTCCGGGTTGCCGTCACCGCCCGCCGCAAACCCGGCCGGGCAGGCATCCGGGGTGCGTATCGCCCCGTCGATCAGTACGGTTCTGTCCAGGTGTTCGACCTTGGACACGGGGAACCGCGCACGTCATCGAGGGGTTGAGGCAGCATGGCCGGCAAAAAGGCGACGAAGCTGCCGCGCGAGAAGTACGAGACCGAACTGCTGCGCCTGCAGACGGAGTTGGTGAAACTCCAGGAGTGGGTCCGGGCCGAGGGCACCCGGGTGGTGATCGTCTTCGAGGGCCGGGACGCGGCGGGCAAGGGCGGCACCATCAAACGCGTCGCCGAGCACCTCAACCCGCGTGTCGCCCGGATCGCCGCACTGCCGAAGCCGACCGACCGCCAGCGCACCCAGTGGTACTTCCAGCGCTACGTCGAGCATCTTCCGGCCGCCGGCGAGATCGTCCTGTTCGACCGCAGCTGGTACAACCGGGCCGGCGTCGAGCGGGTGATGGGCTTCTGCACCCAGGAGGAGTACCAGCTGTTCCTGCGCCAGTGCCCCATCTTCGAGCGGATGCTCGTCGAGGACGGGATCGTGCTGCGCAAGTACTGGTTCTCCGTGAGCGACTCCGTGCAGCAGGACCGCTTCCGGCGCCGCCTGGAGGATCCGCTGCGCCGCTGGAAGCTCTCGCCGATGGACCTGGAGTCCATCACCCACTGGGAGGCGTACTCGCGGGCGAAGGACGAGATGCTGGTGCACACCGACATCTCGGAGGCCCCCTGGTACGTCGTCGAGAGCGACGACAAGCGCCGGGCCCGCCTGAACATGATCGCCCACCTCCTCGACTCCCTCCCCTACCACGAGGTGTCTCCCCCGGTCCTCGAACTCCCGCCCCGCCCGCCGTCCACCGGCTACGAACGCCCGCCGCGCGACCTCCAGACCTTCGTCCCGGACCACGCGGCGAGCCTCTGAACAGGTCGGGTCGAGGAGCACCATGTCCCCCATCGGGCGCGTCCTGGAGTGGCGGCGCCTGACGCCCGGAATCGCCGCGCTGGCCGGATACCGGCGCGCCTGGCTGCGCGGCGACCTGCTGGCCGGCGTCACGGTGGCCGCGTACCTCGTCCCCCAGGTGATGGCCTACGCCGGGGTGGCCGGCCTCCCGCCGGTCGCCGGCCTGTGGGCGATCCTCCCCGCGCTCGCGCTCTACGCCGTACTCGGCTCGTCACGCCTGCTCTCGGTCGGCCCCGAATCGACGACGGCGCTCATGACGGCGACGGTGGTGGGCCCGCTCGCAGCCGGCGACCCGAGCCGCTACGCCACCCTGGCCGCCGCCCTCGCGGTCACGGTCGGCCTGCTCTGCCTCCTCGCTTGGGCGGTCCGGCTCGGCTTCGTGGCCGATCTCCTCTCCCGCCCGGTCCTGATCGGCTACCTGGCGGGCGTGGCCCTGATCATGATCGTGGACCAACTCCCCAAGCTCACCGGGGTGTCGACGACGGGCTCGGCGTTCTTCCCCCAACTCTGGTCGTTCCTACGGCACTTGCATCAACTCCACACGCCCACAGTGCTGTTCGCCGCTGTCACGCTCGCGTTCCTGTTCACGGTGGCGCGGCTGTCCCGGATGGTGCCCGGCCCCCTGCTGGCCGTGGTGCTCGGCACGGCGGCCGTGGCGGTCCTCGACCTCGACGACCGGTACGGCATCAAGGTGATCGGCCACGTCCCGGCGGGACTTCCCACGATCGGCCTGCCCGACCTCACCCAACTCCCGCACCTGGTACTGCCCGCGCTCGGTGTCCTGCTCGTCGCCTACACCGACTTCATCCTCACCGCCCGCGCCTTCACCGGCGGCGACGAGGACGACGGCCCCGGCCTGGACGCCGACCAGGAGTTCCTGGCGCTGGGCGCGGCCAACCTCGGCGCGGGTGTCCTCCACGGCTTCCCGGTGAGCAGCAGCGCCAGCCGCACCGCGCTCGCGTCCTCGGCGGGCGCCCGCAGCCAGGCGTACTCACTGATCGCCGGAGCGGTCGTCCTGGCGGTCCTCCTCTTCCTGAGCCCCCTCCTCGCCCGCACCCCCTCGGCGGTCCTCGGCGCCCTCGTCGTCTACGCCGCCGTCCGCATGATCGACCTCACCGGCTTCCACCGCCTGGCCACCTTCCGCCGCCGCGAACTCCTGCTCGCCCTGGGCTGCTTGGCCGGAGTGCTGGCCCTGGACATCCTCTACGGAGTGATCGTCGCCGTGGGCCTGTCGGTGGCCGAACTCCTCACCCGGGTGGCCCGTCCGCACGACGCCGTCGAGGGCCTGGTCCCCGGCGTCGCCGGCATGCACGACGTGGACGACTATCCGCAGGCCCGCACGATCCCCGGCCTGCTCGTCTACCGCTACGACTCCCCGCTCTTCTTCGCCAACGCGGAGAACTTCCGCCGCCGCGCCCTGGCCGCCGTAGCCCAACAGGCCGCCCCCGTCCGCTGGTTCGTCCTCAACGCCGAGGCCAACGTCGAGGTCGACATCACCGCCCTGGACGCGGTCGACGAACTCCGCCGCGAACTCGCCCACCGGGGCGTGGTGTTCGCCCTCGCCCGGGTCAAACAGGACCTGCTGGACGACCTGGAGGCGTACGGGCTGGTGGAGTCCGTCGGCACGGACCACATCTTCCCGACCTTGCCCACGGCTGTGGCCGCTTATCGGGAGTGGAGCGGTGCGCACGGTCAGGGGACGGTGACGTAGCACCCGTTTCGGTCGTAGGACCGGAGGTTGGGCAGGCGGCCGGGGAAGCGGCCGATGTCGTGGTTGATGTCGTGGTTGATGTCGTGGTTGATGATCAGCGCTCGGTTGGACCCTCACCAGGGATGTCAACCCGACGCCCCCAACTGCCCGTTGACACGCTAGGGTTGCGCAGCTCACGGGATATCTGGGGGGGGAACTCACCATGGGCAAGGCTCCGATCGACGCTGCCGGCACCGGCGACGACGATGCCGACCGCGAGGTTGTCGAGCAGGAGCAGGCGGAGATACGAGAGTTCATCCAGGGACTGAGCGCAGACGACATCAAGTCGGGCAGCTGGTTCACCAAGCTCAGCGCTCATGCCCTGAACTCGTACACCGACAAGGTCGACTGGCAGTATTTCCAGGAACGTTATGCGGGCGTACCCGCGGACGCCATCGTCGATCAGCGGATCAAGATGGCGGCTCGGTACGCGGCGCTCGAAGGCGGTCTCTCTGCCGGGGCCTACACGGCGGCCGTCGTCGCCACCCTCGGAAGCCTTGGAGGTGCCTCGCCGGCGACCGTGCCGGCCGCCGTCGCGACCCTGATGGTCGATGTCGCGTTCATCACCCGGCTCCAACTCCGCCTGGCCTACGACATCGCAGTCCTTTATCGGGTCCCGCTCGACCTGTCCGACCCCGATGACATGTGGAAGCTCATTCGCGTGGCCTTCACCATCAAGAGCGGGGAAGTGGTCCGGGAAGGCGTGGTCAAGGCCGTACCGGCGATGGTACGGCCGGTGATCAAACGCTTCTATTCCAAAGCAGCACTGAACGCCGCGAAAGGGTTCCCTTTCGTCGGCAAGTTCCTCCTGCAACGCAACGTCATCAAGATAGGTATCCCTCTGGTCGGCGTTCCCCTCGCGGTGGTGTTGAACCGCTATACGACGCTGCTCGCGGGGCGGCACGCGCAAGCCGTCTTTCGGAACGAGGCGCGGGTGACCGAACTCGCCGAGAACTTGAGCAGGCAGAGTCGGCACCCTCAATTGATGGTGTGGGTCGCGTGGCTCGTCATCAGGGCGAACCACAAGATCACCGACGACGAGGCACTGTTGATGCGTCACCTGGTGCGGCTGGTCCGGGAACACCATCAGGTCGTCGACGAACAGCTCGCTCACCTGGTCGACATCGACCCCGCCGAGGTGTGGCGGCGCATAGAAGCCGAGCCAGGGGATCTGAGCGACCTCCTCGACGTGGCCAACAGGGTGGCCGCTGTGGACGGCGCCGCCAACGCACACGAGAAAGCCGTCATCTCCGAACTGGGAGACCGTTGCCGCCACCGAGTCTGACGTCAGGATGCGCCTGCGCACGGCGGCTCGACGCGCGCCGCGTGGCCGCGCACCGCTGACCGTCACCTCCTGGCCGTAGTCCATACGGGGGCGCAGTCCTCGCCCCTCGGCATCTAGGTCACATTGCCGATGCCGCCGCGAAAGCACTCCTCATAGGGTCCAAGGCATGCCACACCGATGAAGCCGCCCGTGCGCGGCTGAGCCCGCCGACCGAGCCGAACTCCTGCGGCCACCTGTTCAGTTGACGCCCGCCGCCCTCGCGCAGCAGCTCAGCGGCGAGCGCGTCGTCAGACCCATTCCCCCATCCCCATGCCTGAGGAGTCCCATGAGTTCCGAAGTTTCCCGCCGGCGGGTACTGGCCGCCGGAGCGGCGCTGGCCGGGTCGGCGGCGCTGATCGCCGGCGCAGAAGGAACGGCCGGCGCGGCGACGGCCACGACTGGTAGCGGTGAGGAGAAGTCCAAGGTGAAGCCCACGATCGTCCTGGTGCATGGCGGGTACGCCGATTCGTCCTGCTGGAACGCCACCATCGGGGAGTTGCAGGACAAGGGCTACACCACGGTCTGCGCGGCGAACCCGCTGCGGGGCATTCCGACCGACGCCCCGTACGTCGCGAGCCTTCTGGACTCCATCAGCGGACCGGTCGTGCTGGTCGCGCACTCCATGGGCGGCACGGTCATCACGAACGCCGCCGCCGGCAAGTCCAACGTCAAGGCGTTGGTCTACATCGCGGCGTTCGTGCCCGACGTCGGCGAGACGCAGGGCGAACTCATCACCAAGTTCCCCGGCAGCGAGGTCGAACCGGTGAGCGTGCCGGTCCCGTACACGAAGGCCGACGGCACGACCGGCACCGACCTGTACCTGAGCAAGGACGGCCAGGCGGCCTTCGCCGCCGACATCTCCACCGCCGACTTCCGGGTCCTGCAGGCCACGCAACGGCCGTTCGACGCCGACTCGTTCGTCTTCCCGACCACGGCCGCGGCCTGGAAGACGATCCCGTCGTGGGGCCTGGTCGCCGGCCAGGACAAGGCGATCCCGCCGGCGTGCGAGCGCTGGATGTACAGCCGCGCGAACGCGCGCAAGGTCGTCGAGGTACCGCGCTCGTCCCACGTCGCGATGATCAGCCACCCGAAGATCGTCGCCAACCTCATCACGGACGCGGCCAAGGCGGTCAGTTGACGGTCCCGGCCCGTGCTCCGGTCCACCGCCAGGGACCGGGGCGCGCTTCCGCCCTCCTACGGCCCTGATCCGTCGGCACAATTCAGATCGACCCGCACGGGCAACGACCATTGGGTGTACGGCGGTTCGGGGCTCGGGGCTCGGGGCTCGGGGGCATCGACGCCCGGCTCAGGCCGATGGATACGGCCAGGGTGCGGCGACCCGAACGCCCTCGCCTAGGCTGGCCGCTTCACCCGAAGCACCATGACGAGGATCAGGCCATGCACAGCAGCACCAGGGTCCGCCTGATCGAGCCCGCCGACGCCGCCCCGATCGCCGCGCATCGGGCGCGGGACCGCGAGGCTTTCCAGCCCTGGGAACCGGCCCAGCCCGCCGACTTCTTCACGCCGGAGGGCCAGGCGGAGCGGATCGACAGGCTGCTGGCCGGATACCGGGCCGGTACGGTCTGGCCGGGCGTGGTGCTCGCCGACGACCAGGTGATCGGGCAGGTCACCGTCGGAGGCATCCTGCCGCAGCCGCACCTGCGCCGCGGCTCCGTCGGCTACTGGATCGCGAGCGTCGCCCAGAACCAAGGCCACGCCGGGAACGCCCTCGGGCTCGCACTCCGGGTGATGACCGACGAACTCGGGCTGCACCGCGCCGAGGCGTCCACCCAGCTGGAGAATCTGCCGTCGCAGCGGGTGCTGCGCCGCAACGGGTTCAGCCCGTACGGCGTCGCACACTCCTCGATCTTCCTCGACGGGAGCTGGCGGGACGGGCTGCTGTGGGAGCGGGTGCTCGACGAGTAACGCGCTGACCCGCGACCGATCTCGCTGTCGTCACGGCAACCAGATGTCTCCTCGGTCACCAGTCGTAACTCGACTCTGATGGACCCCTGTCAGGAACCGGTCGGGCGCGTCCAGTCGTCCAGAGACACATGGCTCAAGGTTTCCGACTGCGTGAGGCGACCCCCGAGCACGCCGACCCGAGCGCGTGGGAGCAACGGCGAGACGCGTGGGCGCGGGTACTGGCCACGGCCGCCGGCTGCGCCGAGGGCGTGCTGGAGTGCTGGGCGTCCAACACCCGTGCGCAGGGCTTCTACGTCCGAAACAGCTGGCGGCCGGATGGAGCGCGCCGTCCGGGACCGCTGGACCACGACTACGTCCGGCTGCGACTGAAGCAAGCATCGCGCAGCTCCTGAACGGCAGCCGGATGCCGGGACGCTCGGGGACGTCGGACCCGCGGCCGCCCGCCCGCAACGGGCGAACTCCCAGATCGTCCGGCCGATCCAGGAAGACCCACCTCACGGGAGAGCCTGTTCCGCACGTGGACCAGCGTCGCCAAGAGCCGGTCAGCGAAGACCAGTTCGGCAGCTCTCGTGGCCATCTGCACGCACCGGCACTCACCGGCCAAGGTCACATCGCAGGCCGGCTCGTTAGGCTCGGAGGCATGACCTCACCCCTTGTCGGCAGTGCATTCGACTCGATCCGCCTCGGCGCCGTGCGCGACCAGGAGGCGCTGCGCCAGGTCTACGGACTCCCGCGTGACCCGGCCGCACGGAAGCAGATGACCGAACTCACCGAACAGACACGGCGGTTGATCGGCTGCTCGTCGCTGGTCATGGTCGCCAGCGCGGACGCCGACGGCAACTGTGACGTCTCCCCGCGCGGCGGCCCCGCCGGGTTCGTCGCCGTCCTGGACGCACGGACGGTGGCGATTCCGGACGCGACCGGCAACAAGCGTCTGGACACCCTGCAGAACATCGTCGACACCGGACGGGCCGGCCTGCTGTTCGTCATCCCGGGACGCACCACGACACTCAGGGTGAACGGCCGCGCCTGTATCTCCACCGACCCGGAGCTGCTGTCGCAGCTGACAGCCGTGGGCAAGCCGCCGGCCAGTGCGCTGGTCGTGGGCATCGACGAGGTCTACCCGCACTGCCCCAAGGCCCTCCTGCGCGGCGCGGCCTGGAAGCCGGACCAATGGCTGCCGGCGGACGCCCAGCCGTCCTCGGCCGAGGTGACACTGGCCCAACTCCGGATGCCGGAGCTGACCATCGCCGACATCGAGCAGTCGGAGGCGGACTCGCTGAAGTACCGGTACGAGTGACCGGGCCGACCCGCGTTTGCTGAACCACCAGCCCGCCACCACACCGCAATGATCACGACCCCAGGCAGCCCCTGGTTCTGCGGCCCCTAGTTTTTCTGCAGAGCGCGGGTCACACCCGCGATCACCGCGGTCGTCAGCACCCAGCCGAAGGCGATCAGCAGGTAGGCCAGCCACTGGAGACCGCCGTTCGACCAGTACCAGGCCGTGCGTTGGCCCAGCCCGCCGATCGGTATCAAGAGGTCGAGCGTGTAGACGAGGGGCTGGAACGGGGCGCCTTCGCCTCGTTGGACCGGGGTGGGGGCGTGCGTGCTGAAGGAGAGCGTGCCCAGCAGGGTCAGCGCGAGGAGCCAGACGCCGGCCAGCCAGGGGCGGTAGCCGTAGCCGACGGTCACGTCGAGCAGGTGCCCCCACACGCGGGCGGCCGGGGACAGAGTTCGACGCCGATGGCGCTGTTTGGCCAGGAGTACGCGGCGGGCGTCGTTGTCGTGGCCGGCTTTCCGGTACCAGTTCGCCAACTGCTCATAGGGCTGGGGGTTGTAGCCGGGGCCGCGCCGTATCCACGCCACGCGGCGGGCCACGGAGTTCCGCCGTCCCACGGCCTCCCGCCGCTCGCCTGCCTCATCCACCTTGATGGAGCCGTAGACGAAGCCGTCCAGCTCCACCACCTTCGGCCAGCTGTGGTCGCTGTCGTGGAGGTAGGAGACCTGCGCGCCCCGCAGATCCACGGCGGCGGACGGTTCCCGGGCGAGGGTGAAGTCGAAATCGACCGCCTGCATCAGCAGGGCGACCAATGACGGGCCGTGGCCCTCGGGCGGCCCGTTGAGGACGGCTCTTTCAAAGGTCAGGAGATCCGAGATCCGGGCACCCCGCAGCCGTACGGTCCCGTTCGCGGTGAACCCGCCGGAAAAGTCGAGCGTCGAGGCCACGGCGTTGTCCAGGGCGAGCGCGACCCCGCGCCGGCCGGGGCGGTCCAGGAGTGCGCCCCGCATGTGTAGTCCGCCTGGCAACTGTGCCCCCATGAGGCGGACTTCACCATGCGCGACGAATCCGTCCGCGCAGTAGACGCCGCCCTCGGCGACCAGTCCGCCGGCGGACACCGCCCATTCCCCGGGTGCGGTGATCTCTGCGCCTCTGAGATTCACGGCGCCGCTCACGTGGGCGTTGATGAGCGACAGGGCGGTGACCCTGCGGTGAAGGGGCGAGACGGAGCCGCTTTCCACGCGCGAGCGCCGCAGGTCGAGGCGTCCCTCGACACGGATCAAGCCGGCTTCCACGCCCGGCAGCCGGCTGCCCACGATCGCGATCGACTGGGTCGACGCTCCGGAGAGGTCCACGCCCTCCTCGAACCAGCAGTCCTCAAGCCAGAGGGCATGAGCGACCTGCGCGGCGGCCAGGTTGAGCTGCCCGGATATCCGCGCCCCGGCAAGCCTCAGACACGCCACGACGCCCGATTGCACCGTGTTCGCACCCAGCAGGAGCGCCACGATCACCGCGGCCCGAACCGTCCGCCCGGGACCCCACTGCCCGCCCCCGGCGACACGGTCCTCCTCGGGCACACCCGCGCGCAGGTCCACCCGCAGCCCCTCGGGAAACGCATCCCACAGCTCACGCTCCGGTGGGGTCAACTCGCCATATGAGAGCACCGGTTCAGAGTAGTGATCATCCTCCGCGCCCGCCTCACCGCACAGAACACGACCGCCTCACCGCGCAGAACACAGGCCGCCGGGTACTTCACGGCGCCGGCGACCGAGCGCCACCCCGATCGTGGTGATACCGCACTGCCCAGTACCCCCACGACCGGGGCGATCGCACATCTACGCCCGCCGCCGACCCGTCGGCCGACAGCCCGCCCCTACTTCAAGTGCCGCCCGAAGAACCGGTCCCCGTCCTCCCGCTCGAACCACGGCGTGCCGATGTGCCCGCCCAGATTCGCGTGCAGCGTCTTCTCCTTGCTCCCGAACGCGTCGAACAGGTCCAGGGCCCGCTGCCGGGGGTTCCCCTCGTCGTCCCACTGCAGCAGAAACAGCAACGGAATGCCGACCTGCCGAGCTTCCTCACGCTGGGCGCGCGGCACATACCCTCCGGCGAAGAACCCGGCGGCCGCGATGCGCGGTTCGAGCACCGCCAGCCGGATGCCGAGGGCGGTCCACCCCGAGTAGCCGACCGGGCCGCCGATCTCGGGCAGCGTGAGGAGAGCGTCCAGAGCCAGGCGCCATTCCGGGACCGCGTTTTCGACCAGCGGACCGACCAGGGACTCGAAGATCTCGTCGACCGGCTCGCCGGCCTTCATCGCCCGGCGGAGGTCGGCACGGGCCTGCTCGCCGGCGGCGGAACGGGGCCGCTCACCGCACCCGGCGGCGTCGATGGAGGCAACCGCGTAGCCGTACGCCGCGGACAGCCGGGCCCGGGCCACCAGCCGGGGTTCCGCCTTGGGCAGACCGTTGTTGTGGGCCATCAGGATCAGCGGGGCCGGTGCGACGGATTCAGGGGTCCACAGGGTGCCGGGGATCTCGCCGAGGGTGAACTCGCGTTCGAGGACGCCGTCGTCGAGGCGTCGCTCAGAAGTGACATGCATGGTCGTGCCTTTCGGGAGGACAGCTTTACGGCGCTCCCGGACGACCTATCGCCCGACCGTGACCCCGGAGGAGAGCACCCACGTCGATACTTCGTTCACGGGTACCACCTCCTCGTTCTCTCGCACGGCCTCCCGGAAAGTAGCAGCGGTCGCCGTGATCCGCCAACGGGTTTTCCCGGAGGATCCGCGCGCGGATACCGCCTGCCCCCCCCTAGGCCCGGTCCTACTCCTCGTCACCGGCCGCCGTCAGCTCGACCTCCGTCACACCGTCGTTCTGGAACAGCTCGGACGTCAGCTGCCCCGCGTCGGCCGCGCCTTCCAGCCGCAGTAGCACCCGCGCGGCCGGATCGGCCCGCTCCGGCAACCGGTCGACCTTGACCTCCTGGATGCGGAAACCCCTCCGCGTGCACGTCTCCATCAACTGCGGCAGCAGCGCCGTGCCGGTCCGGTAGGTCAGCCGCACCTCGAACGACCCCTCCTCGGCGCCGGGCATCATGCGGGCGAAGAGCCGCGGATATCCGCGTACGACGAGGAAGTGCACGGCGGTCGTCGCCAGCGCGAGGATCGGCAGGCCGCCGCCGCAGGCCATGCCGACCGCGCAGGTGAGCCAGATGGTGGCGGCGGTCGTCAGACCCCGTACCGCGTCCCGTCGTACGAAGATCAGGCCGCCGCCGATGAACCCGATCCCGGAGACGATCTGGGCCGCCACGCGGGACGGGTCGAAGGAGACGTTGTCCAGGCCGAGGACGTTCGTGAAGCCGTGCTGGGAGACCTCCATCATCAGCGCGCTGGCGATGCCGACCAGCGTGTGCGTACGCAGACCGGCGCTCTTCTGCTGGGCCGCCCGTTCCCAGCCGATCAGGGTCGACAGCAGCAACGCCAGCCCCAGTTCGGCGAGTTGGCGCAGCCCCTGCCCATTGCTCACGTCCCACAACGGGACCGCCAGTCCGGCCACCCCGCGCCTCCCTTCCCTTCCGGTTCCCCGCCCCGACACAGAGCCCCTACCCGGATGGACGGGACCATGCCCACCCGACAATTCCACCTCCGACAACTCACCCCTCCTTGACAATTTTTTTTGTCGGTTGGATCCTGGAGTGGCCCGCACACAGAGCCGCGCACAAGCCCGCCGGCACACCGACCACCCGAGGACCCGCCATGCGCACCCTGATCAGCACCGCCTTCATCTCGCTCGACGGCGTCATGGAGGCACCGGGCGGCGAACCCGGCTACCGCAACTCCGGCTGGACCTTCAAGGAGGTCGAGTTCCTGCCCGAGTCGTTCGACATCAAGGGGCGGGAGCAGCTGGAGTCCGCCGCGATGCTGATGGGCCGGGCCAGCTACGAGGCGTTCAGTCCGGTGTGGCCGGACATGGAGGAGTTCGCGCACTACAAGACGCTGCCGAAGTACGTCGTCTCCACCACCCTCACCGACGACAAGCTCGTGTCGAACTGGGGCGAGACCACGATCCTGCGCTCCCTCGACGAGGTCGCCGCCCTCAAGGAGACCAAGGGCGGCCCGATCATCGTGCACGGCAGTGCCGCCCTCAACCACGGCCTCGCGGACGCGGGCCTGGTCGACCGCTACCACCTGCTCGTCTTCCCGCTGCTGCTCGGCGCCGGAAAGCGCCTGTTCCCCGCCTCCGACAAGGACACCCAGAAGCTGAAGCTGGTCGAGCACGCCGTGTACGCCAACGGACTTCAGCTGAACGTCCTCGACGTCGTGCGCTGACCGCGCCTCGGCCGGAGCAGGCATCTCAACAGGTGTAGACCCTTGACTCCTATTCAACACAACTCCACACTGTCGCCCAAACCTCCACGGACAGTCAGGACGGCGCCCGCCCGCTCCTGAGAGCGCTCTCCGGGACTGCCCTCACCCCCCGCTGGAGAAGGACGGCACCGTGCGAAGAACTCTGAGATGCCTTCTGCCCTTATGGGTCATGGCCCTGGTCGCCGCCCTCTGCTCGGCCGGTGCGCAACCGGCCCGGGCGGCAGCCGCGGCCACCTCGATCACCGTGGACGGCGGTCAGAGCGGCCGGACGTTCGACGGGATCGGCGCGATCAGCGGCGGCGGGGGCAACTCCCGCCTCCTGCGCGACTATCCGGCCGCCCAGCAGACGCAGATCCTGGACTACCTGTTCAAGCCGGGCTACGGCGCGAACCTCCAGCTGCTGAAACTGGAGATCGGCGGGGACGCCAACTCCACCGACGGCTCGGAGCCGTCCATCGAGCACACCAAGGGACAGATCGACTGCGACGCCGGCTACGAGTTCTGGCTCGCCGAGCAGGCCAAGGCCCGTAACCCGGACATCAAGCTGTACGGCCTGGCCTGGGCCGCCCCCGGCTGGATCAGCGGCGGGTTCTGGTCCACCGACACCATCAACTACCTGATCTCCTGGCTGGGTTGCGCCAAGCAGCACGGTCTGACCATCAGTTACCTCGGCGGCTGGAACGAGCGCGGCCACGACGTCAACTGGTACATCCAGTTGCGGTCCGCCCTCGACAGTGCCGGATACGGCAGCGTGCGGATCGTCGGCGACGACTCGGGCTGGAGCGTCGCGGACGACATGGCGAACAACGCCGCGTTCAACAACGCCGTGTCGGTCATCGGCGCCCACTACCCCTGCGCGGGCGGCGACGGCGGCAGCGCGGACACCTGCTCCAGCACCACCACGGCGAAGAACAACGGCAAACCACTGTGGGCGTCGGAGAACGGCTCACTGGACATGGACACCGGAGCACCGGCGCTGATCCGCTCCATCGTGCGCGGGTATATCGACGCCCGCATGACCGCGTACCTCAACTGGCCGCTGGTCGCGGCCATTTACCCCAACCTTCCCTACGGCACGGTCGGCCTGGCCACCGCGAACTCGCCGTGGTCCGGGAACTACGCGATCGGCGAGAACACCTGGGCGACCGCGCAGGTCACCCAATTCGCCCAGCCCGGTTGGAAGTTCATCGACTCCGCGTCGGGCTACCTCGGCGGCGCCGAGTCCAACGGCACCTACGCGACGCTGAAGTCGCCGAACGGCTCCGACTACTCCACGGTCCTGGAGACCACCACCGCCACGGCTGCGCAGACGGTCGACGTCCAGGTGCGGGGCGGACTTTCGACCGGTGCGGCGCATGTGTGGGCGACCCGGGTCAACAGCCCCAGCCCGTCCACCGACTTCACGCACACGCAGGACATCACCCCGACCGCCGGCTCGTACTCACTGACGCTCCAGCCGGGTTGGATCTACACGGTCACCACGACCACCGGCCAGGGCAAGGGCACCGCCACCGCGCCGGCCGCCCACGCCCTCGCGCTGCCGTACGGCGACACGTTCGACAACGATGCCACCGGCACCGAGGCGACGTATCTGTCCGACATGCAGGGCTCGTTCGAGGCGCGCCCGTGCGCGGACGGCCGTAGCGGACAGTGTGTGCAGCAGGTGACGCCGGTCAAGCCGATCGAGTGGCAGGACGACTCCGACGCCTTCTCGCTGCTCGGCGATCCGACGTGGACCGACTACACCGTCAAGGCCGACGTGAACCTCCAACAGGCCGGTACGGTCGAGCTGTTGGGCCGGGCCAACACCCAGAACCGCCCGCAGAGCCACCAGGCCGCGTACTTGCTGCGGGTGAGCGACACGGGCAACTGGTCCATCGTCAGGAGTTCGGCGGCGGGCACCCTCACCACGCTGGCCTCCGGGACCCGGGCGGCGCTCGGCACGCACGCGTGGCACACGCTGGCCCTCGGCTTCTCGGGCGACCAGATCACCGCCACGGCCGACGGCGTCAACCTCGGTACCGCCAACGACAGTTCGTACGCCGCGGGCCAGGTCGGCATCGGCGTGGTGGGCTACCAGACCGACCAGTTCGACAACCTGTCCGTCACCGCGAACCCGCCGGGCAACCACGGCGGCATCCTCAAGGGCCGCCAGTCCGGCCTGTGCGCGGACGTCCCCGGAGCGAGCCGGACCAACGGCGTCCAACTCGCCCTCTGGGACTGCAACGGCGGCGCCAACCAGTCCTGGACCCTGACCCCCGCCGGCCAACTCACCGTCTACAGCGGCGCGAAGTGCCTGGACGCCAAGGGCAGCGGCACGACGGACGGCACCCCGGTGCAGATCTACGACTGCGACAACTCCGCCGCCCAGAAGTGGACCGTCAACAGCGACGGCACTGTGGTCAACCCCAACTCGGGCAAGTGCCTGGACGCCACGGCCGGTGGCACCGCCCCGGGCACCCTGCTGGAGCTCTGGACCTGCACCGGTGGCACCAACCAGAGCTGGCTGCGGGGTGCGGTCGCGGCGCCCCTCAAGGGCCAGGAGTCCGGCCGCTGCGTCGACGTCCCCGGCGCCAACCAGAGCAACGGCACCCAGCCCGCCCTCTGGAACTGCGGCGGCTCCGCGGCCCAGCAGTGGCGGGTGCGTTCCGACGGCAGTGTCGTCAACGTGGGCTCCGGCACGTGCCTGGACGCGGTCGGCCACGGCACGGCCGACAGCACGGCGCTGGAGATCTGGACCTGCACGGGCGGCGCCAACCAGATCTGGCGCCGCTCCTAGCCGTCATCGGCTCCCGCCGGGTCGTGGACGGCACGGGCTCAACTGCCCACGCCCCGGCGGGAGCCGCTCGACAGGCCCACTCCGAGCTGGCACCGGACCGATCCGCTGAGTAGCCTCCGGGCATGCGGATCTCTGTTTCCTCGGACATGGACGAACCCGTCGCGCGTTCCCTCGTCGCGGTGTTGCGCGGCCGGGGCCACGAGGTGGTGACGTACGGGGCGTTGCGGCCCGGGGACGACCCGCAGTGGGCGGTCTGCTCGGAGGCGGCGGCCCGCGAGGTCGCGACCGGGGCGTCGGACCAGGCGGTCGTGTGCTGCTGGACCGGTACGGGCGCGTCGATCGCCGCGAACAAGGTGCCGGGCGTACGGGCGGCCCTGTGCACGGACGCGTACACGGCGGACGGCGCCCGCCGCTGGAACGACGCCAACGTGCTGGCCCTCAGCCTGCGGCTGACGTCCGAGCCGCTGCTCAAGGAGATCCTCGACGCCTGGTTCGGCGCGGCGGCGAGCGAGGACGCCGACGACCGGGAGAACGTGTCCCGCATCGAGCGGCTCGACCTGAACAGGCCTGCGCTGTAGGCGAGTTCGAGCGGGCGGGGGTTCATGTCCCGTTGCGTGAAAACCTCATGCGTTGACCTGTGTCACCCCCATACGATCCCCTCGCCGCCCGTACACCAGTGCGCATCCAGGCGCCGTGGCACGGGCATCCAAACGGGAGGGATCACTTGACCATGTCCTTCGGCGCGCGCTCGCGTGCCGTCCTCGCCTCTGTCGGAACCCTTGGCCTGGCGCTGGCCGCCGCCGTGTCGCCCGCCAGCGCGGCCGACGCGACACCCGTCACGCCGACCCAGTTGTTCAACGGCAACCAGAGCTGCTCGACCGACTCGGAGCGGCCCACCTACCTCTGGGCCGGCAACGGCCTCACCGTCGAGGGCATTCCAGAGACCACCGACCCGACCAGCAACTCCCTGGTGACCGTGCAGTACGAGGTCTGGCCGGTCACCGACCCGACGCACACCACCACGGTCACCCGCAGCTACGCACTCCCCGGAACCGAGGCCGCCACCAGCCTGCCCGCCGACGCGCTCCCCGACGGGCAGACCTACGCGTGGCGGGCGCAGACCGTGGCCGGGGGCGTGGCATCGGACTGGTCCGCCCCCTGTTACATCGCGATCGACAACACGCGTCCGGCGGACACGCCCGGCATCTCCTCGTCCAACTACCCGCAGGGCGCGCGGAGTCAGGGCGGAAGCCCGGCCGAGTTCACGCTGAACGCCAACGGCGACGAGGATGTCACCGGGTTCGAGTACTCCTGGCAGCAGGACCTCCCGATCGCCGGTTACGCGAACATCGGCGAGCACGGAGTCCCGCAGTTCGTCGACCCGTACGACGACCCGAGATACTTCACCCGCGCCGACGCCCCGGGCGGCTCGGCCACGATCAGCCTGCTCCCGCCGAGCGGCTCCTCAGGTCCGATGACCCTGTGGGTGCGCGGCCTCGACCGGGCATACAACGGATCGGCGATCACCGGCTACTCCTTCTTCCTCAACTCCACGGCGCCCACCGTCACTCCGGCCGTCGCGTCGCCCGCGTTCGACAAACCGACCACCTTCACGTTCCAGCCCGACGCGGGCCTCCAGTCGACGAGTCCGGTCGTCAGCTACTCCGTGGAGTTCATCGGCGGACAGGGCGCCGACAGGACCGTCGACGTCGCGGCGGGGCCGGACGGCACAGCGAGCACCAAGATCACGCTGGACGGCATCTACGGCGAGTCCCTCCGGGTGAGCAGCAGGAGCGCCAACGGCTGGGTCAGCGACGCCACTTTCTGGGGCATCACCTACGACACCACGCCCACCGTCGCCTCGGACGTCTACCCCGAGAACGCGTCCGGCGGCGGCGCCGGCGTCCCCGGCACCTTCACGCTCAGCCCGAAGGTGAAGGGCGTCGCGAGCTACACGTACTCCGTCAACGGGGACCCGGAGGTCACGGTCGCCGCGGGCGCGCACCACACCGCGAACGTCGACTGGACCCCGGACGCGGCCGGTGACTACACCCTCACGGTCTACGCGACGACCCGTTCCGGCATCCAACTGGCGCCGTACTACTACTCCTTCACCGTGAGCTGAACCGCGTCACGGTCACGCCCGATCCCCGGTGCGGTTTTTCGTTTCCTCCGGCGCATGATTCATTTCCGGCAGGGCACTCGGTCGCCTGGAGGTCGATACCTATGTTTCCCCTGATCCTTGTTCTTCTCCTGGCACTGCTTCTTTTCGGTGCGGGATTCGCCATCAAAATCCTTTGGTGGGTCGCAATCGTCGTTCTCGTCCTGTGGCTGCTGGGATTCGTCGCCCGTTCGACGGGCTCCGGCGGTACTCGAGGACGTTGGTACCGCTGGTAGGAGATACATCACCGATCTCGAAATTCGCCCACGATAAAGCGAGGTTTACATGGCGGACAACATGTGGGACTACCAGGCCGAGTCGAACCACAGGACCGGTACGGATCTGACCGGATTCAAGGTCGAGGCCAGTGACGGCTCGATCGGCAAGGTGGACAAGCACTCCGAGGACGTCGGGGCCATGTACATCGTCGTCGACACCGGTGTGTGGATCTTCGGCAAGCACGTGCTGCTGCCCGTCGGGACGATCGCGTCCATCGACGTGGCGGAGCGCACGATCCACGTGGGCCGTACGAAGGAAGAGATCAAGAACTCCCCCGAGTTCGACAAGGACAAGCACCCCGGTGACGCCGGCTACCACGAGCGGGTCGGCGGCTACTACGGGAATCCCCGCGCCTGATCGGCATTTCGCGCCTTGACAGGGTGGTGGGCACCGGCATTTCCGCCGGTGCCCACCACCCTGTCGTGCTGCCGCCGTAGACTGCCGGGGCGGTGACCGCCGTCCTCCTTGTCACCGCGCTCCATGGACACGTCCTGGCCCGGGCCCGACAAGGATCGAGGTGGCGGCGCGATGAGTACGGCCGCCGACGGCGCACCGTTCGTGCATCCCGCGCTGTTCTACCGGGGCGAGGAGCAGTACACGGCCGGTACGGTGCCGTTCGTGCGGGCGGGGCTGGCCGCCGGAGAGGCCGTCGCGGTCGCCGTTCCCGGCCCCCACCTCGAACTCATCAGGGCCGGACTCGGATCGGGCGCCGACGGCGTCCGGTTCCTCGACATGTCCGAGGTCGGGCGCAACCCGGGGCGGATCATCCCGGGCGTGCTGCGGGCCTTCGCCGACGCTCATGACGGCGGCGGCCGGGTGCGGATCATCGGAGAGCCGATCTGGCCCGGCCGCACCGCCCTCGAGTACCCGGCGTGCGTGCAGCACGAGGCGCTGATCAACTCCGCGTTCCAGGAGCGTGAGGTGACGATCCTCTGTCCGTACGACGCGGACCGGCTGGAGCCCGGCGTGCTCGCCGACGCCCGCGCCACCCATCCGGTCGTCATAGACGAGGGCGCCCAACTGCCCAGCTCCGCCTACGATCCGCAGCGCGTGATCGCCCGTTACAACGAGCCGCTCCCCCACCCGCCGGGCGCCGCGTCCATCGTGTTCGACGCGGGAGAACTCCCCAAGTCCCGTTATTTCGCGGTCCAGGAGGCCGAGCGGCTCGGCCTGGCGGGCCTGCGGCTGCAGGATCTGACGCTGGCCGTCGCGGAGCTGACCACCAACAGCGTGCTGCACGGCGGCGGTTCGGGGACGCTGCGGATCTGGGCCGAGGACGAGCGGATCGTCTGCGAGGTGCGTGACCACGGCCGGCTGACGGATCCGATGGCCGGGCGACGGCCGCCGTCACGTGACCAACCCGGCGGACGGGGGCTGCTGTTGGTGCACTACGTCGCCGATCTCGTCCGCGTCCATACGGCCGCGGACGGCACAACCATCCGTTTCTACCTGGCCCGTTGACGCTTCAGCGGCGGTTCGCCGGAGGGGTCCAGGCCGCTTCGGCGTCCTGGGCGGTCGCGTGGGCCGGGAAGACCTGGTCGAGGCCGACCATGTGGAAGATGCGGCTGATGTGCGCGGGGACCGCGGCCAGCGCGATGGCCGCCCGGGCGGCGAGGGCGTGGTTGCGGGCCGCGAGCAGGGCGGTGATGCCGCTGGAGTCGCAGAACGTGACGCCGGTCAGGTCGACGACGAGCTGCTGGCCGTCCTGGAGCGCCAACTCGGGCAGGAGTTCACGCACTTGGGTGTAGCTGTCGTAGTCGAGCTCTCCGGTGAGTTCGACGACAGGTCCCGCGGGCGTGGTCCGGGTGCGGATGGCGAGTTGGGTCACGGCTGCTCTTCGCTGGTGGGTCGGGGCACGTTGATGGCGAGGACGGCGGTGTCGTCGTCGACGCCGGTGCCGAAGGTGTCGAGCAGGTCGCGGATCGCGGCGACGGCGTCGGACGCGGTGGTGGGTGCCAGGGCGCGGGCGAAGTCGAGGAGGGCCTCGTCCCCGTAGCGGTCGGCGTCCCTGGTGTGGGCCGGGCGGGCTTCGGTGAGCCCGTCCGTGTGGAGCAGCAGCGTGTCGCCGGCCGCCAAGTGGACGGTGGCGGTGGCGATATGGGCGTCGGGCAGCACGCCGATGAGCTGTCCGCCGGGGGTGTCCAGATGGTCGGCGCTGCCGTCGGCGCGCAGGAGCAGGGCGGGTGGGTGGCCGCCGCTGGCCAGCGTGATGCGGAAGCCGCCGCGGTCGCCCTCGGGGGTGAGCAGCCCGAACACGACGGTGCAGAACCGCGGGTCGTGGCCGTTGTACTCGTGGTGGAGGACGGTGTTGAGGTTGCCCAGGACGGCGACCGGGTCGGGGTCGTAGACGGCGGCGGCGCGCAGCGTGTAGCGGGCCAGCGAGGTGACGGCCGCCGCTGCGGCGCCCTTGCCGCAGACGTCCCCGAGGAACAGCCCCCAGGTCCCGGCGGAGAGGGGGAAGAGGTCGTAGAAGTCGCCGCCGACCATGTCGGTGGAGGCCACGTGGTAGTGCGCGGCCACATCAAGTCCCGGCACGTTCACCAGAGTCGGTGGCAGCAGGGTCTGCTGGAGGGTGGCGTTGAGGCGCTTGAGTTCCTCGCGTTCGAGCTCCGCCTCCTTGCGGGCGCGCAGCAGTTCCGTCTCGTAGGCGCGGCGGTCGCGGGCGTCGAAGACGGTGGTGCGGATCAGCAGCGGCTGGCCGTCGCCGCCAGTCTTGACGGTGGAGGTCACCAGCACGGGCAGCCGGCTGCCGTCGGTCGCCTTGAGTTCGAGGGCGATCCCGCTGACCTCGCCCTGCATGCGCAGCAGCGGGCCGAAGTGGGTCTCGTGGTAGAGCCGGCCGCCGACGGTCAGCAGGTCGGAGAAGGTCCTGCGGCCCACCAGGTCGCCGTGGTCGTAGCCGAGCCAGTCGAGCAGTGTCGTGTTGATCTTCGCGATGGTGCCGTCCAGCAGTGTGGAGAGGTAGCCGCACGGCGCGTGTTCGTACAGGTCCTCGGCGCTGTCCTCCAGGAGCGCGGAGAACGCCGCGTGGTCGTCACCGGGCTGTTTGCCGGGCGGGTTCCCCTGGGGTCTCTCGGACGGCCGGTGATCGCCGTTCTCGCCGTCGCCGCTCGCGCCCATCAGCGCAGGGCCTCGACGAAGTCGGTGATCGCTGCGGCCGTTTCCTCCGGGGCGGCGAGCTGCGGGCAGTGCCCGGTCGCGTTCAGGGTGACCAGCCGGCTGCCCGGGATACGGGACCGCACGAACGCTCCGACCTCCGGGGGCGCGATCGCGTCGACGGAGCACTGCGCGACCAGCGTGGGCACGGTCACCTCGGCGAGGTCCTCGCGGTTGTCGGAGAGGAACGTGACGCGGGCGAAGACACGGGCGATACCGGGATCGGCGCGGCAGAAGCTGTTGGTCAACTCCTCGCCCAGTTCCGGGCGTTCGGGATTGCCCATGATCACCGGTGCCATGGCGCCCGACCACCCCAGGTAGTTCGCGTCCAGCGACTCCAGCAGTTCCTCGATGTCCTCGGCGCTGAACCCGCCTCGATAGCCGGTGGCCGGGTCGTCGATGAAGCAGGGTGAGGGAGCCAGGAGCACCAGTCCGGCGAACGCCTCCGGCTCGCGTGCGGCGGCCAGGACGCCCATCATCGCGCTCACGGAGTGCCCGACGAACGTCACCGGGCCGAGCGCCAGCTCACGGCAGATGTCCAGCACGTCGTCGGTGTAGCCGTCGAGCGTGGAGTAGCGCTCGGGGCTCCAGGCGGACGGATCGGAGTGTCCGGCGCCCACATGGTCGAAGAGCACCACGGTGAAGTCGCGTTCCAGGAGCGGTACCACCAGCCGCCACATGTGCTGGTCGCACCCGAAGCCGTGCGCCAGCATCACGACCGGCCCACCGGGCCGGCCCGACACCGTCACATGGTTCCTGCTCCGCATACCCATGCGGCACATCCTCACAGACCGCTTCCTTCTCCACCTGCCGTGCCCACCCCGTACCGGCGTCTCAGGGCTGCTTCGGCTTGCCCAGGGACCAGCCGGACACGTCCGTGAGCCGGCCGCGCCACAGGGGCAGGACGGCGGTCCCGCCCCCGCCGGCGACTCCGGTGGCGTCGCGCAGATGGATCCACTGCGGCAGCCGTTGCGGGCCAGGGCCCTGCCGGTCCGCGACCACCTCGTCCACCTGCTGCGGGAACCGCTCCAACAGCTGCGCGCCGGAGCCGTCCATGCCGTGCAGGCTGCGTGCCCAGTCGGTGGTCCAGGCCTCGTGGGAGATCAGGTCGCCGTAGAGGAAGGCGCCTCCGACGGTGAGCGTGATGGGCAGGGCGGCCTCCGCGTCCTGGCCGATCAGCCGTACCAGCAGCTGGAGTTGGAGGTCGGGCACGGGCTCCGTCACGATCGGTGCGGCGGGCTGGTGCAGGGGATCGTGGTCCGTGCTCGTGGTGCTCATGCGGGGTGATCCTTCCGGTGCCGCGCGAGAAGGGAACTGCCGGGCGGGCGGATCACGTGGGCAGCAGGCCGGTGCGCAGCTTGGCGAGGGTGCGGTTGAGCAGGCGGGAGATGTGCATCTGCGAGAGGTTCAGCTCGCGGCCGATCTCCGCCTGGGTCAGCTCCTGGCCGAAGCGCATCTCGATGATGACCCGCTCCCGCTCGTCGAGCTGTTGCAGCAGCGGGCCGAGCGTGTGCAGGTCCTCGAACAGCTCCAGCGCCGGATCGTCGTCGCCCATCGTGTCCGCGTACTTCGGCGCGCTGTCGGACTCGTCGTCGCCGCCCGGGGTGTCGATGGACCCGGCGACATAGCCGTTCGCGGCGACCAGGCCCTCGATGACCTCGTCCTCGGTCAGCTCCAGGTGCGCGGCGAGTTCCTTCACCGTGGGCGTGCGGCCCAGCTCCGTGCCGAGGGTCTCCTTGCTCTTCGCGAGGTCGACCCGGAGCTCCTGGAGGCGGCGCGGGACGTGCACGGCCCAGGTGGTGTCGCGGAAGAACCGCTTGATCTCACCGAGGATGTAGGGGATCGCGAAGGAGGTGAACTCGACCTCGCGGGTCAGGTCGAAGCGGTCGATGGCCTTGATCAGCCCGATCGTGCCGACCTGGATGACGTCCTCCATGTCACCGCTGCCCCGGTTGCGGAACCGGCGCGCCGCGAAGGACACCAGCGAGAGGTTCATCTCGATCAGCGTGTTCCGCGCGTACTGGTACTCCTGGGTGCCCTCCTCCAGCTCCTGCAGCCGGTCGAGGAACATCCGGGACATCGCCCGCGCGTCCTTGGGAGCGACCTTGGCCCCGTCCTCGATCCACGGGAGGTCGTCCACGACATCCGGTGCTCCCGCGCGGACAGGAGCAGTTGCCTCGGGAGCCTTCACGGAGGAAGCCACGATGCCGCCTTAACTGGAGAACAGGACGAACGTCGCGTGCCCCCTTCCGGCACAACCATGTCTCCCCGGACCTCACAATTCCGCAGTCGGCCGAAAAGCCTGCCCCGCGAGGCTCCGCCGACACGGGGAACGCGCGTGGTTTCACACCATTTCGCGGTTTCTTCACACCACTTCATGGGTTCTACGACGTTGCCGCGCACCGGGTCGTGGTGCGGGGGTCCCGGGGGTCACAGCCGGCGCCAGCGGGCCGAGGCGAAGGAGAAACCGCCGAACAGGACCAGGCCGACGGCCACGGCGACCAGCAGCCACGGCCCCGCCGGAGTGTGCGCGAAGGTGCGCAGGGTGGCGTCCATGCCCTTGGCCTGGTGCGGGTCGAAGCGGATCGCGGCCACCAGCGCGAAGACGCCTACCCCGGCGAACACGACACCGCGCGCGACGCCGCCGCCCACGCCCAGGACGGTGACGACCTGCCGTACCCGGCGGCTCATCTTCCCGGTCTCCAGCTTCCGCAGGAAACGCCGCATCACCGCGCGGACCGCGAGGGTCGCGCCGACGCCGATCAGGACGCAGCCGGCGAGACCCACCAGTACCTGGCCGCCCGGGAGTTTCAACGCCGAGGCGGTCCAGTCCTGCGACTTGGCGTCGCTGCCGGACGACCCGCCGGTCCCGGCGGCGAAGGAGGCCGTACCCCAGCAGACGAAGCCGTAGAACACGGCGCGGCCGGCGTTCATCAGGCGTGAACCGACCTTGTTCTTGGGCCCGTTCGCCAGCAGCGCCTCGGACGCCCGCCAGATCGCCATACAGCCGAAGCCGACGACGAGCAGCCACAGCATCCACTTCCCGAAGGGCTGCGCCGCGACCTGTTGCAGCGCGCCCTGCCGGTCCGCCTCGCGGCCTCCGCCGCCGAACGCGATCTGCAGGGCGAGGGCGCCGACGAGGACGTACACGACACCGCGTGCGACGAATCCGGCGCGCCCTGTGACGGCGAGCGCCTGCTTGCCCTCGACCTCTCCCGGTGCGTTGCTCCGGGCGGTCGAACTCGCCCTCCGGAGGCCCCACTTGTGCGTGTGCGACGAGGTCATGATGCCTTTCCTGAAAACACTGGACGAGCCGAGACACGGACGCGCGGTACGCGTCCCGTACTCCCGCGTGCCCCCGGAGGGCGCTTCGATGTGCGCCGCGGGACACGGCATCGCCGATCGCCCGGCGGCGGGCCACTCGGAGCTGTTAGTTTCCTTTGCGTGATCCACTGGATCTTGTCCCCCACCCACACACCCCGCGGCGAGGCCTTCATGCCCAACTCCCCCTCCGTAGACGGCATCAGCGGACGCCACCGCAAGAGCAGAACCCTCAGTCCGGCGCTCCGCCGCGCCGCCGTCGTCGCGGTGACCGCTCCCGTCGCCGGCACGATCCTGTTCGGCGGTTCCGCCTTCGCCGCCGGGCAGACCGTCGGCACGACCACCGCCGCGACGCTCGACCCGGCGGAGCAGAAGATCGCGGACAACCTCAACACCCGTGTCCAGGACGTCCGGTTGGGCAGCACGTTCAGCGGTGTCGTCATCGACTCCACGGAGAAGACGCCGATCTGGGGCCATGACGCGACCACGGCGCTGATGCCCGCGTCCAACACCAAACTCGGCACGTCCACGGCCGCGTTGACGATCCTCGGCCCCGATCACCGCTTCACCACGAAGGTCGTCTACGACAACGGCACCCTCACCCTGGTCGGCGGCGGGGACCGCACCCTGACCACCGCCGACCTCACCGCGATGGCCACAACTGCCGTGGCGGGCCTGAAGAACGCGGGCCTGACCACGGTGAAGGTGACGGTGGACGACAGCCTCTTCCCCGAACCCACCCTCGCGACCGGCTGGAACGACGGCTACTACCCCGACTCCATCGCCCCCGTACGGGCGTTGGTGGTCGACGGCCGCCACGTCACGGACACGTCCCTGGACGCCGGCCAGATCTTCGCGAAGCTCGTCGCCCGGCAGGGCGTCACGGTCACCGGGACCGTCGCGCACGCCACCGCGGGCACCGGGGCCGTCCCCGTGGCGCAGCACGAGTCCGCGGCGCTGTCGGCCATCGTGGAGCACATGCTCAAGGTGAGTGACAACGATATCGCCGAGACCCTGCTCCGGATGACCGCGCTGGCGGCCGGCCGCCCGGCCACCTTCGAGGACGGCACGGCCGTCGTCCGCCAGGTCCTCACCCAGTACGGCGTATCACTGGCCAACTACGAGATCCACGACGGCAGCGGCCTCTCCCGCTCCAACCGCATCCCGGCCCAGACGATCGCCGACATCCTCGACCTGGCCGACGACCCCGCCAACGCCCCGACCCTGAAGTACATCGTGGACGGCCTCCCCGTGGCGGGCGAGGCGGGCTCGACGCTGGGCCCCGAGTGGGGCCGCTTCGACACGGCCGACTCCCAGTGCGCGGTCGGCAAGGTCAGCGCCAAGACGGGCACGCTCACGGGCGCGATCGCGCTGAGCGGCCTCACGAAGGCCGAGGACGGCCGCTGGAAGATCTTCTCCTTCATCGAGAACAACTCCACGGCCGCCCCGGACGCCACCAAGGACGCCCTCGACGGGCTCGCGGCCACGGTCAACGGCTGCTGGGCGTAAGCGGAGGTGGTGACGGAGGCGACCCATGCGGTCCCTCCGTCACCACCACCCTGTCGGCGTAACGACAAATCGATTCGCCGGGTGAACGCGACGGCATCCGGCCAACCACGCAGGTCGGTGCGGCAGTCTCTCCAGCACCGTTTCCTCCCCTGACCAAGGAGTTCCCTTGCGTTTTCGTCGTACGGTGACCAGCGCCCTCGGTTCCGCCGCCCTCGTGCTCGGCTCGCTCGGCGCGGTGGCCGCCGCGAGTCCCGCGGCGGCCAACCCCTGCGGCTTCTACGAGACCGGGTCCGACGCCTTCTACCGCCACTGCACGACCGACGGTTCGCGGGTCGTCATCAAGGTCGAGGTCGCCCGGGCGCGCGACTACGAGCGGTGCGTCGCGCGCGGTACGACCTGGCTCGGCTCCGCCCGCAAGATCCAGGGCGCCCACTACGCCGGGCGCACCTGCTGACACCGTTCGCCGTGCTGCCCGGTGGCGTCACCGCGGCGCGTCACAGCGCCGCGGTCGTCCCCTCGCCGGAGCCGCTGCCCGCGAGCCACTGGTCCCAGCCGAGGTTGAAGTCGGCGTAGCCGTTGTCGGCCGGGGCCTTGCCACGGGGCGATCCGGTGATGGTGATGGGGTCGCCCTGCTTGACCTGGCCGTAGAACCACTCGGCGTCCGACAGCGACAGGTGGACGCAGCCGTGCGAGCCGCGGGCGCTGCCGCTGCCCGGGTTCGGGTCGCCGGTCGAGTAGTGCACGTAGGTGCCGGACTGGGTGAGGTGGATGTCCCAGGGCAGGGTCAGGTCGTAGTAGTTCGGGCTGCCCTTGTCGCAGCTGATGCCGACGCTGCAGGAGGTCATGTGGACCTTCTTCTGCTTGTCGATGACGGCCATCGTGCCGTCCCACGTCGGGTACTCGGCGCTGCCGGCGTTGATCGACAGGGTGCGCACCGCCGCGCCGTTCTTGGTCACCTTCATGGTGTGGTTGGTGACGGAGACGTCCGCGCGGACGTCGTCGCCGATCTTGAAGGTGTGCGTGTAACTGTGCACGCCGTAGCGGCCGTTGCCGTTGCTGACGCCCTTCATGTCGGCGTCGATCTTCACCGTCGTGCCGGAGGGCCAGTACGTCTTCGGGCGCCAGTCGACGCGCTTGTCGCCCATCCAGTGCCAGGCACCGACGACCGACTGCGAGGCGCTGACCTTCATGTGCTTCTCGACCGTGGCCCGTGCCTTGGACGACACCGGGTTCGTGAAGATCACCGAGATCGGCATGGCCACGCCGACCGTGGTTCCCGTCTGCGGGGTGATGGTGTCCAGCAGCATCGGCGGACCCAGGGGCTTCGTCGGTGACGGAGAGGCGCTCGTGCTCGGCTTGCCCGACGCCTTCGCGTCGTCCCCGCTCGCCTTGTCGCTGCCACCCCCGCCACAGGCAGTCGCCCCCACCAGCACCGCACCCGTGACGAGTGCGATCCCTATGCTGCCCTTGCGCCGTCCCACGACTTGCCCCACTCTCTAGCTCCTCGACCTCGGCCCCGACGGGCCCGACTCATTGTCAGACAGCGACAGAGGGGGCCTCAGTTGCACGCGTCGTGCAAAGCGTGTCTCAAGATTCAGTACGCACCGAGTGATCGATGACGCCGAGTGCCCGACGCCCCCGGCCGCCGCACCCCGCCCGACCGCGATCTCTGCCGCCGCCCTGGCGTCTACCACGAAAGGGCCGAGGTATGCCGATCGCGAGCACACCCCCCGAATCCCTGTCGCTCCCCCGCACCGGCGGCACCGGCGGCACCGGTCCTACCCTGGACGCATGACCGAGCCAGACCCCACCAGGGCCTCCGGCACAGTGCAGGTGGACTGTCACGCGTTCGAGCTGACCGACTCCGAGGACCGCGCCCCCATGGGGTACGACACGTCGAACGGGCTGGTCTTCTCCCGGCCCGGGCACGGCGTGATCTGCACCGGCGTCAGCGGGGGCCCGGTCAACGTCAGTGTCGAGTCGCGTCGGTGTCCGCCACCTCACATCGACTCCGGCGCATGGGACGAGATCGTCGACCACAGCGTCGAGACACTCACCGGCGCACTCCGCGTCACCAGCGTCATGGACGACCCCCCGGACCTCCCCCACCTCACACCCCAAGGCCCGGGCACCTACCGGATCCGGGTCCACGCGCGGGGCCGTGACACCGCTCCCGACGGCGTCACCTCCGAACCCGTCGAGGACTACCTGCTCATCGTCTGGCCTGCCGATCCCCGACCTGACACGGTCCACAAACAGACGGACGCCTACGGCGCCGGGCTACGAGCCCAGCGGAGCAGGCCGGCGCCCGCGATACCCGTGGACGAGACCGACGACAACCGTCGCCGGCTCATACGCGAGCGACTCCTGCGCCGTCGCACGATCTAGACGATCGCCGTGCCGCGTCACGTCGGCACCGAGCGCACCCGGGCTCTCACTGAGGGAACCGCTCCGGCCGGAACTCCGCGAGCAGTTCGTCCCGCTCCCCGTCCAGGATCTCCGCCGCGAGCAGCCGGCCGAGCACCGGCCCGAGTGTGATGCCGCTGTGGGAGACGGCCTCGTAGTAGCCCGGCACGGACGGTACCGCTCCCACCGAGGGGAAACCGTCGGCCGGGATCGGCCGGTGCGCCACCCGTGCCTGCGCGATGCGGGAGTCGGCGAGGTCGGGAACGACGCTGCGGGCCAACTCATGGAGCAGCAGGGCAAGTTGCGCCGGTTCCTCGCCCGTGTCGATGAGCGCGTCGGTCTCACGGCTGTGGAGGACCATCGACGCGTCTTGGTCCGGACGCATCTCGATGTGCGGCGCGTGCACGGCCCGGTGGATCGGGAGCCGCGCACAGTCGATCCGGGTGACGACGCCCGGTTCCCTGCGCATCGGCAACTGCCGTGCGACGAGCCCGGCGACATGAGAGGCGCCCGGGCCCGCCGCGTTCACGACGGTGTCCACGTCGAGGCGGCTGCCGTCGGACAGGGAGACGGTCCGGACGCTCCCGTCGGGACCGGTCCCGATGTCACGGACCTCGATGCCCGGCCGTAACTCACCCCCTCCTGCGACGACTTGGCCGACCAGACGGTCGACGAGGTTGCGTCCGTGCACCCAGGCCTCGTCGGGGTAGAGCACGACGGGAACCTCGTCGGGCAGCGCGAGAGCCGGTTCGAGGCGGCGGCGCACCTCGGCCCCCGTGGACACCTCGACCCGGTAGCCCCAACTGCCCAGCAGTTCAGCGGTTTTCAGGAACCTCGCCTCGGCCGCGGGATCGTCCGCCCAGCGCAGATGGCCGGTGGGGTACCACCAGGTGTCCGCCCCGATCGTCCCCGCGAGCTCACGGTGCGCCGCCATGCCCGCGACGTTCAGGTCGAAGTAGGACCTGCGCACGGTCTTGTTGCTAGCGTTGACCCACGAGAAGGACCAGTTGGTGACGCCTTCGCCCGGTCGGCCCGCGTCGACGAGGACCACCTCGGCACCGCGCCGGGCCAGGTTCCAGCCCACGCAGGCTCCGAGGATGCCCACGCCGACGACCGCGACCCGTCGAGGCCGCCTCCCGGAATCGCTCCTCATGAACGCCGCCTCCCCGGATCACGGTCGAACTCAACTCCCTTACCCAGCATGCAAGACATCGCCACCTTCCGGCCACGGCTCGCTACACAGCCCTCCGGCCTCCGCCGAACCCCAGCAGCGACCGCCCCAATTCCAGCTTCCGTCGCGTGACCGCCGCCGACCGCAGACCATCAGCGTCTGCGCTCAACTCCCTTTCCAGGTAACGCGTTTCGTCCACACGCCCCAGCCGCAGGAGTACGTCCGCCAGGCGCAGCCGGGTCAGCGCGGCTCCCCGGCGATCGTCCGAGGCGCGGGCCGCCAGCGCGTACTCGAAGGCGGGCACCGCCTGCGCGGGCTCGCGCAACGCCAACAGGGCCTCGCCCCGCTGGAATTCGAAGTCGGCACGGGCGTAGGACTCGAACGGGTGCCGCCCGGACTCATCCAGGTCTACGCCGCTCTCGGCCGCGGAGAGCGCCCGCACCGCGTCCCCGCGCTCGCCACAGCTCGCGGCCGTCACCGCCAACTGGGCCTGGGCGAAGGCCCGTACGGCGCGAGGTGTGCCATGCGCGATTCGGACGGCCGCGCGGGCGACCTCGTCGGCGATCCGCAGATGGCCCAGGCCGTACGCCTGCACACTCAGGGTTCGCAGGGCGATCACGGTCAACTCCCGGCTCCCGGCCGTGATCGCCAGTTCCCGTGCCGCCAGGTAGCAGTGCTGGGCCTCGCCGTTGCGCAGGTCGTCCGCGTACATACGGCCCAGGACGAGGGCGAGTTGCGATGCCTCGGCGTACCGCTCCCGCCGTAACTCACCCCGTGCTCCGCGCAGTTGACCAGCCACGGCCTCGGTCAGGTACGTGCGCAGGGTGCCGCGCGCGAATCCGCCGCCCTGCGCCTGAAGGGTCCGGGTGAAGAACAGGGATGCCGGGTTCCTCATGTACGGCGTCCGCACCGCGCCGACCACCGAGCCCGTACCCGGGGCCCGGCTCATCGGGCGGGTCCGCGCGGGACGGTAAGGAACCGGGCCGGTCAACTGGTGGAGCAGACCGACGAGGCCGTTGGTGTTCGCGGGTGCCAACTGGGCAGCGGCAACGGCACCTTGGCCCGCGAAGCCCGCCTCCTCGTCCGTGACGACACGGCCGCAGCGCCGGCCGAGCGCCTCACAGACGAACGGCCGCACGCGTGGCATCGGATGGCTGCCCGTCAGCCAGTGGGCCACCGTGGTGCGGTCGTATCTCAGGACCAGCCCGGCCTCGGCCGCCACCGTGTTCACGGCCCGCGCGAGGCCGCCCTGGGTCCAGTCCGTCTCCTCGATCAGCGCGCGCAGCCGGGTGTTGGGAATGCGCGTTCGCGCCATCCGCGTCTCCTGTCGGGCGAGCCGGGTCGTCCGTTCAGCGGTAACGCGCCGCGCCTCGGCCCCTCCAAAAGATATTGATCATTATTCTTTCCTCCACTCCCCCCACCCACCGTTTCCAGCATCGAGGGGCACGATCACGGTGATTGATCCGTTCGACATGCGCTACTACGCCGAACCCGCCCGCTCAGGCCGGCCGGAAGGCCAGCACCGCGTTCTGGCCGCCGAAGCCGAACGAGTTGCTGACGGCCAGGGAGACCTTGCCGGTTCTGGCCGTTTCGCTCACCAGGTCCAACTCGACCTCGCCGAGAGAGCGTTGGAGGTTGGCGACGGGCGGTGTGATCTCGTGGAAAACCGTCATGGCGGTGAGCGCGGCCTCGATCGCTCCGGCGGCGCCCATCGTGTGGCCGGTGACGCCCTTCGTCGCGGTGACGGAGGGGTGACCGGTCAACAGGCGCTCAATCACCGCTCCTTCCACCCGGTCGTTCAACTGGGTGCTGGTCCCGTGCGCGTTGACATGGTCGACGTCTGCGGGTGACACCTCGGCGTCCAACAAGGCGCGGCGCAGAGCGAGTTGAGCGCCAGCTCCCTGCGGGTGGGGTGCCGTCTGGTGATGGGCGTCGGCGGACGCGCCATGGCCCGCGAGTGTGGCGTAGCGCCGGACCCTGCGGGCGGTGGCGTCGGGGGCGCGTTCGAGGACGAGGACGCCCGCGCCCTCGGCCAGGACGAATCCGTCGCGGTCCGTGTCGAAGGGGCGGGAGGCCGCTGCCGGGTCCTCGGCGCGTCGGGAGAGGGCTCCCATGCGGGCGAAGGCCGCCGAACAGAGCCGGGTCACCATGGCGTCGGCGCCGCCCGCCAGCGCGATGTCGCAGGCGTCCGCGCGGAGCAGGTCCACGGCGATGCCGATCGCCGTGGCGCCCGAGGCGCAGGCCGTGCCGGCGTGCATGTTCGGCCCGCGGGTGCGCAGGTCGACGGCTATGTGGCCGGCCGCCATGTTGGGCAGGAACATGGGCAGCGTGAGCGGGGATACCAGGCCCGGCCCCCGTTCCCGTAACCGGCCCTGCTGGGCTTCGAGGGTCGCGATACCGCCGGCGGCCGAGCCCATGACCACGGCGACCCGGTCGCCGTCCCAGGTCTCCGGCGCCAGCCCGGCGTCGGCGACCGCCTCCCGGGCCGCCGCGAGGGCGAGGAGCGTGTAGCGGTCGACGCGCCAGTGCGGCACTCCCGGCACCAGGGCGGCCGGGTCGAAGACGGGAACGCGGCAGGAGAAGCCAACCGGCAGCCCTTCCAGTTCCGGGTCGTCGGTGGCCGTGGGGCGGCCCGAGCAGACGCGTTCCCAGGTCCGTTCGCGCCCGATACCCGCCGGGGTGACCAGGCCGATCCCGGTCACCACCACGTCCGGCCTGCCGCCGGCAACTGTCACGACTCCGCCTTGAGCTTCTCGATCAGGTCGACGGTCTCCTGCACGGTGAGGGTGCCCACCGCCTCGGAGTCCTCCAGCGGCACCGCCCACTCCTCCTGGAGGGTCAGGAACAGTTCCATCACGGCGAGGGAGTCGAGGCCGAGCTCGTCGTAGGAGATGTCCGGCCGAACGGTGGCGGCGGGTACCTCGAACTTGCCGCTCAAGGTGGTCACGAGGTGGTCGTAGACGGCAGACATGAGTCGAACTCCTTGTGTATGGGGCGGGGTTGGGGTGTGTGCCGTACGGGTTTCGCCTCGGGCCACGTCATGGCGACGGAGCCCCAGGTCAGGCCGCCGCCGAAGGCGGTGAGCAGGGTGCGGGCGCCCGGCCTTACGGCGCCGCGGGCGGCGGTGTCGGCGAGGGCGAGGGGAAGGGAGGCCGCCGCGGTGTTGCCGACCTCGCGCAGGTTTCCGTGACAGCGCTCCGGCGGGATGCCCAGCCGGTCGGCCACGGAGTCGAGGATGCGCTGGTTGGCCTGGTGCGCGACGAAGGCGGCGACGGAGTCGGTGGTCCAGCAGGCCCGGTCCAGGACCGTGCGCGAGGAGGCCGCCATCTGCCGTACGGCCCGGGCGTACACCTCCCGGCCGCGCATACGGAAGTAGCGTTCCTGGCGCGGCAGTTCGTCGGTGTACGGCGAACGGGAGCCGCCCGCCGGGATCGTGATGAGGTCGCTGCCCGTGCCGTCGCTGCCGAGGTCGAAGTCGACCAGGGCCCCGGGGTCCCGTCGTTGTCCTCGCGTCAGATACGCGGCGCCCGCGCCGTCGCCGAAGATGACGGCGGTCTCCCGGTCGCGCGGGTCCACGATCGTCGAGTACGTCTCGGCCGCGACGAGCAGCACGCTGTCGTACGCGCCCGCCATGAGCAGCGCCGAGGCGACGGCGGCCGCATAGACGAAGCCCGAGCAGACGGCCGCGAGATCGAACGCCGGAGTGCCGGTCATGCCGAGCCGTGCGGCCAACTCCGGTGCGGTGGCCGGGCATCGGCGGTCGGGTGTGGTGGTCGCCAGGATCAGCAGACCGGCGTCGTACGCCCCGGCGGACTCCAGAGCGCCACGGGCGGCGGCCACCGCCAGATCGCCGGTCGAGGTGCCCGGACGGACCCGATGGCGGCTCTCGATTCCGGTGCGGCCGCGGATCCACGCGTCGGAGGTGTCCAGGCCTTCCCGCACGAGTTGTTCGTTGGTGATCCGGTCGGGTGGCAGGGCCGCTCCCAGTCCGGTGATCACCGCGGCCATGTCGCTCACGTCGCCGGCCCACCGCTCGCGAACAGGGCCGCCACGACGTCCTGTTCGGCCATCGGAGCCCTCAACCGCGCGTCCGGCGGCGCGCATCCGTCCAGCAGGACGGCGAGATGAGGGTGTACGGCGTCCAGGGCACGGGCGCGTTCCCGGTGCACGCGGAGGGCGTCCGAGGAGGTGAGCGATCCGCTCTCCAGATGCCAACTCAGCGTCTGCTCCAGCGACTTCATGGCGTACAGGGCGTGGAGGGCGTGCAGCGCCGGGAGGTGGGGTGCCTGGTCGATGTCGGTGTCGGTGACGGTGGACTCGGCCTCGGCGACCGCCGCCGCGAACGCCTCCAGCAGCAGGCGCTGTTGGTGTGCGTCGGCGAGTGTGACGAGGTCGGGAAGCAGGGGGTTCCAGGTCTCGAAGGCGGTCTTCTCCTCCACGGGGACGCCCTCGACACGGCCGCGCAGTTCGGTGAGGAGGCCGCGTTCACGGAGGAGCGCCAGCGCCAACACCCCACCAGGGGAGATCAGTTCACCCACCTCCGTCGGAGCCGGGACGGTGTGCGTGAGGTCCTCCACGAGTTGCTTTCCCGCGTCCAGCCGGATGAGGAGGTTGTCGCCCGCTGCGGCCTGGTACACCTGCGCCAGGCCCTCGTACTCAAGGAGCCGGTTGGCGGTCAACAGGCCCTGGGCGCCCGCTCGTTCGCGGCAGACTCCGGCCGCGTTCTGCAGAATGCGGGTCGCGGCCACCTTGGTCAGGGCCTGTTCGCGGCTGACCGAGGCCCAGGGCGCCCACACCGGGCGATGTGCCGCGGAGAGGTCCGTGGGAGCGCTGCGCTGCCGTACGTACTGCCCCTTGAGCCGTGCGACGAGGAAGCCGCACGCGTACACCTCGGCGAGGACGCCGTAGAGGGCGTCCTGCTGGGTGCGGTAGTCCAGGACGGGGAGGTCGGTGCGCAACCGGCCCATGGTCAGGCGGTGTTGGCTGTGGCGGATGCCGATGGTGACGGCGGCGCGGGCGGCGGCGGTGAGGGCGGCCGCTGCGCCGGTGGAGGCGTTGGAGGAGACCGAGAGGGAGCGCACGAGGCGTCGGTCCGGGTCGCCCAAGGGATCGGTGAACTCGCCGTCGGGCGCGATGGAGGCGTCGTCGCGGAGCCAGCCGTCGTAGGGGACACGGGTGTTGTCGAAGGTGACGAGGGCGTAGTTCAGCGGGACCGAGGTGGTCTCGGGAAGCTCGGTGATGTGGATGCCGTCCGTGATCCGGTCGGCGTCGCGGATGCGGACCGCGAAGGGGAACACCCCGCAGTCCTGGCCGGGGAGGAGGAGGCGGGCGTAGACGATGGCCATGTGGGCGCGGCCGGTGCCGGCGACGTGGGACATGAACTTGGCCGCGGTGGGGTCGGGGGTCCGTAGGGTGAACTCCCTTGTGGCGGGGTCGAATCGGGCCTCGGTGCGGGTGGCGAGGTGGCTGTTGCCGCGGCCGACCTCGGTGATCATGATGGAGCCGAAGGTCTCGTGCCGGTCGACCTCGTCTATCAGCGGGTCCAAGTAGGGGCCTGGCCTGCCGAGTTCGGTCATGGCCGCGACGCACACCGCGTACTGCACGGTGCCGGCGAGGAAGAGGGGCGGGTCGACGGTGGCGGACCATTCCAGTACGGCGAGGAGGCGGGCCGGGTCGTGCTGCAGCGCGTTCGCTCCGCCCACCCACTCCCCGAGGGCGCGCAGGCGGTCGTAGGTCCGGGTGTGGCGTTCGGGGCCGCAGGGTGGTGCGGACCGTGTGAACGGCGGGGTGTCGAGCAGGCCGTCCAGGGCGTCGACGTCCGGCCCGGTGTCACCGTGGAGGAGTCGCCGGAGCGGGTGGACGGTCTCGGCGGCCGCCTGGTCGGTGGTCATGCGGCGGGGGCGGCGCGCAGCAGGGTGCGCCGGGCCTGGCCGTCCTCGATGGCGAAGACGAGGGCGGGGCGGAAGGCGTGCAGGTCGATGCGGACCCGGCTGCAGTCCTGGCCGGCCTGTCGGACCCGCACCTCCGCACTGAGGGGGATCTTGTCGTCCTCGGCCGGGCCGGTGCGGGTGAACGTGCCCGTGAGGAGGGTGGGCAGGGGGAACACGAACCGGCTGAACTCGAAGGCGCTGGCGTGCATCACGGCGTAGTAGGGGGGATGACCGGCCGGTGGGAGCCAGATCTCCGACACCGCCCAGGTGACGAGTTGGATCGACGCCTCGATGAGGAGCATGCCGGGTACGTGCTGCTGGTCGGCGGTGTGGTCCCTGAGCATCTCGGTGTCGTTGACGACGGCCAACTGCGCCTGGAACGCGTCGGCTTCGACGTGTGCGTCGCCGATGAGGACGTTGTCGCGGCTGTGCTTGAGGACGCTGTGCCGGGGCACGGCGGTCGGCGGGCGGCCCTCGGGGAGTACGGCCGCGCCGTAGGCCTTGAGGAGCTCGGAGGTGAGGTCGTTCCATTCGGTGTCGTCGACCCCGAGTCCGGGGCGGATGCGTAACGGACTGTTCTGGTCGGGGGGTTGGCGGCGCAGCCGGTCGCGGAGCTGGGCCGCTGTCGTGAAGTCCGCCTGGACACTGGCGTGTTGGAAGGACTCCCCCACCACCCACTGGTGGAGGGACTCGTCGTCGTTCATCTCTGACGTGGGCGACTGATCGTCCGTCATCTGTCGTTCCTGCTCTCGCGGTTGAGGGTCTCGGGACGGGGCGCGTACGGGGTCAGGCGGCGAAGGGCGAGGCGGGCTTGGGGATGCCGGCGAGGCCGCCGTCGGGGACGGACACCCCGCCGTCGCAGACCAGGGCGTGTCCGGTGACGGACGAGGCGGCGGGCGCGGCCAGGAAGAGCGCGGCGGCGGCGACCTCCGTGGGCGTCAGCCAACGGCCTTGCGGTACATGGCTCATGAGCCAGTCCGACAGCGGTGCGTGCTGCTGCATCGGTCCGGTCATGTCGGTGCGCACCCAACCCGGGCACAGGGCGTTGACCCGGATGCCCTGCCGGGCCCAGCCGACGGACAGCGAGCGCATCAGGGAGAGTTGGGCCGCCTTGGTCACCGCGTACGCCTCCATCGCCGGCGTGGCGATGAGCCCGGCCACGGACGACACCAGGACGACGGCCGCGTTCGGGGAGGCCGCCAGGTGGGGGTGCGCGGCGCGGCACAGGTCGACGGTGGCGCCGATGTTGACGGCGAGCAGCGGGTCCCACTCGGCGGAACTGCTCTCGGCGAAGGGGACCAGGTACGAGGTGCCGGTGTCGTCGGCCGGGAACACGCCGGCGTTGTGGATGAGGATGTCGAGTCCGCCCAGCCCTGCGGCCGCCTCGTCGACGAGACGTCCGGCCGTCCCGGAGTCGGCGAGGTCACCGCACGTGAGCACGGCCTGCCGCCCGAGCTTGCGCACCTCCTGCTCGGCGTCGTGCAGCGCGTCGTCGCTGCGCGCCGCGAGCGCGACATCCGCCCCGGCCTCCGCACAGGCGACCGCGATGGCACGGCCGATGCCACGGGAGGCGCCGGTCACCAGGACGCGGGCGCCGTCGAGCCGGAAGAGGGAGGCGAGGGGGCCGAGGGCGGCGGGGTCGACAGCGTTGGCGGAGCTGACGGACTCGGCGTCGGTGGAGTCGGCGACGGTGGGCGAGAGGGTCTCGGTCACAACTGGGCTCCTTCGGTGCGGGGGATCGCGGTGCGAGGGGCTTCGGTACGGGGGTTTTCGGCGCCGGGGGCATCGGTGGGCGGGATTTCGGCGCAGGGTGCTTCGGCGCGGGGTGCGTCAGCGCGGGGTGCGTCAGCGCGGGGGGCCTCGGTCCGGGGCGCCTCTGTGCAAGGCGCCTCGGCGCGGGGCACTTCGACACGGGGCACTTCGGCGAAGGATGCCTCGGACCGGGGCTCTTCCGTGCAAGGCACCTCGCCATCGGGGGCTTCCCTGCAAAGCACCTCGGTACGGGGTGCTCCAACGCGGGGTGCGTCAGCGCTGGACGCCTCGGACCGGGGCTCTTCCGTGCAAGGCACCTCGGCATCGGGAGCTTCCGCGCAAGGCACCTCGGTACGGGATGCTCCAACGCGGGGTGCGTCAGCGCTGGACGCCTCGGACCAGGGCGCTTCCGTGCGAGGCGCCTCGGCGCGGGATGCTTCGGTGGGAGGCGCTCCGGTACTCGGTGTTTCAGCGCGGGGCGCAGGGACGACCCCGCGCCGCTGGGTCCTGGTCCAGGTGAGGATCGTGCTCCCCCAGGTCAGACCCGCGCCGAACGCGGTGACCAGCACCCGGCTGCCAGCCCGCAGTCGAGCGTCGTGGTCCGCGCTCGCCAGGGCGTACGGGATGGAGGCGGCGCCGATGTTGCCGACCTCGTGCCCGATGATCACCACCCGGTCCGCGGGCACGCCGGCGTCGGCCGCTGCGCGCCGTAGGAGGAGGGGGTTGGGCTGGTGGGAGATCAGCAGGTCGATGTCCGTCAGGCGCAGGCCGTTGCGGTGCAGGGCGTCTCCGAGGACCTTCGGGAAGATCCGCAGGATGAAGTCCCGTACGGCCTTCCCGTCCATGTGGACCTTGTGGCGTCGGTCGGCGAGGGTCTGCGGGGAGGCGGGCAGTCGGCTGCCGCCGGCCGGGATGAGGACATCGCCGGCCGCGGAACCGTCCGACCCCAGTTGGATCGAGGCGAAACCCTCCCCTCCCGCGACGGGCCCGAGGATCGTCGCCGCCGCACCGTCGGCGAACAGCACCGCAGTGGCCCGGTCGGCCGGGTCGACGAAACGGGAGTAGACCTCGACGCCGACCACGGCGGCATACCGTTCGCCGGTGCCGGAACGGAGCCAGTCGTGGGCGACCCGGGCGGCGAACAGCCAGCCGGAGCAGGCCGCCGCCACGTCGAAGGCGACCGCCCGGTCCGCGCCCACCAGGGCCTGGACCCGGCACGCGGTCGACGGCCCCAACTCGTCGGGGGTGGAGGTGGCGAGGACGAGCAGACCGAGCGCGGAGGCCGGGAGACCGGCCGCGGTGAGCGCCTTCCGCACGGCTTCGGCGGCGAGATCGGAGGCCGCCTGTTCGGGCTCCGCGATGTGCCTGCGCAGTACGCCGGTCCGCTGGACGATCCAGTCGGGGTCGACGCCGGCCGCCTCGGCGACCTCGTCGTTGGTCAGGACGCGCTCGGGTAAGCACGTGCCGGTGGCGAGGACGCCGATGCTCGGCGCTGGGGACACCGTGTACCTCCAAATGGCGGGCGGTGATGGCGAGTTGGCCGGTTTCCGCACGAACGGCCGGCTTCCGCCAGATTGCCCGCCGGGTACGTTGTCCATCAGGGCGCGAAGGAAGACGTCGAAGCACTCGCGGAATTCGGTTTACACCCCCCGTGATTCCGAACACCCCAATTCACGCTGATCCACGCCGATTCACCACGGGATGCCGGCCAACACACCGGAATGTTGAGCGTGTTGAATCCGGCTTGCGTGAGACCCGGAAACCTCTACCGTCAATTACGGATCCGAACTCGCCGTGAGGCATGGGCTGTTGCATGGGCTGTTGTCCATCAGCGAGCGCCTGTCACGGCGGCATTCAACGAATTCAGGCATGAGCGCCGGAATGCTGGAATTCCCGAGCAGCAGGTTCATCGCCTTGGTCAGGAACCGGGCAGCATGTCCGAATCGTGCGCGACGGGCCGCAGGTCATCGACGTTGGGCACGCTGCTCAAGGGCGCCGGCCACCACGCTGTACGGCAGGATCGTCACCACCACGGACGGCAGATCCTCCAGGGCGCGGGCGATGCGTTCGGAGGTGCCGCCGTGCAGGAGGCGGCCGAGCACGGTGGTGTAGGTGCGGCGGGCGATGAGGAGGGTCAGCGCGGCGCGGCCGTCGGCTGTCTCGCGGGCGGCGAGTTCGGTCAGGGCCCGCTCCAGTCGGCGGTCGGGGCAGTCGACGAGCTCCAGCGGGACGTCCGTGGCTCCTACGGCCTCCCACCGGGCCACCAGGTGTCGGGCGCGGACCGCGTCGACCGCGACGTGTACGGCCCGCACCTCGTCGGGCCTCAACTCGTGGGCGTAGCGCAGCGCGTGGAAGACCGCCGGGTCGACGGCGTCGACGAGGACGCACACGACGTGGCGGCGCCGGCGTGGCCGGTCACTCTGTCCGGCGGGCGGGAGCGACTCCACCTCGGCGGCCTCCGCTCGGTACTCACGGTTGATGCGGATCAGGGCCCACACCCCGAGCGGGAAGACCACGACGACCAGCCAGGCGCCCTCGGTGAACTTGGTGACCGCGAAGATGAGCACCACCAGGGCCGAGACGACCGCGGCCGTCGCGTTCACCGCGAGCTTCCATCCCCGGCCGGGTTCACGACGGCGTGCGTGGTGGACGGTCAGGCCGGCGCCCGCCATGGTGAACGCGGTGAACACCCCGATGGCGTACAGCGCGACGAGGCGATCCACGTTGGCGTCGGTCACCAGCAGCAGCGCGAGGGCGACGACGGCGAGGGTGATGATGCCGTTGGAGAAGGCCAGTCGGTGTCCGCGCCGGGTCAACTGCCTTGGCAGGAAACGGTCTTCGGCGACGAAACTGGCCAGGTAAGGGAAGCCCGTGAAGGGAGTGTTCGCTCCGGTGTAGAGGATCAGCGCGGTGGCGAGTTGCACGAACACCAGCCCCGCGGTGCCGAACACACCGCTGCCGAAGACGAGTCGGGCCTCCTGCGCGATCACGGTCGGCGTGCCGTCGGTGTACGGGACGGCGTGGGTGAGGTGGGCGAGTCCGGAGACGCCGAGTACGAGGACGCCCAGGACGCAGCTCATGGTGACGAGGGTGCGGCGGGCGTTGCGGCCCTGCGGTTCACGGAAGACGGAGATGCCGTTGGAGATCGCCTCCAGGCCGGTGAGCGAGGAGCCGCCGTTCGCGAACGCGCGCAGCACCATGAACAGCGACGCCCCGTACAGCCACCCGTCCCCCGGCGTTCCGAGCGGCACGACACCGCGCGCGTGGATGTCGGCGTGCGGCAGATCCCCGAAACCCCAGCGGACCAGGCCCGCGGCGAGCATCAGCCCGACCGCGGCCATGAACAGGTACGCGGGCACCGCGAACACCCGCCCCGCTTCCCGCAGGCCGCGCAGATTGCCGTACACCAGAATCAGCACCACCCCTACGCTGACGGGGAGTTGGAGGTGGTCGAGGCCGGTCCAACCGTTGCCGACGAGGTGGGCGAGCGAGATGAGCGCGTTCGTGCCGGCCGAGACCTGGACGGCGACCGTGACGACGTAGTCGACGAGCAGGGCCACGGCGGCGACCTGGGCGATGTCGGGGCCGAAGTTCTCGCGTGCGACGACGTAGGAGCCGCCGGCCCGTGTGTAGATCGTGACGACGTCGCTGTAACAGAGCGTCAGCAGCACCAGGATCAGCAGGATCGCGCCCGTCACCGGCATGAGCAGCGTGAAGGCGGCGGCCCCGACCACGGGCACCAGGACCCGCAGCATCTCCTCGCTGCCGTACGCCGACGAACTGACACAGTCCGAGGCGAGCACCCCGAGCGCCGTCCGGTTGTCCAGCTTCTCCCGCTGGATGCGCCCGGTGACCAACGGCGGCCCGAGCAGCCGGCGCTTGAGACGGTAGGTGAGCGGCTCGGGAAGGTACTCGGGGGGTGGCTGGGGCAGCTGGGAGTTGTCGGACGCGTCCGGTGCGGGTACGGCGGGGTCGGTCATGGGGCCATCACACCTGGAGTCGTGACGGCGCCTGCTGAGGATCACCCGTGGGGTGCGTGAACTGCACTCGGGCGGGCGGACGGTGGCCTCACGACAGCGAACCCTCAGTCAGAGGAACGCGGGCCTGTGTGTGACGTACGGCGGGGCTCAGTCCGTCGTCGGGCGCCTGGCCGGGCAGACCGTGGTCCGGATGCCGGGGAGCGCGGGGACGGAGGTGCCCGGCGGGATCTGGCGCAGGACGGGGCGGCGCAGGTCAGTCAGGGCTGCGGTCATGGCCGACAGGTCCGCTTCCGGCGACGTCGGTCTGCTTCAAGATCGCGGCCGCGAGCAGGAAGATGGCATCCTTGTGGGCGGGTTCGGTCCGGCCGCGTTCCAGCAACTGCCGTAGCGGCCACATCCGTTCGGAGGGGCGGGCGGGCGCGGCGGTCAGCACCGCGTCCGCGGTGACCCGGTAGCCCGAGCCGCGCTGCGCCGACGCCCGCCGCGCTCATCAGCACTCGCCCGCCCGGAGTCATCGCCCGCCGTCGGCTTCCTCGCCGGGGATCAGCGGCCTGCCTCCGGTACGCCGGCCTGCCGGGGATCCCTCTTCTGCTCACTTCGCAGGCCCGCTCAGCGCTCCGTCTCCTGCCACGATGTGACCTCGAGCTTTCCGGTGGTTCCGAGGTCGAGGTTCGGGGTCACGATCACCGGGTCGGCACCGGCCTTCGCCCGGACCCGCACGTAGGGCACGTTCACCGGTGTGCCGAACTCGGTGGTGTTGCGCCAGACCAGGCTGGCGGTCGCCGACTCGCCGGGCCTGAGCGTGACGGGTCCGGGCTGCTGCTTGTCGTCCGCACTGCCCGGGGTGACCGCGCCGGTACTGTCCAGGATCTTGACGCCGTCGACGTGCTTGAGGTCGTCGTCCAGGAGTTCCAGCAGCGGGTAGCCGTCGACGGTGTAGTCGCGCGTACCGCAGTTGTCGAGATGCAGGCCCACCACGCGCAGCCCCATGGCCGCGTCGCCCCGGTCGGCGCTGACCCGGATCCCGGAGGCGGGACAAGTACCCGGCGCGGCCGGCGCCTCGCTCGAGGGGACCTTGGTCACTTCGAGCACCTTGGCCTGGGTCACCTGCGGTGTGCTGGGCGGCAGTTCACCGGCCCGGACCGTGCCCCGTACGGTCTTTCCGGGGCCGACGTCGCGGGCGGTCACCGTCTGGTTGCCCATGGCCCCGCCGTCGGCGCTCATGAAGGTGATGACGACCGAGTAGGTCAGGGTCTCCGTGCTCTTGTTGACGATTTCGTAGGCGGCGACGATCCCCGAGTCCCTGGCGAGGCCGTCGGCGGCGACGGAGTCGCTGCTGGTGGGCGAGGGCGAAGGCGACGGGAAGGTCAGCGAGGTGACCCGTACGCCGTCCTTCCCCGGATCGGCGACCTGCGTACGGGACGTCGACTCGGCCGTGCCGACACCGGTGTTGCCGACCCCGGCGCGCTCCGTCCCGCAGGCCGTGAGCAGCAGAGCGGTCGCTGCGAGGGCCGACAGGTAGGGGGCGGTGCGGGTGGTGCGGGTGATCGCCGGGCGGAGGAGGGTGGTTCGGGTGATCGCCGAGCGGAAAGGGATCGTGCGGGCGGGAGCCGGGTGGTGTGGGGCGGGTCTGGGCATCCGGTCATCTGATCAGCGCGTGAACGCCGCGCATGTGACGGAGGCCATAATTCCAGTCACAGGGCTGTCACAAGTTCGTTGGGGGCGGCGGGAGTTGGGCGTTTCTGGCTGCCCCGACATCGCGGACGCGACATGGGCTAGCGTCCAGAACATGATCTCCGATGCGTCGTTGCCGGAGCACGAACTCACGGCAACCAGCTCAACCGTGGTTTACCAGAACCGCTGGATGACCGTTCGCGAGGACAGGACGCTGCGCCACGACGGCGCGGAGGGCTTGTACGGCGTGGTGCACAAGCCCGACTTCTCGTTGATCGTTCCGTATGCGGATGGTGGTTTCCATCTGGTGGAGCAGTACCGCTACCCGGTCGGGGCTCGCTACTGGGAGTTTCCGCAGGGCACGTGGGAAGACCGGCCGGATACGGACCCGCTGGCCCTGGCGCGCGGTGAACTCGAGGAGGAGACAGGGCTGACGGCTGGAACGCTCACTCCGCTGGGGCACCTGTACGAGGCATACGGATACTGCGACCAGGGCTTTCATGTCGTCCTCGCCACCGATCTCACCGCCGGTGAACCCGACCTGGACGACGAGGAAGCAGGCTTGGTCAGCCGCTGGTTCTCCGAGGCGGACGTGTGGAAGCTGATCGCCGGAGGCCGGTTCAAGGACGCGGCGTCGGTGGCGGCCCTCGGGCTCTTCCAGCACCACCGCGCCACGGGAGGCTGACCGCCCAGTGGCGGCGCTCGGCTCTGCTGGTCCGGTGGGGATGACGATCGGCGAGGCGCCGGTCCTCGTCGCGACCATCACCGACTGGCTGTGACCAGTCGGCTGAGGACGGGAACAACGCTTCGCAGGTCGTCGTCATCCACAGCGGCTGTCGCCACCGCCCGAGCGCCCGCCGACGCGTTGAACGCCACGCTCAACCCGACGGATGAGAACAGCGGCAGGTCGGACCGGCTGTCTCCGACAGCTCCGCACGAGCGAGGGGTCAGGCCCAGCTCTTGCGCCTGGGCGAGAGCGAAGTCCCGTTTGTCGTGCTCGTCGAAATGGCGCGCGACCTGTCCCGTGAACCGGCCGTCGGCGGTCTCCAGCCGAGGGCCGCTGAACGAGTGGAACCCGAAGCGGTCGGCCAAGTAGCTGCCGACCGGGGACCAGGCCAAGGTGGCCAGCACCGGCACCAGCCCGTTCCGTCGGCACCAGGCCACGGTCTCCGCGATGCCCATGACCAACGGCAGGCCGTCCAGCCAGCGAGGGATCTGCTCCACGGGCACGCCCGCCCAGCCCGCCGCATCCAGCTCGGAGACCCGCCGGTTGTCCCAGGCGCCGGAGGCGTAGTCGTCCTCGGCCTCGGCCAACTCGTCGCGATGGCCGAGAAAGCCGGCCAGGAACACCGACGAGCTGGTCCCCGGGACCAAGGTGCCGTCCACGTCGAAGAACACAGCCCCGACGTGATCAGGTGAGTACACCGGCCCAGGATGCCACCGCCATGCACAACGCCTGGCCAAGGCGATCTCCCGAACTCCGGCCGACGGCCCCTTCCTGGCCGCCGAGCGGCTCGGGATCACGCCCGGCAAACGGTGCCAGGACACCCGTACAAAGCCCCTCGGTACCATTCGTCCATGAGACGTCGCGTCGGCGCCCCCGCCTGGCGAGTGCTGCTGTGCCTCGCGGCTGTTGTCGTTGCGATGTCGGGCTGGTACGCGACCCGAACAGTGCGGCCGTACTGTGCGATCACCATCAGTTCCCCTCCGACCGTCGGTCACGGGTACCCGCTGCCGTCCGTCGCGACCTGGAAGCGATGGACCGCTGAGCAGCGCACCGATGCGGCCTACTGGTTCGCGGTCGGTTCGGGTCGCTGCGAGTCGCCTGAACCTCGCTGGCATCAGTGGATCGGCTGAGCCTGTCGGACGGCGGATCGTCCTCGCCTCGGAAGGCCGAGTGACCGGACCGGGAACAGTTCGTCCGGCGGGCGGGGTTGCACCGACCGAGGGACCGGCGCCGTAAGGGCGGGGTACACGGGAGACCGCGAGGTCGTCCGCCCCGCCGGTGTCCGTGCCCCGGGATCGCGGTGCGCCGCCGCGCACTCAGATGGACCACGACGTATTTCTGCAGGAGGAATCTTTCATGACTGACCGGCCCTTGACGATCATGGCAGTGCACGCCCACCCCGACGACGAGGCCACCAGCACCGGAGGGATCCTCGCGCGGTACGCGGCGGAAGGCATCCGTACGGTGCTCGTGACCTGTACCGACGGCGCTTGCGGTGACGGACCGGGAGGTGTCAAGCCGGGCGATCCCGGCCACGATCCGGCTTCCGTCGCCGCGATGCGTCGTCAGGAACTCGAGGCGAGCTGTGACGTCCTGAAGATCAGCGACCTGGAAATGCTGGACTACGCCGACTCCGGAATGATGGGCTGGCCGAGCAACGACGCCCCCGGGTCCTTCTGGCAGACCCCCGTGGAGGAAGGCGCGGCCCGGCTCGCGGACCTCATGCGGCACTACCGGCCCGATGTCGTCGTCACGTACGACGAGAACGGTTTCTACGGCCACCCCGACCACATCCAGGCCCACCGGATCACGATGGCGGCGGTGGCGATGACCGAGCTGACACCGAAGGTGTACTGGACGACGATGCCCCGTTCGGCGACGCGGCGGTTCGGGGAGATCATCCGCGAGTTCCATCCGGAGATGCCGGAGCCGGACCCCGCCGAGCTCGCCGAGATGGCCAAGATGGGCCTCCCCGACGACGAGATCACCACCTGGGTGGACACCACCGCGTTCAGCGGCCAGAAGTTCGACTCGCTGGCCGCGCACGCCAGCCAGGGCGACAACATCTTCTTCCTCAAGATGGGCAAGGAGAGGTTCGGCGAGCTGATGGGCGTCGAGACCTTCGTACGCGTCCAGGACACCACCGACGCACCCGTACCCGAGAACGATCTCTTCGCCGGACTGCGCTGATCCACGCGAACCAGGAGGGTGCCGCGCTCCGGTGCGACACCCTCCGCTGATCGCGCCGCTGCCCACAGCCTGTACGTGCCGCACGAGCAGGCCTGGACATCCGCCAAGTGCGTTGACGTGGAAGGAAGTTGGGCACCGCGTCCAAAAGGGCTGCCCCTTCGTTCCTTGAACGTCGACGCCGCGTCGACATAGGCTCGGCGCATGACGAACGGCGCACTGGTCCTGGCCGGCGGAGGTCTCGCGGGGATCGCGTGGGAGACGGGGGTACTGCTCGGCATCCAGGACGTCGAGCCCGAGGCGGCCGCTCGCATCACCGGGGCGCCGACGACCCTGATCGGCACGTCGGCCGGGTCGAACGTCTCCGCTCAGATCTCCACGGGCACACCGCTCGACGACCTGTTCGAACGCCAGGTCCATGAGACGACCCATGAGGTGTACGTCGAAGTCGACTTCGACGCTTTCATGGCGACCATGGCCGCGGCACACAGCGAAGCGACCTCGCCGGACGACGCACGGCGCCGGATCGGCACCATCGCCAAGAACACGACGACAGCCGACCGCGCGGTTCGCCGGAGCATCATCGAGGGTCGGCTCCCCGGTATGAACTGGAGCGACCGCGACCTCCGCATCACCGCGGTGGACGCCGACACCGGGGTGCCGATCGTGTTCGACCGGACGTCGGGCGTCTCGCTAGTCGACGCCGTCGAGGCGAGTTCGGCCGTGCCGGGAATCTGGCCCGTCGTTCCGCTGGCAGGGCACCTCTACATCGACGGAGGCGTGCGCACGCTGGCGAACGCCGACCTCGCAGCCGGCTTCGACCCTGTTCTGGTGCTCATCCCGCAGCCCGAGCGCACAGCTGCCGGATACTCGATCGACCCCGCGGAACTCGAACCCTTGGCACCGTCGCGCGTGCACGTCATCTACGCGGACGAAGCCGCCGTCGCCGCTTTCGGCACCAACCCGCTCGACCCGGGCGTACGCAAACCGTCCGCCCTTGCCGGTCGCGAGCTGGGACACGCCGTCGCGGCGCAGGTCGCCGCGTTCTGGAAGGGCTGAACCGCCCCACCGCCCTGTCCGTGCCCAAGCCCAACCGGCCGCGACAGCGCCCGAGTTCGCCCTCACGACGACTACGCCAACACCTGTCACCATCACCAGCACCTGGTCTCTCGGTCAGACGGCCTTGACGACGGTGCCGGTGTCCTCGAGCGCGGTGACCTCGTCGGCGGGTGCCGCGGTGTCGGTGACGAGGGTGTGCAGGAGGGTGGAGGGGCCGACGTAGGCGTAGGCGGTGTGGCCGAGTTTGCCGCCGTCTGCGGCGACGATGACGCGGCGCGTGGCGGCGATGCCCGCCTTCTTCACGGCCGCGTCGTCGAGGTCGTAGGCGGTCAGGCCCTGAGCCGCGCTGAGACCGCAACAGCCCATGACGGCGGTGTCGAAGCGCAGTGCCGCGAGGGACGCGAGGGTGAGGGGTCCGGTGAGGGCGCCCTCGGCGGCCCGGGGCTGTCCGCCGGGCACCATCAGCGTGGCCGGGCCCGGGGTCTCGCCGAACACGTGGATGGCCTGCAGGGACAGGGGCATCACCGTGACCGGCCGCCGGCGCAGCAGGTGGGCGACCTCCAGGCAGGTGGTGCCGCTGTCGAGGAGGACGGTCTCGCCGTCGGCGATGAGCGAGGCGACCTCGGCGGCGATGCGGCGCTTGGCGTCGACGGACTCGTGGGCACGCAGCCCGAAGGGCGGTTCCTCGCCCCTGAGCAGCAGGGTGCGCGCGCCGCCGCGGACACGTTCCAGGACGCCTTGCGCGGAGAGCGCGTCAAGGTCGCGCCGGATGGTCATCTCGGAGGCGCCGGTCAGTTCGACGAGTTCCTGGACCGTGACCCTGCCCGACTCCCTGACGGCCTGCGCGATCGAACCGTGCCGGTCCGCGTTGCTGCTCATGCCGCGATTGAACACCAACCAAAACAAACATTCAATGTGTGCGAAATGACAGTATCCAATCGCCAAGGATGTTCGTTACCGTGGTCGGCATGAATGATTCGCTCCGAGGCGCCCGCATAGCGACCTTTGTCTACTTCAGCCTGTGCGGCACTCTGATGGGCACCTGGGTGGTGAACATCCCGGCCGTCGAGGAACGCGTGGGCATCACGCACGCGACGCTCGGCGGGCTCCTGGTGCTGCTGGGCCTCGGCGCCTTCATCGGCATGCAGGTGGCCGGGCGCCTGACCGACCGGCTCGGAGCGCGCGTCGTCGTCCCCGCCACCGCCGTGCTGTGCGGCGCGGCCCTGGTGCTGCCCGGTCTCCCCCGGGACCCGTGGACGCTGGGCGGTGCCCTGCTGGTCTTCGGTTTCTGCAACGGCTGCCTGGACGTGAGCATGAACGCCCACGCCGTACACGTGGAGAAGGCCTACGGCCGTCCCGTCATGTCGGCCTTCCACGCCACGTTCTCGGTCGGCGGCGTCCTCGCCGCGCTCGTCGGGGCGGCTACGGCGAGCGCGGGACTGAGCCCGGCCGCGGGCATGGCCGCCATGGGAGTCCTGGGCATCGTGATCGCCCTGGTGTCGGCCCGCGCCCTGCTGCCGGCCACCCCCACCACTGCCGACGCCGACCCTGCGGAGGAGGTCGAGCACGCACCGTCCGCCGACCGCCGCGGCATCCGCGGGCGCATCTGGATCCTCGCCGCTCTCGCCCTGATGGTCATGCTGTGCGAGGGAGCCGCCAACGACTGGAGCGCGCTGCACCTGAAGGACGTCCTCGGCGCACCCGCGAGCGTCGCCGCCTTCGCCTACGGCACCTTCGCGGCGACCATGACCATCGGCCGCCTGCTCGCCGACCGCCTCGTCACCCGGTTCGGGTCCATGGCGATCCTGCGCTACGGCGCGACGACGGCCGCGGTCGGCATCACCATCGTGACCGTCTCCCCCTGGATATGGACCGCGTTCGCCGGATGGGCCCTGTTCGGTCTGGGGCTGTCCGGCTGTGTCCCGCAACTGTTCAGCGCGGCCGGGCACGCAGACCCCTCCGCCGCGGGAGCCAACGTCTCCCGCGTCGCCGGGCTCGGCTACGTCGGCATGCTCGCCGGCCCCGCCGCCATCGGCTGGCTGACCCACCTCGTCGCCCTGAACCACGCCTTCGTCCTGCTGATCCTGCTGTGTGCGATCACCGCCGTGGCCGCCGGGATCCTGCGCACCGGATCCGACCGCACGCCCGAGCCGGCACACGGCACCCGCTGACCGCCCGTGCGGCACGGCTCACTCCGTGCCGCACAGGCTTCTCCTCCCGCCCCGGCCACCAGAACCCGGAGGAACTCCCCACCATGCCGACCGCCCGCAGCATCGTGCTGTTCGACCTCTTCGGGGTCATCGCCCGCCACCAACTCCCGGGCGCCCTGGGCAAGATGGCCGCCCGCTGCCACACATCCACCGACGCCTTCACCACGGCCTACTGGGACTGCCGCCCGCCCTACGACGCCGGCCGGCAGTCCGCGTCCGAGTACTGGACCGCCGTACTGCGACGACTCTCCCTGTCCGCCGACCCCGACACGGTCGAGGAGCTGCGCCTCACCGACATCGACAGCTGGTCGCGCGTCGACGAACAGATGGTCGCCTACGTCCTGTCCCTCCTCGACGTCGCCGAGGTCGCCCTGTTGTCCAACATCCCCTCGGACCACGCGGACGCCTTCCTCGCCGCGCAGCCCTGGCTGCGCCGTCTGGACCATGTCGCCCTCTCCGGAAAGATCAGGGCGGCGAAGCCGGACCCGGCCGCCTTCCAGCACTGCGTCGACGCCCTGCGGGCCGCACCGGGCGACTTGCTCTTCGTCGACGACCGCGCCGAGAACGTACGCGCCGCGCGGGCCATGGGCATGAACGGGCATGTCTTCACCGGTCGCGACGAGCTGGTGGCGGTCGTCGACACCTGGTTGAGACGGACCGTCGGACACGACCAGGTCTGACGGTCCACGTGCGCCGCGCGGCGGCTCGCCCGGTGCGGTCAGCCGAGCAGGGTGTCGCCCTCCACCGTGCGCGTCGAGCCGTCGGCCAGGTGCGGGGCGAGGGTGCCGGTGATGGCGCCGTCGGGCCATCAGGCGGTGAAGCAGCGTCCTGGATCGTGGTCCCGTACGGTTTTGCCCTGGACGTCCGAACCCGCCCAGCCGACAACGTAGTTGGGCTCCTGGTCGCCGCGCGTGACGATCATCGAGGGCGCCCGGTACACCTCGGTGAACTGGGCTCCGTTGGCCATGGGCATGTGCGTCGGGGCTCAGTCGGCGTCACGCGTCCGGGGCGTCTCCCCGCTCCGGCTGGAAGGGGCACTCGCCGACGTGGGACGTGCCTTCGAGTCCGCTCGGGGAACCGTCGGTCGGCGCGGCGCGCGTACTGTCGGCCTCGTCCGACGGCGGGGTGAAGGCGACGTCCAGGCGGGTCAGACCGCGGAAGTTGAGGCTGCGCTGCCACTTCGGGGGCTCGGCGGTGTCGAGGCGCAGGTCGGGGAGGCGGGTGAGGAGGGCTTCCAGGACGATCGTGCCCTCCAGCCGGGCCAGCGCCGCGCCGAGGCAGAAGTGCGGGCCGTGTCCGAACGCCATGTGCCGTCCGCCGCCGGGCCGTTCGAAGTCCAGCACGTGGGGATCGGGGAACACGGCAGGATCCCGGTTGGCCGCGCCGCACACCAACAGCACCGTCTGCCCTTCGGCGATGGCACGGCCCACGAGGTCCAGGTCGTGCCGGGCCCGGCGCAGCATGAGCTGGACGGGGGCGTCGTAGCGCAGGAGTTCCTCGACCGCGGCGGGCAACAGGTCCGGCCGCTTGCGGAGTTGGTCTGCCGCATCCGGGTGGTGGAGGAGGGCGAGGGTGGCGTTGCCGATGAAGTGCGTGGTGGTCTCGTGCCCGGCGATGAGCAACAGGGCGCAGTTGGCGAGGAGTTCGTCGGTGCCCTGGCCGGTGCTCTCGGCCTGTGCGGTCACCAGGGCACGCAGGCTGTCCGGGGCCGGCGGAGTGTCCGGGCTGGTGAGGAGCTCCCGGAAGTAGGCGAGCATGTCCGCCATGCTCTGCGAGGCCTCGCGGTTGCGGTCGGCGTCGAGGCGGGAGTTGCCGATGGCCTCGGCGATCGGCTCGGACCAGGCCGTGAGGGCTGGGCGGTCCTCCTGCGGTACGTCGAGGAGGTCGCAGATGATGGTCAGCGGCAGCGGGCGGGCGAGATCCGCGACGATGTCCATCCGCCCGGTCGGCGCCGCCTCGTCGATGATCCGGTCGACGGCCTCACCGATCCGGGCGCGGAGCGTCTCAACTGCCCGCGGGGAGAAGGCTTTGCTGATCAGGCCCCGCAGCCGGGAGTGGTCCGGGGCGTCGTTGTAGAGCATCTGCTGGCTCAACACCCGGGCCAGCGGCCGCAGTTCCTCGGACACGGCCTCGATGTCGGGATAACGCACCGACGACAGCGCCGGGTTGCCCGTCGCGCTGCTGACCACTCCGTGCCCCACCGCGATCCAGGCGCTGAGGTTACGGTCCCAGAAGAGCTCGTCGGTGTTCCGCAGTTCCTCGTAGAAGTCGTAGAGGCGCTCTTGGACCTGGGGTCGAAAGGCCGGCAGCAGCGAAGTAGTGGTGCGCATCGCGCCAGGCTAGATCATGTACGGACATGGCGGAGTTGCCGTTCCGGAAACAGGCTGTGTGGGTTCGCTTCGCCTGTCACCGGCACTGTCACGGGCGGCGTTTCTCGTCGGCTCCCCCGAAGCGCGTCTCGGCGGTCGCGGCGACGACAGCCGCGGAGACGGCCAAAACGCCGACGACGAGCGGCAGTTGGACGGTCACGCCCGTCAGGGAACCGGCCAACGCCGTTCCGGCTGAACCGGACGTGATCTTCAGGGCCGCGACCCAGATGAAGACCTGGCCGCGCGCTCCGCTCGGCGCGTACTCCGTGCGGGCCGCGAGCGTGGAGGCGAAGAAGAAGGAGTTGAGGATACCGGTGAGGGCGTAGGCCGAGACGGTCACCGTGAAGGCGGGGCTCGCGATGACGGTGAGGAGGCCGGCGACGACGCCCAGGGCGAGGCGGCGCATCAGCCGCTCCGCGTCGCCGGTGAGCGGGACGACCATGACGGCTATGGACCCGGTGAGATTGCCGAGGCCGTACGCGGCGGTCAGTACGGCCGCGGTGGCCGGTGCGACGCCGAGGAGCTTCGTCAGGTGGACCGCGGTGATCGGCAGGGCGGCGACGCTCAGGGCGACGGTCGTCGTCAGGTAGACGGTGCGCCGCAACGGGCCGGTGCGGGCCATCAGCGCGAGGGTCGCACCCGGCCTGAGGATCGCCGACCTGTCGCCGCCGTGGGACGACGCGGTGAACGGCAGGAGCAGGACTCCCCCGGCCGCCGTGGCCGCCCCCAGCGCGAGGGCGAGCGCCGCCGCGGTCGGCGAGACCCACCCCGACAGCGCGGCCACCAGAGAGGGGCCGACCGTGCCGCCGATGCCGTAGGTCGCCACGTCCCAGCCCTGGGCCCGGCGCTGCGCGCGCAGGGGTGGCCGCGGTCCGACGATGGCGGGCAGCCGGCTGCTGATACCGCCGGTCAGCAACGGCCCGCAGGTGCCGGCTGCGGCCAGGAGCAGTCCGGTCACTACGGCAGGGGCGTGCCCGTAGGCCAGCACTCCCGCGGTCAGCGCGGTGGCGTACAGCAGGCAGGCCGCCGCGATGACCTTCCGGCCGTCCCGGGCGAGGTCCAACAGCCGCGCTACGAAGGGACCGAGCAGGTGCGGGGCGGTGATGCAGGCGCCGAGCACTCCGGCGAGCGTCCCGGAGCCACCGGACGAGGTGACGAGCAGGACGACGGCTACTACGGCCCCGCCGTCGGCGGTACGGGCGAGGGCCGCGGCGACGACATAGCGCGCCAGGCCGTTGCCGCCTTCTCTTCTGGGTGAGGGGTCAACTCCCCTAGCCCTGGGCGTACTTGCTGTGTGCTGCTGTCGCATGGTGGTTCGTGCTCAGGAGGTGAGGCCGAGGGTGTCCAGCGCGGCGGCGACCTCCTGGCGGGCGGTCTCGTCCAGTCCTCGCAGGGGGCGCGGCAGGTTCGGTTCGTCCGTCAGGCCGAGGTGGGAGGCGGCGGCGGAGATGACGCGCAGGCTGCCGTGGCGGCGGAACAGGATCCACAGCGGTTCGAGCCGGTCGGACAGTTCGACCGCCTGGTCCGCGTGACCGGCCTGGGCGGCACGGGCGAGAGCGAGGGCGGTCCGCGGGAAGGTGCCGCCGAGGACCGAATACCAGGCGTCGCAACCGGAGTTGAGACCCCGGGCGGCCGTCCAGTCCCCGCTCACCCCGATCGTGACGGTGTCGGGAATCAGCGCGCGCAACGCGGCGACACGCAGCTCGGCCTCGCGCGGGTCCTCGGGCACACCGGGGATCTTGATCGAGCCGACGTTCGGCAACTGCGCGATACGGCCGTGCAGTTCGTCGGTGAAGCGGACGTGCGTGGTGCCCGGGTTGTCGTAGACGCACAACGGCACGGACAGTTCGCGCGTGACGTCCTCGTACAGGCCGAAGACCTCGTCCTCGGTGAGGACTTGATACGTCATCGGGGCGAGCAGCACTCCGGACGCGCCGGCCTTCTGGGCGTCCTCGGCGAGCTCCAGCACGTGCAAGGTACGCAGCGCGCCGATCCCTACGATGACGGGCGTCCCGTCGGCGGCCTCGACCGCGGTCTTCGCGGCGCGGGCACGCTGTTCGCGGGTGAGATAGGCGTAGTTGCCGGTGGAGCCGAGCGCGCCGATGGAGTCCACACCGGCGGCGGCGAGGCGGGCGACGAGTGCCGTGTACGCGGGTTCGTCGATGCCCTGTTCGTTGGTGGGGGTGAGGGGGAAGGCGCTCAGGCCGCGGAACATGGTGGCTCCTTGAGTCGAGTGGATGGGCGGGTGATCGGGTTCGGTCAGTTGGGCGTGGAGCGCAACTCCGTGAGGACCGCGGCGAGTTCGGCGGCGAACTCCTCGGCCCGCGGCTCGGTGATGGTCGAGGAGGTGACCCGGATCGCGCCGCGGTGGGCGGCCGGATCCGGCGCGAAGAGGTGCCCCGGGCGCACCGCCCAGCCCCGCTGCGCGAGGGCGGCGGCCACGACGCGTGCGTCGACGTCGAGTTCGACCCACACGTTCAACCCGTCGGGCCGGTACGGGACTTCGACGCCCTGTGCACGCAGCCGCTCGACGAGCAGACCGCTGCGCCGGGCGTAGAACTCGCGGGCCCGTTCGTGGAGTTCGTGGACCCGGGGATCCAACAGGAGTTCACGGGCGGCGTGTTGCAGCAGACGGCTGACCCAGGTGGTGCCCGCGCTCAACCGTGCCTCCAGGCGCGCGGTCGTCTCGGCGTCGGCGGCGACGAGGGCGAGGCGCAGATCCGGTCCGAGGAACTTGGACACGGACCGCACCAGCGCCCAGCGCGTACTGCCCGGTGGCGTGACCCGGTGGTACGGCCGCGCGGACACCGCCGAGAAGTGGTCGTCCTCGATCACCAGAGCCTGGGGGTGCTCCGCGAGGATCGCCCGCACGTCGGCCGCCCGTTCCTCGGTGAGACTCGCGCCGGTCGGATTGTGGGCGCGGGGGGTGCAGACGACCGCGCGGGCACCGGCCTCCAGGGCGGCCCGCAGCGCGTCCGGGCGCATACCGGCGCCGTCGACCGCGACGGGAGCGGAGCGGTAACCGCTCAGCCGCAGGGTTCCGATGCTCGCCAGGAAGCAGGGGTCCTCGATCGCGACCAGGTCGCCGCGGGTGAGGTGGGCGTTCAGCAGCCGCTCGGTGGCGTCCACCGCTCCGTGCGTCACCAGCGTGCGGAACGGCTGGTCGACGTCCTCGGCGAAGTCGGCGCGGGCCCAGGCGTCCAGCCCCGGGTCGATGGCGGGCGCGCCGTACAGCGGCGGGGTGTAGTCCCCGCGCCGGGCGGCGCCGAGCAGGTCGGGCAACAGTGCCGGGTCGGGATTACCACTGGCCAGATCGACGCAGTCACCCCCGACACCGGCACCCACACCCTCCCGCGCGAGCTGCGGCACCGCCGCGACCACCGTGCCGCCACGGCCCCGCGTCTCGGCCACGCCCGCCTCGACCAGCCGCCGGTACGCGAGGGCGACCGTGTTCCGGTTGACCCCCAACTCGGCCGCGAGCACACGCACCGGGGGCAGACCCGCCCGCGGCGCCAACTCGCCCGATGCGACCTGGTCCCGCACGCTGCCCGCGATCTCGGCCGCGGTGGTGCCCTTGATGCCCACGTGATCAGCTCCGCCCGTACATGGGGGTTTCGTCCTATGCCAAAGTTTGTCCTAGGCCAAAGATACGGCATGGGTGGGATCGGGGAACGGCGTCGGTCGCCGTGCGCATCCGGAGTGGTGATCGGCGCCGTCGAACGAAGGCCTACGGGGGGGGCCGAACACCCTTGTGGAACAGGGCAGTTGACTACAGCGAGACTTTCCGTTCGTCGGCCTTGAGACCGCGCAGCGTCCAGAGTCCGTACAGAGCAAGCAACGGCTTCACGGCCGCCCACTCGCCAGGCCGGTAGTCGTCCGCGCGCACCAGCCTCTCCGCCAGATCGGGGCGCTGCCGCCGCAAGTACGCGCGGGCCTTGAGCGCATGAGCCGGCTGGGAGACGATCTTGATGCGGTCCACGTCTTCAAGCAGGGGGATCACGTTCGTGATGTTCTCCCATGTCGTCGCGCTCTGGTCCTCCAGGAGCACCGTGCCGTCGAACTCAGGCACCGACTTCGCGTAGTCGGCCATCAGTTGGGCCTCCGCCGTGCCTCTGCCGGGCGCACCACCGCTGAAGATCACACGCGTCCGCCGCCCGCCGTCAGCGGCGATGGAGCGGATGCCGGCACGGACCCGCCATCGGTTGATCACGTTCGCCGTCGCTTGGGGATTCCGGTACCCCAACACCACCACGGCCTCCGAGGCGCCCTCACCGTTCCCCACCAGAATCCGGGACCAGCGCCAGTTCAACCACTCACCCCAGGCCAGGGCCGCCGCCCCGGCCATCGCCAGTCCTATCCTTCGCCGCATGTGGGGACTGTAGGACACGTCAGGAGTGCGCAGCGGTCGGCTTACGCGATATGGCGGTTGATGAAACCGTGCCACATGGCAGAGGCGTGTTCCGGGGTGTCCCGGTGACCTCCCGCGAAGCCGAGGAGTTCTTTGCCGGAGCTCACAAAGGCGTCGAACAACTGGAGTTGGCCCGGGCGCGGGAAGATCTCGTCGTCCCACTGCAGGTGGAAGAGGACCGGTGCGGTGATGGCGGAGGCGTCGTTCAGGACGCGGTGCGGGGCGTGAAGTCCGGGATTGATTCCGGGAGTTGACCGCGTGCCGAACTTTCCGAACACCGCGCACCTCAGCCCCGGCCCGAGGGCGCGTACGGCAGCGAGACCGAAGCGCGTGCCCATGGACAGCCCGAAGTACGCCTGACGTGTCGGGTCGGCCGTCCCGGTGTCCACCAGGAGGTCACGAGCGGCGACCCAGTCGTCAGCCATGCGATCCAGCACCCGCCCGATTCCCTCGGCGGCCATCCGGCTCTGGTACCCCACCGTCGTGAGAGGTGAGGCCACCCGCTCGCCGTGGAACGGCCCGTCGATCGCTACGGCCGCGCAGCCGGACGAGGTGATCCGGTCGGCCATCGACAAGACCCGGTCGCTGTGCCGATGCCCGCTGCCGCCATGCCCGAGCAGCACCAAAGGGACTGCCCCTGACCGGCCGTTCGGCGTCCACACGGTGCCTGGAATCGTCGAGAGTGGTCGCTTGATCACGAACGAGCGCCGTGTGGAGTGATCAGAGCCTGGGCGACACTCGGACCAGACCACCTGCTGACTCACACCGCCATCAAAACACGGGGAGATCCAAGCCCGCCAAGCTTGTTCGTGGCTTTGACTGTTCATGGCTTCGACACTGGAGGGGGCCGTCCTCATGACAGATCTCGCTGCCGAGCTCACAGCGTTCATGACGCGCTACGAGCAGGCCACCAACACCCACGACATCGACCGTGTAGCGCCGTTGATCGACGCGGACGCCGTCTATTGGTTCTCCGACGGTTCCCATCGGGGCCTGGGCGAGATCACGGGAGCGATCGAGCGGACCTTCGCGGCCATCCAGGACGAGGTGTACGAAATCCAGGATCTTGAGTGGGTCGCCCTGGCCGCCGACCACGCCGTGTGCCGGTATCGCTTCTCCTGGACGGGGGTGGTCGACGGCCGGCCCCGGTCGGGACAGGGGCGCGGCACGAACGTGCTCGTGAAGCGGGAGGGCGGGTGGAGGATGCGGCACGAGCACTTGAGCCCCTGATCCGCGGATCCGGTCACCGTGATCGCGCACCGGGTCAGGCGTGCCGGCTCTCGGCCCTGCCAACCGGACGACCAGGCGGGGTTGTTGAGCGATCGCACCTCGGGAGAGACTTCTACAGCACTGTAGATTGAAGCGTGTGGCCGGTACGCCGTAGCGGCCTTGCTCCCCGGGAGAAAGCAGACCTGATGTTCGGCTTGAGCGAACTGGCCGTGATCCTTCTCGTCGTCGTGGTCGTCCTCGGGATCAAGAAGCTGCCGGAGCTGACGCGTTCGGCGGGCAAAGCGACTCGGATCTTCAAGAGCGAGGCCAGGGCGCTCAAGGAGGACGACTCCCGGCGCCCCTGACGGCGTGGGGCACGACTGAGGACGGGACGCGTCGGCCTGGTGGTTGGCTGTTGGTGATCTCGCTCGCCCACCGCTCAACTAGCCCGGCTGGGCTGCGAACAGCTCCAGGTGTGCGCAGTTGGGGCAACGATAGGCGTCGATCTGCCAGCGCGGGCGGCCCATCCTCTTGGCATTGCCGAGCGGACCTCGCTCAAGGGGGCCCGCGATCCACCGGACGAACCCGCGGGAGTTCTGTCCGGAGTCCTCGGCGAAGCCCGGCTCCAGCCCCACCGCACCGCATTGAGTGCACCGCAAGTTGTTCATTGAGGGAGTGTAATGAGCGACTGCGGGAGCCGATGAGCAGGCCCCCGGGCGCGACCCTGCTCATCGGCTGCCGCGTACCGTTCGCCAACTCCCGCGACGGGAGCCGCAGTTCGGCAGCGCTGCCACAAATGGGCGGCGGCAGAAGGGCGTTCCGCACTTCGGCACCGAACTCAGGGCGCCGCCGACCGACTTGCTCGGGCCGATCCGCCGGCGCTTGTCCAGGCCGACCGACCCACGCGGTCTCTCCCGCTACCGGTTCTCAGACACCCACGCCGAAGTCGGCGGCGATCCCCGCCAGTCCGGACGCGTAACCCTGGCCGACCGCGCGGAACTTCCACTCCGCACCGTTGCGGTACAGCTCGCCGAAGACCATCGCGGTCTCGGTCGACGCGTCCTCGGACAGGTCGTAGCGGGCGAGTTCGGCGCCGCCGGCCTGGTTGACGACGCGGATGAAGGCGTTGCGGACCTGGCCGAAGGACTGCTGGCGGTTCTCGCCGTCGTGGATCGAGACCGGGAAGACGATCTTGTCGACCTCGGCCGGTACGGCGGCGAGGTCCACCTTGATGGACTCGTCGTCGCCCTCGCCCTCACCGGTGGTGTTGTCGCCGGTGTGCTCCACCGAACCCTCGGGGCTCTTGAGGTTGTTGTAGAAGACGAAGTGCTGGTCGGAGAGGACCTTGCCCGAGGCGTTGAGCAGCAGCGCCGAGGCGTCCAGGTCGAAGTCGGTGCCGGTCGTGGTGCGCACGTCCCAGCCCAGGCCGACCAGCACCGCAGTGAGCCCCGGCGCCTCCTTGCTCAGCGAAACGTTGCCACCCTTGGACAGGGAAACACCCATGACTCATTCCTCCACACGTACCGACGGTCCGGGTCCGCGGCACGGACCCGAAATTGAATCTACAACACTGTAGAAATAATCGACGGGGACGGAACGGTGCGGCCGAGTACGGTGCCGCCGAGCAGTGCCCCGTCGATACGATGGGACGATCGCGACCCCGCGGCGGCGCAGTGGCAAACAGGAGGGAGACGGAGCGTGGCGAGACCGGATCCGCGCCCTCAGCGGCGCGCCCAGGGCGAGTTGGAGACGCAGGTGCTCACCGTCCTGCGCACGGCCGACGCACCGGTGACCGCGGCCTGGGTGCAGGAGCGCCTGGACGCCGAACTCGCGTACACGACCGTGATGACCGTGCTGAGCCGGCTGCTGGAGAAGCAGGCGGTGACCCGCGTACGGGAGGGCCGCTCGTTCGCCTGGTCGCCGGCCGCGGACGAGGCGGGACTCGCCGCGCTGAAGATGCGCAAGGTGCTCGATCGCGAACAGGACCGCCGGGCGGTGCTGGCCAGCTTCATCACCGCCCTTCCGGAGGACGACGAGCAGTTGCTGCGCGACCTGCTGGACCAGGCCGGCGACGAGTCGGCGGGCTGACGGCCCGTGGGCGTCTTCGTCTTCCTGCCGCTCGTCCTGCCGTTGACGGCCTGGCCGATCGCCCACCTGGCCACCCAGCACCTCCATCCCCGCACCGCCACAGGCCTGTTGAGCGCGATGGCCGCCGTCATGGCGCTGTGCAGCACGCTGTGCCTGGGCCTGCTGATGGTGGTCGGTACAGCCCAACTCCCGGGCAATCCGCTGCCGGACGGCTGGTCGGACCCCGAGGTGCGGGAGAGCGTGCCCCACGACGAGATCGTGGGCAAGGCCGCGATCCCCGTCCTCCTCGCCGTGGTCATGGGCTGCGGCCGAACTCTGTTGCGCCACTGGCGAGTTCGGCGCCGGGCCCATGCGGCACTCGCCGGACTGCGCGACACATCGGTCGCGGTCCTCCCCGACGACGAGCCGTACGCCTACGCGCTCCCCGCCGGACCACGCGACCGCATCGTGGTGACCACCGCTCTGCTCGCCTGCCTCGACTCCCGTGAACGCCAAGCCCTGTTCGCCCACGAGCGGGCCCACCTCACGGCCCGGCACCACCGCCACCTGCTGATCGTCCAACTGGCCGCCCGCGCCAACCCGTTCCTGCTGCCGCTGCGTACGGCGGTCTCCTACGTCACGGAGCGCTGGGCGGACGAGGAGGCCGCCCGGTCCGTCGGCAGCCGGAGAGCCGTCGCCCGTGCGATCGGCAAGGCGGCGCTCGTCTCCCGGGGTACGCCGGCACCGACGCTCGCGGCCATTGCTGCGCCGGGTCCCCTCCCTCGTAGGGTCGCCGCCCTGCTGGCCCCGCCACCCCCGGCGCGCACCTGGCCACCGCTGTTCACCGCCGTGGGTCTCGCGCTCTGGAGCGCGGCGGCGGGTGCCGCGCTGTCCGCGACGTTCTCGGCGAACTCGGCCGTGACCCTGCTGCTGCTCCTGCACGCGGCGACCCCGCTCTAGGCAGCGGGTCCGCACGGGGCGCGGGTCGTAGAGTCCGGCACGTCCCTCTCATGGCCGAAAGGACTCAACTCCCGTCGGCCACAGCGCTGTTGCGCTCGAAGAGACCGGATCACTGGCCCACCTCGTGCGGCTCCTCCGTCACGCTCTCCAGTTCGCCTGCCGTGTCAGCCGTAGGTGCTGGCCTGTGTCGCCACCCGGTCAGGCGGGTGGCCAGGGGCTCGGTGTAGCGGGCGGTGAGCGGGCCGACGATGACCAGGATCAGCACGTAAGCGGTGGCCAGGGGGCCGAGGGAGGGTTCGATGCCGGCGGTGACGGCGAGGCCGGCGATGACGATGGAGAACTCGCCCCGGGCGACCAGCGTGCCGCCCGCCCGCCAGCGGCCCTTCGCCGAGATCCCCGCGCGCCGGGCCGCCCAGTACCCCGTGGCGATCTTCGTGCCGGCGGTGACGACCGCCAGAGCCAGCGCTGGCAGCAGGACCGGCGGGATGCTCGCCGGGTCGGTGTGCAGGCCGAAGAAGACGAAGAACACGGCGGCGAACAGGTCCCGCAGCGGGGAGAGCAGGTTGTGCGCGCCCTCCGCGGCCTCTCCGGACAGGGCGATGCCGACCAGGAACGCGCCCACGGCGGCCGAGACCTGGAGCTGCTGGGCGAGCCCTGCCACCAGCAGGGTCAGGCCCAGGACGACCAGCAGCAGCTTCTCCGGGTCGTCGCTGGAGACGAAGCGGGAGATGTGGCGGCCGTAGCGGACCGCGACGAGCAGGACGAGTGCCGCGGCGCCGAGCGCGACGGCCAGGGTGAGGCTGCCCGCCGCGAGGCCCGTGCCGGCCAGCAGGGCGGTGATGATCGGCAGGTAGACGGCCATGGAGAGGTCTTCCAGGACCAGGACGCTGAGGATGACGGGGGTCTCGCGGTTGCCGAGGCGGCCCAGGTCGCCGAGGACCTTGGCGATGACACCGGAGGAGGAGATCCAGGTGACCCCGGCCAGCACCACCGCGGCGACCGGTCCCCAGCCGAGCAGCAGCGCCATGGCTGCGCCGGGCAGCGCGTTGAGGGCGGCGTCGACGAGACCGGCGGTGTACTGGGTCTTGAGGTTGGAGACGAGATCGCTGGCCGAGTACTCCAGGCCGAGCATCAACAGCAGCAGGATGACGCCGATCTCGGCGCCGATGGCGACGAACTCCTCGCTCGTGCCCAAGGGGAGCAAACCGCCCTCGCCGAAGGCCAGTCCGGCCAGCAGATAGAGGGGTATCGGGGAGAACTGGAAACGCGCGGCGAACCGGCCCAGCAGTCCCAGGGCCAGGATGATCGCGCCGAACTCGATCAGGAACCTCGCGGAGGAATGCACCGGTTCACTCCCGCCCGAGTATCGCCGCGGCCGCCTCGACGCCCTCGCGCGTGCCGATCACGATCAGGGTGTCCCCGCCGGCCAGCCGGAAGTCCGGCGTGGGAGACGGCACGGCCTCGGCCCGGCGCAGTACGGCCACGATCGAGACGCCGGTCTCGGTGCGCATCCGGGTCTCGCCCAGTACCCGGCCGTTCCAGTACGAGAGCGCCGACAGCGCGACGCGCTCCGCGACCAGCCCGAGTTCCGTGGTGGACAGCAGATTCGGGCTGTGGTGCGAGGGCAGCAGGGCGTCGATGAGCGCCGTGGTCTCCCCCGCCGTCAGCCGCACCGACAGGGCGCAGGCGTCCGGGTCGTCCGTGCGGTACGCGTTCAGCGTGCGCTCGCCGTCCCGGTGCGCGACCACCGAGACACGACGCCGCTCACGCGTCGTCAGGTCGTACCGGACCCCGATCCCTGGCAACGGCGTACTGCTCACGCGTGGAGTACCCATGTGTGTCTCCCTGTCCTCTCTGTCGGAATCCGATGCGCTGTCCCACTCCGATCGTGTCAGCCGCGGGAGTCGGCGTGATCAGGAGGGGTGAGTCGGTATCCGTTGAGAGGGGAGACGCCTACGCCATGCCGGTCACGGCGCGCCCCGGGACGTGGCGCGCGGAGCGGCGGACCAGCTCACCGCCGACTGCTGGTCCGGCTCCTCCCGGCGGCACGAGGGGGCCGGTGTCGGGTGGGCCTCGGACGTGCCGGACGTGGCCGTCCGGCGGCTGAGCACCATCGCCAACACCGCTGTCAGGGCGGCGAGTTCGGTACGGGTCGGCGTGCCGCGCCGTACGGTCAGCAGCACGGCGGCCGGCCCGTCGGCGCTCACTGCGGCTGGTTCCCGTGCTTGCGGCTGGGCAGCGGGACGTGCTTGGCGCGGAGCATGGCGAGCGCGTCGACGAGGCGCGCGGGTCTCCGCCGGGTCGATCACGTCGTCGACGAGGCCGCGCTCGACGGCGTGGTACGGATGCATCAGCTGGGCCCGGTACTCCTCCATGTACTGCTCGCGGGCGACCTCCGGATCAGGGGCGGCGGCGATCTCCCGGCGGAAGACCACGTCAGCGGCGCCTTCCGCGCCCATCCCGATGTCGAGGACGCCGGCCAGCGAGGAGGGCTGGTTGGCGACGATGCCCACGACCTGGCCGTCGAGCCGGGCGAGCGCGCAGAGCGGGTCCGCGGAGTCATCGGCCGCGGCCCGGACTGCGGCCGGATCGTCCGCGCGCACTGCGTCGTCGGGTCGGACGGCCGCTACTCGAAGGTCCGGCAGCTCGCGGACCTGCCGTACGACCGGATCGGCGCCTTCGACCAGGACGTGCTGTGGTTCAAGCTCCCCGCCGGGGACGCCCTTCCTCGGGACGTGCGGATCTTCCGGGCGGGCGGCAACCCCGCCCTCGCGTACGCGTCCTACCCGGACGGCATCCAGATCGGCTGGACCCTGCCGCACAAGGGGGTACCGGGAGCTTGCGTCGCACGGCCTCGAACATGTCAAGGAGCAGCTGAGCAGGGCCGTACCGGAGCAGACGGGGCGGTGCGGCCGGGCCTGCTCCTCATCGGGGACAGCGCGCACACGCACGGGCCGATCGGCGCCCAGGGCATCAATCTGGCGATCCAGGACGCGGTGGCGGCGCATCCCACGCTCATGTCGTCGCTGCGCTCCGGCGACGACGGCACCGGACCGCTTCGGGAGTACGTCACGAGCCGCGGGCGGGACGTCCGGCGGATCATGAAGATCCAGCGGATGCAGAGCAAGGTGATGCTGTCGACCGGGGGTTCCTCGTCCGCGATCCGCCCCAGGGCGGCCGCGGTGGTCTCCCGTACGCCGGTCTACCGCACCGTGCTGAACCAGCTCGCCTTCGGCAACCGGGCGATCGACATCCGTGGGACCTGTTCCGGCCCGCCGTGCGGCGCTGAGCGGTCACTCGCCGGGTGCTCGGGGCGCAGGAAGGCCAGCTCCTCGGTGAGTTCGCGCTCGAGCGGGCTCAGCGGCAGATCGGGCAGCAACCGCTCCGGGTGGCCGAGAGGCAGCACGGCGGCGGTGGACCGGCGGGGGACGGACGCCTTGCCGGTCCGCTGCCTCAGCTCCGCCAGCGCTTAGAAGGCCTCCGGAATGACGAGGCAGAAGGAACCCAGAGCCACCAGGGATCGCAGGCCGGAACGGCAGAACGCCCTCCAGACCGTCCTGTTCCGTGAGACACCGTCCATGATTCCGTCTCCCAGTCGTCCGTCGGCCATGTCACGGGCCAGCATGCGGACCACGCGTCGGAAACGGCTGGACGATCGTCCGTGTCTCGTTAAAGCGCACCGACGGGCACAACGGAGGAGCCACAGTGAACGAGACCATTCCCCCGGAGAACGGGCCGTCCGCGGAAGAGGAGTCGTGGGGCCCGCCCCCGCTCCTCGCGGGCGAGGACGACGACACGCAGCCGGAGCCGCACATCTGCCGCGGCATCGACTGACCGAACCCGCGGAGAGGGCAGGGCAGTTGGGCGACGGGCACGTCCGGTGTTCCGCCGCCCGCCCGTCACACCAGGCGCCTGATCTCCCCCCGCACCCGGTAGAAGCCGGCCGAGGAGGAATGCAGCGCGTCCACCACATAGCGCGCTCCGGGCTCGCGTATCGCGCGCGGGAACTGGACGTTCCAGCCCGGCTCATAGCCCTCGGAGACCACATGGACCCGCACGCGGCCGCCTTGCTCGAAGCACTCGACGACGACTCCGCTCCCGGCCGCGGGGACGGTGCTGACCGTGGCGACGGACGCGGCGGTGGTCAGCGGCGCGTACGTCGGCATGGCGGCCGCCAGCTTGATGTCCGCGGCGACCGGCACGGTGCCCGACTGGGCGGCGGTGATCGCGGCCTCGCTCGCGTCGATGCAGGCGAGCGAGCCGTCCGTGGAGACGATGTACAGCCGCTCGTCGTGGTACTGCATCGAGAGCGCCGAACCGCCGCCCGTGCCGAGCTTCCACAGCCGGGTGCCGTCGGCGGTGAAGCAGTAGACGGAGGAAGCCGAGTCGCCCGCGAAGACGTACCGGCCACCGGCGGACGTGGCGCACGAGTACACGGCGGCATCGCACTGGTACGAGGCCTCGATGGCCCCGGAGGACTTCGCGAGGCGCTGGACGACCCGCCGACCGGTCCCGGCGTAGACCGCGTGCTCCTCCTGCCAGCCGAAGAGCACGTTGCCGTTGGTCGCGGTGTGCCAGAGCTGTCTGGCGCCGTCCGCCGCGTAGGCCGTCACACCCTGGCTGTGCCCGTGGTAGACGGCGTGGTCGTCGGCCCGCACCATCCACGCGTTCTCCCCGGACGAGTTGCGGGACCACTGGAGTTCGTCCTCGTGGTCGATGACCGTCAGGCCGCCGTTGCGGTCCGAGACGTTCAGCACGCCCGCGTGGATGTCCAGCCAGAAGATGTCGACCTCGGCCGCGATGTCGTAGGCCGCGAACGGCACCTTCGAGGAGAGGTCGTACACCCGGCCGTCGTCGCAGCCCGCGTAGATCCAGAAGTCGTCCGCGACCAGGCACTTCACGCCGTCGGGCAGCGAGTAGTGCGCCAGCACCTCACCGTCATGGCTCAGGTTGTAGACGCTGCCGTGCTGGTTGCCGACCCAGCAGCGGTCCTCGTCCACGTGGATGCCGAACGCCGAGGCGCCGGTGCGGAACCGCCACAGCACCGGGGCGGTCGCCCGCGCCGTCGACGGGGCGGACGTCACCTGACGGCGCGTCACGGGGCGGGCCGCACGCTGCCCTTGGACCGCGGGCGCGTATCCCTTGCGTACCTTCTCGGCTATCTTCTTCGCCGCTGCCGCCTGCGCCTTCTCGGCGGTCGGAAAGGCGGAGGTCTGGTGCTGCCCGTCCACGCCGATCCGGCCGTAGCGCACGGAGACGGTGGTCCCCTCGACAGTCACCTCGTAGAACTTGTGGGCGCCACCACTCTCCTGAGACAGCTCCAGGTACGTCGTGTTCCCCGACTGTCGTGTCTGCGCAGCGGACACAGCACACCCCTCCCCAAAGGCCCGGTCGGCCGGTACGGCCGATCTTCAGTGACTCCAAACTAGTGGTGACCACTGACATCGCCGTCCCGGGGCCGATTCCGGGGCTTCGGGTCTCCGGGTTTCCTCAAAAGGGCCGGTAGACGCAGAGGCCTACGTTTCGAGCACGGTGTGCGCTCCTGCCTGGCCGGCCGTTTCGAATGCCTCCCACATCGAGGCGTACTTACCACCCTCAGCGAGCAACTCCTCGTGCGTCCCGGCCTCGATGATCCGGCCGCCATCGAGCACGACGATGCGGTCCGCGGTCCGGGCCGTCTGCAGGCGGTGCGCGATCACGATCGCGGTCCGGCCGTGCGAGACGCGCCGCATCGCCGCTGTGACCCGGGCCTCGGTGGCGAGGTCGATGTTGGAGGTGGCCTCGTCCAGCAGGAGCACGGTGGGGTCGACCAGCTCGGCCCTGGCCAGCGCGATGAGCTGGCGCTGCCCGGCAGACAGGGACCGGCCACGTTCGGCCAGCTCGTGCAGATAGCCGCCTGGCAGCCCGGCGATGAAGTCGTGGGCACCGACGGCCCCGGCCGCCGCCTCGACCTCGGTGTCGGTGGCGCTGGGCCGACCGTAGGCGATGTTGTCGCGGACCGACCCGGTGAACAGAAAAGCCTCCTGCGGCACATAGCCGAGGCAGCGCCGGTACGACAGCAGGTCGAGCGTGCGGAGATCGCGGCCGTCGACGCGGATGGCACCCTCCTCCGGATCGTAGAACCGTGCCACCAACTTCATGATTGTCGACTTGCCCGCTCCTGTTTCGCCGACGAGCGCAACCGTCTCGCCGGACGCGATACGCAGGCTGATGCCGCATAGCGCCTCGGGTGGCTTGGTCGCCAGGGCGTCGGCGTGCTGGAGACTCCGCACGTCTTGCGGGCCACTGCGTTCCGGCGCGGATCCGCGCCGGGTCGCCGTGGCCGGGTAGGAGAAGTGCACGTTGTCAATGACCACCTCACCGGACAGCTGATCCGCTTCCTGGGGATTCTCGGGGTTCGGGGTGAGAGTGTCGATCTTCATGAGGTCAGCAATACGGTTCACTGAAATCCGGGTCTGCTGCCACGAGTCGAAGACCTGCGAAAGCTGATCGATGGGTGAGAGGAACAGCTCGATGTAGAGGATGAACGCGATCAGCGCGCCCGCGGTCAGGTGCCCGGACGTGACCAGTCCAGCTCCCACACCCAGAACGATGACCACGGCAGCGTCCGGGAGGAACTGCACGAACAGGAAATAGGCAAGCATCAGTCGTTGGGCCGAGAGCCGGGCGACCACATAATCATTGCCGAGTCGCTGGTACTGAGCCTTGGTGATCTCCTCGTGGACGAAGGCCTGGGCTTCGCGTACCCCGGACAGGCTCTCCTGGAAGTCGGCGTTGACGAGGGCGATCCGTTCCCTGGCCCGGTCGTAGAGAGTGGTGCCCCGTCGCCGGTACAGCGCAGTCACCACGACAAGCGGCAGGACGACGAGAAGCATCACGGCTGCCAGTTCGGGGTTGAGTACGAACAGGGCCACACCCACACCGACGAAAGTCACCAGCGAGACAATCGCGGACAGCACACCGTTCTTGATCAGCGACTCGAACTGACTGACGTCAGTGGTCATCCGCGTCATGATCCGCCCGGCCATCTCGCCCTCGTAGTAGTCGATGGACAGTCGCTGCAACTGGGCCCAGATCCGGATTCGCAGGCACAACATGATGCGCTGGGCGACCCTGCCCGTCACGAACGTGCCGCCGACCTCGACAGCCGTGCCGGCCAACGCCACCATCAGGTAGATGCCCGACGCGGTGAAGAGGGCGACCTCGGATCCGGCCGTCACGCCGCTGTTGATGCCGTTCTTGATCAGATAGGGGCCGGCCAGCGAGGCGAGGGCGTCGAGGACGACGAGGAGCAGGCCGAGCAGGAGGGGGCGGCGGAACTCCGCCAGGAGCCGGCCCAGGCTGAACGAGGGGTCCCTGCGTGACTCGGTCTCAAGGTCGACAGCCGCGACGTCGCGCACCGGCTTGAGCGCCACGGCACGGCTCAGCGGTTCGGGAGTGGCCGCCACGTCGCCGCGCTGAGTACGGCCGCCATCACCCTGGCTGGTCCGCCGCTTCTCGTTCGACATCGCGGCAGACGTTCCGGCCGCGGAGGGCGATGCCAGTGTCTCGATCACACCGTCGGCCACGTCCCCCTCGAGCTCTTCACCGAGCAGTGTCCGGTACAGGACGCTGCGCTCCATCAGCTCGTCGTGCGTGCCGGTATCAGCGACCTGCCCCTGGTGCATGACGACGATCTGGTCCGCGAGGTGCAGTGTCGAACGGCGGTGCGCGATCAGGATCGTAGTCCGCCCTGCCATCACCTCGCGCAGCGCGTCGTGGACGGCCTCCTCGGTGGAGGCATCCACCGCGCTGGTCGCGTCGTCAAGGATCAGGACCCGGGGGTCGTACAGCAACGCCCGGGCCAGGGCCACCCGCTGACGCTGCCCGCCCGACAGGCTCTGGCCCCGCTCGCCCACCACGGTGTCGTAGCCACGGGGCAGGTCCATGATGAAGCCGTGAGCACCGGCGGCACGCGCCGCCAGTTCGATGTCGGCACCACGGGCGTCCGGGCGCCCGTAAGCAATGTTCCCCCGGACGGAATCGGAGAACAGGAAGCTCTCCTCGAATGCCACACCGACCTGGCCGCGCAGGGAGCGCAACGTCACGTCCCGTACGTCATGGCCGTCTACGAGCACAGCGCCCTGCCGCACGTCATAAATGCGCGACACCAGCGCCACCGCGGTCGACTTCCCGCTCCCGCTCGCGCCGACGATGGCTACGCGCGACCCGGCCGGGATGTGCAGATCGAGGCCGCGCAGCACCTCGGCGCCATCTCCATAGGCAAAGTGAACACCGGAGAAGGTGATCTCACCGCGGAGAGCCGGCAATTCTTTCGCGTCGAGCGCGTCGGTGATGGCTGGGCGCATGTCGATGAGCTGGAAGATGCGTTCGGCACCTGCCCTGGCCTGCTGCGCGATGATGGGAAGACGGGCCAATCTCCCGGCGGGGGGCACGAGTTGGGCAACGTAGGTGGAGAAGGTCAGGAAGGTGCCCAGGGTGATCTCGTGGCGCAATGCCATCCAGCCACCGAAGGCGAGGATGGCGACCTGCCCGAAGACCGGAATGGCCTGCAGGACCGGCTGATAACGGGCCTGCAGCCGCACTACGCGCATCTGCGAACCGTAGAGGTCCCGTGACGCCTCGGTGACCCTCCTGAGTTCCTGTTCCTCCCGGCCGAAAGCCTTGACGACTCGCACGCCGCTGAGATCCTCGTCGACGATCTGGACGACGTCACCCACGCGCTGCTGGGCGTCCCACGTGGCGGGGAACACCTTCTTCCGCATTTTGTAGGAGACACCGAGCACCATGGGCACGATGGCAACACTGACGATGGCCAGCAAGGGGCTCAGAAACAACATCACCCCGACCGACAGGACCACCCGGAGGGCGTCACTGCTCAGAAAGGGGAAGTAGTTGAGCAGTCCCTGGACCAGGGTGGTATCGGAATTGGCCCGCCCGACGAGCTGGCCCGTCGGCATGCGGTCGCGGGTCTCCGCATCCATGGACTGCAGGCGGTCGTGCATGGCATTGCGCAGGTCGCACTCGACTTCAAGGGCAAGGCGAGCACCGGACAGACGGCGGACGAATTCGAAGCCGACCGTAGCGGCACCGAGTGCTAGGAACAGGGCCAGCCACGGCGACAACGCCGACCTGTGGGTGAGGATGACACCGTCGATGATCTGCCGCACGACCAAGGGCGTGGCGATCATGCAGGTGCTACCCAGTACCGCGCCAAGCAACGAGAGCATCATTGCCTTGCGGTGCCGGAGCATGTGGGCCAACAAGCGCCGAACCCATCCCGGACCGGCCGGTGAATCTGCTGTCACCGACTTTCGCTCCGCCTGGCGACATGGTGCTCGGCGAGACGGTCGCCCATGGCCGGCTCCAGCCCGACTTCCCGGAATTACGGTCTTCCCCACTGACGCTCCCGCCTGTTGGATGGCTGCTATTGAATGCGGTGTCCATGGCATATAGCTGGCCGGTGCGGGCCGCTCAGCTCGTCCGTGCGGGGCTGCCGTTTGATGATGGCCGAGCCGGAAAGTCCGGACTTGGACCGGCCCAGAAATCGGTGGAGTGGTTGGACAGGGCCGGAATATCGCGACGGCCAGGGACGTCTCTCCCTCGACCGCACTTCACAGAGCTCCGGAATCATTCCGGTTCTGCTTCCAGGCGCATTCATGATCACTCTGCGATTCAATTGAACAACGTAGCGTAAATGCTCGATTCCTGCACGGAGTAGCCACACAGCCGGTCGCCGATACTCCAATGCATACAGACCCGTTCAGTCGACACATTCCCCGGTCGCCATCCATATTCATGGAGTACGAGAGTCCGGAACCTGCACGGCGCCGAGGCACCATCACCCTCAATCGGCTGTCGTGTTTTCAGATGCCAGGTAAGCTCTCGCGAATCGCATGGGGTTCTGCAGCGGCTCCGTGTCCCCCAAGGCCACCCCGACCGCCAGGGCCTCAACTGCCAGCAAAATGCGCTGAATGGGAAAATCCGGGAAGTACGAGTCATGGACAGCGACGGAGAGCAGCTGGCTGCCGTCATCCCGGAGACCGAATGACAGAAAACGAGATCCGCCTTGATACACGTGTTCACGCAGTTCGATCTTCGTCTGCTTCACGAAATCTTGAATTTTCTCTGCCGCTCCGTCGTAAATCTCCCCTTCCGCAGAATTTCTCGTGTCATTGAATGACAAGTCGAAAGCCCTCTTACACTCCTTCCCTTCATCGAGGTCTGTGAGCATCAGCTGAAGTGCCCGCTCGTCGTAGCGACTGAATCTGTAACCCTTGATGCTCTCTTTCCAGGCGTCATTGACTATGACCTCGAAAGGCATGCCAAGCGACTCCAGCACCCCAGGGGCAAACTGCACAAGCTCCCCGATGAAGGAACGCTCTTCCGAGTTCAAACGATTGGGGGACGGCAACAGAAAAGAGGACGTTTCGCGCCCGATGAGCGCACCGGAAACCACTGAAATAGCGGCTAGATAGACAACGGATGTACTCGTTGAATAATTCCTTGAGATGACCGAAACGGCAGCCCTCATTGCATAAGAGTCCATCACTGCCGACCGAGCTCCGTCTTGCGGAAGCTTTTCTAGAACAGACTTCCAATAGTCAAGGGAGCGCGCGCTCTTTTCTTGCCACTTCGTCGATTGCTCCAGCTGAGCTCGGTCCACGGGATGCATTCGCGGTACCGGCGGCCGGCCATACTCCCCGGAAAAGTAAGCACCGAGGGCCGCACCGAGTTCCCTGCAACCGTGACCATCAATCGCAAGGTGGGAAACCAGACAAATAAGGTGCGTCGGAGCGTCAGCACAAGTCACTATGGCGAACAATGCCCCGAACTCGGCTGTAACATCAAAGCGCTCCTCCTTAAGGCGGCGTATTGCGCTTTGAATGTCAGATTCTACGGTGGATTCCCCCGCCGGAATTATGAATATATCCGCCGAACCGATTCTTTTAACCTTTTGACAAGGCTGGCCGTCGACACCCAGAGGAAATAACGTTCGCAGCGCCTCAAACTCCTCGAATGCCCATTTCGCGACGTTTCCGACTTCGCGGACACCCCTCCCTGGCGGAACGGCCTGGACATGCACGAACGACCGGTACTTGAGGTGAGAGCCTCGCCAGGTCCTCTGCTGTGCCCAGGTAAGAGGGGCGATCGCGTCACGGTCACCTTCGAAGTGAATCGTCATTTTATCCATTTTCGCCTCTTTTTCATTTCCTGTCCCATTGACAGAAACGTCGTCCGGATTCGAAACATGGAAAAGCCCTCCCCGTTCACCGCTCGACCCTGCCCCCTCGCGGCACCGTGTCATTCGCGACCTCGGAGCTCAGAGAGCACCGCTGCGGCATGACGGAAATCGTCCTCGCTCGCCAACCTGCCGCCCAGCAGCACCGTGGTCACTCCGAGCTTCAAGTACTGCTCCAGGTAGTCAGCCACGTCGTGGTACCCGCCGACCAGCAAAGGGACGCTGCCCCCTCCTCGATAGGCGCCCGTCCAGTACACCCCGTCATATGTGGTGTCCTCGGATGCCAGGTTCGCGAGGCGGCGGCTCCAGTCGGACTCCGAGTGCTTGCGCATCGACGTCTTGATCTGAGCCAACCGGTCAGCTGGGTAAAGGGCCCGTGCGGCAGACCACGCTTCATCTCCGTCAGGTCGGGCCACCAGACCGACACGAATGGCTGTGCGCGGTCCGCCCTGCTCCCGACGCGAGAATGTCTTCGCGAACTGAGCCAACGGCTCAGGGTGAGTGACCGCTACGTCCCCCACTGCGGCGGCCGCCTGGCGGCTTGCCGGGGAAGAGCCGGCAACGAAGATACGCGGACGCTCATCCGGCTCCAGCCTCGCATTGATGCGCAGCGCGCGGTAACGGTAAAAACGCCCCTCGTGAAAGAGCGGTTCGTCGGAGGAAAGAAGAGAGCGAAGTACCACGCTGTATTCGACCGCCCGATCGTAGCGGTCATCGTGATCGAGCTGCTCACCTACCTGGGAAAGCTCTCCTTCCGCCGCACCAGTGACCAAGTTAATGTCTATGCGGTGCCGGTGAAGTCTGGTCAGGGAATGGATCAACTTGGCCGCCGTGGCAGGCGGCAGCGCATATGGCTGCAGAGCCACCAGCGGTGTGACGGACTTGGAGTTCTGCAGGATCACAGAGGCGACGATCCAAGGATCGATGCTCTGATGGTTGTAGAAGGTCAGCAGCCCGTCGACCCCATGGCGCTCGGCTCGTTGTGCGAGTTCGACTATGGCTTGGAGTGTGTCTCCCCGTTCCGTCCGTTGTGTGACCGCGGTTCCGTACACATCGAAGCGCACTCCTGCCATGGCGTGTCCTTCTGGGAAGTGTCAGTGCTGCTTGGAAAGGGAGCTGCCCTGGTGGTGTTCCTCGCTCCTCTCCGAGCCCTCGCTCGGACCGTCGATCACCGACCACAAGGAACTCGAGGTCGTGCCGCGGGCACGTACCACTGGGTCAAATCTCAGCCGCATGAATGTATCCGTGTCCATGGCTCAAGAGAACAAGTTGCATGAGGCGTTGATATTAGACAGCTGCTTCTACCCTGACAACACCTCGGTGCGCTTCCCCGGCATCGCAGGAAGGTTTCAAGGGCCACTGTTTCCGCTTCGCGAAGTGGATCTCCTTTGCGGCGATTTGATAGGTTCCAGGGCCACACAAGCTGGGTGGCCCTGGCAGGCGCGGCGTGCCGGGCAGCCTGGGGGACTTGACGGTCGATTTCCCCGGCAGTGTGGTCGATCCGCCGGCCGCGGAGGCAGGCATCAGCTATGAACAGGCTATGAGTCAGTGATCGCGGGCACGTCGGCGACCTGCACTTTCTTCGTGCACTCGGTGCGCACGGCGGTGACGGACAGGAACTGGAACGCGGGCACGAACAGGACGATGTGACCACACGTCAGATCACATCCTGTTGCGCACATATCAACACGCATGCTTGAATCCATGGGCCCTGCAGCAAGCGCTCTCATACCCCAGGCTGCGGTGTTCGAAAACTGTGAGTTCCATGAGAAACCGCACAGCGTTAGGGGGAGGAATGGTTGAGCGATCCAGAGTCCCGCGTTCCGATTTCGGCTGTGACTCACATGCTTCGCGAGGGACCTGCCCTGGACATCTGCTGAGAACATCGACATCACGCCGGACGAACATCGCCGAAGAGTGAGGATGCCGGGGTTCGAAGGCCCGAGGGAAGGGCGTAAGACGGCAGGCGCCAAGGTTGTGGAGTTCCTACGGCAGTGGGGCTCCGCCCATCGGCCAGAGAGACCGGAGACGGATCTCATCACTCGCACGTCGGGACAGCGGCGCTTTTCGGAATCCTCGTCCCCGCGATCCGCGGACGGCAGCGCGCGTCTCTGCGTGTGCTACCAGCCGACTGTCCGGGGAAGCGATATCCCGCCTGTCCGGGGAAGCGATATCCCGCGCCGTGCGTTTCCCCTGCGAGCGGGACGGAAGATATGAGCTGTGAGGTGCCCGAGGAGCTTCGTCTCCAGCGATTCGCGGCGTACGGCATTGTCCGCAGGAACGACTGCGTGCTCCTTGTCCGGATAGGCCCTAAATCTGTGGACGACTACGGTAAATGGATGCTGCCCGGAGGCAAGATCGAGCACGGGGAACACCCACTCGACACCGTGGTGCGTGAGTTCAAGGAGGAGACCGGCTACGACGTCGGCGTCATTCGTCTGCTCGATGTCGACGCAGAGCATCGCCAGTTGAGCACTCCTCTCGACTTTCATGCCATCTTTTCTCTGTACGAGGTAGAAATCACTGGCGGAAACCTCAACCCCGCGGGCCATGGCGGAGTTGAGGCTTGCGCCTGGGTCGACATCGCCGATCTACCGGATCTGCCGCTGTTGACGCCCATCAGGACGGCACTCGACAGGTTCCTGCCGCACGTCGGCTCCGGGACATGAACAGCACGTCAGGGTAACCGAGTTCACGACTCTGGCGAGCCTCGCAACGGAGAATGAATCCTTGACAGGTCACCTGCACGCAAGAGAACGTTAACCGGGTGCTCACGGAGCAGACATCAACCTTCGTGGGATACCTGTCGAGATTCCGTCGTGGAGTGCGGAGTCGATTCCCCGCAGCTGACCTGAGCGCATATGAAGTCACGCTGACAGAAATAGACGGAGGACTTTCAGTGGGGTCGATCGTCGACTTAAGTGACACTTCCAACAGTGGCAAAAAAGGCATTAGCCAGGAGGAAATCCTCCTGGAACTCGTCGACGCCGAGGGGCGCACCGTCGGGACGTCGGAGAAGATCGCCGCCCACCGTATGCCCGGCACCCTGCACCGTGCCTTCTCAGTGTTTCTCCTGGACTCCGAAGGCCGCATGCTGCTCCAGCGGCGCGCGCTGACGAAGTATCACTCCCCCGGCGTCTGGTCCAACTCCTGCTGCGGGCACCCCTATCCCGGTGAAGCCCCCTTTCACGCAGCCACCCGGCGCACCATCGAGGAACTCGGCGTCGCACCGTCACTGCTGGCGGCTGCTGGCACGAAAACCTACCGCCGTCCCGACCCGACCTCCGGCCTCGTCGAACACGAGTTCAATCACCTGTTCGTCGGACGCATCGAGACGCCGGCCGAGCCCGACCCGGCCGAGGTAGACGACATCACCTTCGTCACCCCGGGCGAACTCGCCGAACGTCAGGCCTCAGTCACCTTCTCGGCCTGGTTCAGCGACGTGCTCGACGCCGCACGGCCGGCACTACGTCGACTGGACGGCGCGTCCGCCTGGTAGCGGTCCGACTCCCGTGGCACGTGAGACGACTTCCGGAGCTTGGGGGATGGCGAATGTCGGGAAGGCGAACCGTGGACAACTGGCTTGCACGAGAAGTGACGATCGACTGGAGCGACCTGCGGTCAGCGCATCGGCAGTGCCGTTCCGTACTGCGCCGGCTGGCAGCGGACCGAGGTCTGCTCACGGCTCTGGTGGCCGGAGTGAGAGACGACGCCGCGCTCTTCTCCGACGCAGACCACCACCCCGTGATGGACAGACTGACACTGTGGCGCGATGACGATCGAGGGATCTACCTCCGGTTGCACATGTCACCGGGCACCAACGAGCTCATCCCCCACGATCACAAGTACTCCTTCACCTCATACATTCTGTCCGGGTCCTACACCCATGTCTGGCGGCGCAGGGCCGAAGGCGCCTACGCCGGTGACTTCACCTCGGACCAAGCTCCGTTGGGGCTCGTCACCCATGAACGAGCCGGCTCCTGCTACACGTTGGGGTACTCACTCGTCCACCAGACGGTGATGGAAGCGGACACCGTCACGCTGTTCATGCGCGGTCCCCGCGAACAGCGGCGTTCCTATGCCGCGTTGGACATGCTGGACCGCCAGAACGTCGGCGCGGACTCCGCGTCGAGCGGCGAGGTCGTGAAGCGCCACACAGAGGGTGCCCGGTCGCTCCGACCGGACGAATACGAGGAGCTGCGCGGCCGGCTGGCGGCTCTGAGCCTCCTGGCTCCCGTCGACGAGTGAGCCGTCGGACAAACATGCACTTACTTGCCTCAAGGGGAAACAAGTGACGAATAGCGTGGACGAAGTCACCCGCCAGATGCAGGCACGCATCGAGAACTATCAGCATCACTTCGGGCTGCTGTTCAAGGACTACTTCAGGCAGCTGCGAGAGGAGTTCGACGCGCCGAGGCTGAGTCGGTTCACACCCCGTGGTCTCGACCTCCTGGAGGACCTCTCCCTCAGGGGTGGCAAGCGGCAGCGTGTCGCCTTCATGTACGAGGCCGCCCGTCTGGTGACCGGTGAGCACATTCCCGGACTGGACGAGGCGGCCCTGAGTATCGAACTTCTTCAGACACATCTCCTCGTGCACGACGACATCATCGACGACGCGCCCACGCGTCGCGGGGGCATCTCCACGTATTACGCCTACAAGGAAGAGTTCCCCGACCAGGCCCAGACCGCTCTGGGGCTGGCACTGCTGGTGGGCGACCTCGCTGCCTTCCTGTCCCTGCGGGTGCTTCTGGACGCCGACCTCCCCTCGCCTTTGAAGCAGTCCCTGGTCGACGTCCAGGTGACAGCCGGAGCAGCCACCTTCGTCGGCCAGATGTACGACCTGGAACGCGATCTACCGGCGGTCCCGAGCGAGGAGATGCTGCACGAGGTCTCCGACTTCAAGGCCTCGCGTTCCTCCGCGCTCGCGCCGATCCAGTTGGGCCTGCTCGCCGCCGGTGAGGACGTGCGGAAGTTCGACGTGACCCTGCGCAAGTACTCCCTGATGTTCGGCATATCCGGACAGATGTGCGACGACTATCTCAGCCTCTTCGGCGACGAGGAGATCACGGGCAAGCCCGCCACCGCGGACGTCCGCGACGGCCGCCGGACCTACGCCATCCGCGCTGTTCTCACCGCTGCGGACGAATCCGAACGGAGTCTGGTCGAATCGATCCTCGGTCGACAGGACGCTTCCGCGGATGACATCGAGAAGATCCGCGAGATCGCCCGGCGGCACGGAGTCGACCGACACCTGAGGTCCGAGATGCACCGGTACGCCGATCTGGCCTGCCAGGAGGCGGGCAGCTGGCGGCCTCACTGGCGGGACGAAGCGGTGACGTTCTTCGAGCGCGTTCCGGTCTGGGGCGTGGAGCGGACCCTTTGAGTGTGCAGGTGGGACTGCCGACCGCGGAGGAGTTCGGTCTGCTGCCCCGGCACCTCGCCCTGATCCTCGACGGCAACAGACGATGGGCGAAGTCCCGTGGACTCACCGCCTCGGAGGGGCACCGGGCCGGATTCTCCCGCGTACCGGAGGTCCTCGCCTGGTGCGCGAACCTGGGCATCGAGACCGTGACCCTGTGGCTGTTGTCGACGGACAACCTCCGGCGAGACCCCGCGGAAGTCGACGCGCTCACCCGCATCATCACCGACCTCGTGGAAGACCTCGCCACGTCGGACCGCTGGCGACTGCGCCACACGGGTGTGCGCGAGAAGCTGCCCAAGGGGCTGCGCGTCGTCCTCGACGCCGCGGCGGCGGGCACCGCGCAGAACACCGTGATGCAGGTGAACCTGGCCATCTGCTACGGCGGACGGGAAGAGGTCACCGACGCCTTTCGCGCGCTCCTCGACCGGTACGCGCGTGACGGTCTGTCGCCCGCCGAGGCGGCACACCGCATCACGTCCGAAGCAGTCTCGCAGGTCATCACCGGAGGCGATCCGGCACCGGAGCTGATGGTGCGGACGTCCGGTGAACAACGCAGTTCGGGGTTTCTGCTCTGGACGGCGACGCACACCGAGCAGTTCTTCACGACCACCTACTGGCCGGACTTCGGGCCGGACGACCTCAAGGCCGCGCTCACCCATTACGAGCAGAACCGCGGCCACTTCCGGGCGACATCAGACGCCTGAACTCCCGGATCGCAACGGGTGACCCATGCAACGCACAACCACGAAAGGCAGCACCGCCATGAAGCCGGGCTCCACTGAGCTGGGATGTTCCATCGCCTTCCTCGGGATGGACGGCGTCGGCAAGACGACCCTCGCACGGGAGGTGGAGCGCCTGCTCGCCGAACGTGGCCGCTCCGTGGCTCGGCTCTCGCGCAGGGAGTACCTGAAGAAGCGCCCTGACGGGTTCGTCGGGGACGCCATGACGGGGCTGTACGAGGCCTCGCTGCGCACCCTGTACGGATTCGCCGGCCTCGCCGGGGGCGGGACCTTGGGTGACCGATTCCCTGCGAGGCCTGCCGATCTCATGGCCGGAGACTTCGAGGCCCTGCTGGACGGCGCGGAGATCCGCAGCAACGACGCTCGGGCACTGACGGCTTCCATGCTGTGCGAGATCGCCGGGCACATGATGTTCCGCACCGCCGTGGTCCTGCCCGCCGTCGCCCAGGGCCGCGTGGTGATCGAGGACACCCACGGAATCAAGATGGTGGTGAAGCAGTACCTGCTGGCCAAGTCCTTGGTGGATGCGGCGGATCCGCTGGCCGGGCAGCTCGACTCGCTGCTGGAACTCGCCATCGATCTGCTCCGTCCCGCAGGCGCGCCCGTGTCCCTGCCCGTCCTCGTGCACACGAAGCCGGAGATCGCCTTCGAACGCCGGGTTCGGCAGAGAGGGCGAGTCGGGGGGATGGAGCACTACGGGCCGGTCGGGCGTCCTGCGGACCGCGCCTCGTATCTCGATCTACAGGTGCGCAGCCAGCGCGTCTTCGACACGATCGGTGACCGCTGGGACTGTCTCCGGCTCGACCTGACGGACCCTCAGGAGCAGGCCGCACCCACCGCGACGGAGGCAGCGGCGACCGAGATCCTCACCGCGATCGGCCGGCCGCGGGTGGGACACAACAATGACTGACGACGACCGGGCGTCGCGTCCGCCCACCACCCAGGGAGTGATCCAGTGAGCAGCTGGCTCGACGAGGTGCCCGCCTTCGACTGGTCCGATGTGCGGTCGACGCACCGTCAATGCCGAAGCGTGCTGACCCGGCTCGCCAGCGACCGGTCGCTGCTGAGCACGCTCGTCCAGGAGATCGAGCACGACCCCCTGCGGCTCCGGGAGAGCGAGATCCATCCGCTGATCAACCGGCTGATCGTCTACCAGGATGATTCGCGCGGATTCCAGATCCGCATGCACCTGTCGCCCGGTTCCCGCGAACTCGTACCGCACGATCACAAGTACACCTTCACCGCCTATGTTCTGGCCGGTGCCTACGTCCATGTGTGGCGACGGCGTACCGATATCGCCGAGGGGGACTTCACCAGCACCGACATCCAGCCCGGCATCGTCTCCATCGAACGCCCGGGGACCTGCTACACGTTTGGCAGCCCGCTGGTACACCAGACGATCATGCTCCCGGGGACGGTCACGTTGTTCATGCGGGGCCCCCGTGAGAAGTCGCGTTCCCACGCGGCTCTGGACATGTGGCCCGAGGCCGATCAGTTCCCGCCGTCGGCTGAGGAAGGCAAGCCCAAGCATGCCAACGGCCAGCGTCCGGTCACTGTCGACGAGTACCGGGCCATGCGCGCCCAGCTCATCGACCAGGGACTCATAGACGAGTTGGCGGAGATCGGCTCATGACCCCTCGTCATGTGGCGGTGCTTCTCGACGGTCACGCCCAGTGGGCCGCGGCCAAGGGCTTGACCGAGTCCGAAGGGTTCCGGGCCAGCTGTGCCAAGCAGGTGGACGTCGCCCGGTGGTGCCACGACCTCGGGGCACACACGGTCACCCTGCGGGTGGTCCCACACCCGGGCGCCGCCCCTGACCACCTACCGGCGGAGGCCGACTGGGACCGGATGCTGGAGGCCTTTCGCAACGGTTGGGAAGGCGCACCGGCCATCGCCCTGAACCATCTGGGCGACCTAGGACGCCTGCCCGCAGGCCTGGCCGACCGCTTGCGCGCGGCCTGCACGCCCGCGGTCACCGGGGCCCGGCCCTCGTTACAGGTGAACCTGGCGGTGGGGTACGACGGCCATGACGAGGTGCTCGACGCCCTGCGATCGGTGTTGCGCACGGCGCAGGACGGCGGGCGCGGTCTCGACGAGGTTGCCGTCAGCCTGGCGGCCGACGACCTCGGGGAGCGATTGGCCAGCCGGACTCTGCCACCGGTGGACCTGTTCGTCCGCGCCGCTGGTGGACAGCACCTGTCGGGCTTACTGCTGTGGCAGTCGGTCTACTCGGAGTTCCACTTCTCCGACATACCCGCGCCAGCCCTCACCCGCGATGACCTGGCCGTGGCCTTCGCGGACTATTCCGGCAGAAACCGACGGTACGGCAAGTGAGGAAGAGAGGGTTGCCGACCATGACGATGGACCGCCAAGAACTCGCCGCCCGGTTCGCCCGGCTCGACTGGGACGATCCCCGCAGCGCACACCGTGACAGCCGTACACTCCTGCGGCAGCTCGCAGGAGACCGGGAACTTCTCACCGAGCTGGTGCTCGGCATCCCCGACGACCCCTTGCGCAAGAAGCGCAGCGAATTCCACCCGCTGATGGACAAGCTGTGCCTGCTTGAGGACCCCGAAGTCGGCTACCAGCTGCGGCTGCACGATTTCCGCGTCAGTGACCTGGACATCGTGCCGCACGACCACAAGTACTCGTTCAGCGTCTACATTCTCGCGGGCGGCTACACCCATGTGTGGAACCGACGGACCGGCGGACCGTACGACGGGGACTTCACCTCGAAGGACATCACCCCGGGGATCGTCTCTCTCGAAGGGCCGGGCGCCTGCTACACGTTGCAGTACTCCCTGGTCCACCAGACGGTCGCCCAGCCCGGCACCGTCTCCCTGTTCCTGCGCGGCCCCCAGCGGATGGAGCGATGGCACGCCGCCGGCGACATGCTGGAGCGCCTCAAGGGCTATGAGGCACCCAAGAGGGACGGCTCACCGCACCAGGGGTCCACGCCCCTGTCCGCCGCTGGATACGCGCAGGTCCGGGACTCCCTGATGCAGCGCGGGATCATCACCAACAGGAGGTCAATCGATGTCGTTGCCTAAGTCCTACCTCGAGCCGGTCGTCCAACTGCTGGCACAGACGGCATCGCCCTTCGATGTTCCCGCCGATCCGGCGATCTTCAGTGAGAGCTGGCTGGAGCCGGCTCTGCTGCACACCATGTCCCTCCTGGACGACGCCGACGTGGAGAAGAACGCCGCGCTCTCGACGACCGGTGGCGGTGTGACGCACCTGTTCCTCGCCGCGGAACCCGCCGACGACTACGCGGTCCACCTGCGTATAGCGGGCGACGGCCGGCCAGCGGTGCGCGAGCCACAGGAGAAGTCCGTGGTGCTCACGCTCGCGGGCACGATGGAGCTGGAGGCGTTCCGGCACGGCGCCGACGTCACGGACGACACCCCGTGGTACGTGCGGCAGTTCGTGCCCGAGAACATCTACGCCTGTCATCCCGGGACATTGCACTCCGTTCAGCAGTCCGAGGACGCCGCGCAGCTGGTCATCAGCCGCAGCGGTTCTCCCGGCGGGGGACGTTCCCTCACGGCCGACGAGTATCGGGAGGCACTGGGCCGCACCCGTGCTGTCCTCGGCCGGACGGTCGAGGCGTACCGCGCCTCGGCCCTGGAACTCGGCGCCGGCAAGGCGGCCCAGTGAGCTCGACAGGATCTGAGGCCCGGCTCATCCGCGTCCTCGCCCGGCCGGAACTCACCGAGGAAAACAAGGACGAGGCCCGCGCACTGATCGAGGACAACCTCTCATCCTTCGACTGGGGTTTCCTCCTGGACCAGGCGACGCGGCACAACGTGCTGCAAATGCTCGGCAAGCATTTCTCCGACCTGCGGTACTACTACTTCCCCGACCAGCGTGTCATCGTCCCCCACTGGTGGGTGCTGTGCGCCGCCTACCAGGCCAACACCATCCGCAACGAGGCCCTCGCCGCGGAGTACGGCCATGTCCTGGGCCTGTTGAACGATGCAGGTGTGCGCTACGCGGTGCGCAAGGGCGCTGCTCTGGGCGAGCATCTCTACCGGGACTCCGGGCTGCGGCGCACCAGCGACCTGGACTTGCTCATCGACCGCACCGACGCTCGCCGCCTCGCGGATGTGCTCACCGAGCTCGGCTACCAGCAGGGACGTATCGCGCCGGACGGCAAGTCGGTGCAACGACTGTCGAAGCAGGCCCAGGGGTTCTGGCGACTGCACCTGAACAACGCCATGCCGTTCCACCGGATCCCGGGCAGGCCGGACATCCCCTACTACGGCGTGGACATGTGCTTCGACCTGTTCCAACGCGGGTCGGGGTCCGTCACACCCGTGGGAGAACTGCTGGACCGTGCCGTGAAGGCCGATATCTGCGGGGTACCAGCCGCGATGCTCTCACTGCCCGACCAACTCATCGACACCTGCGCGCACCTCTACAAGGAAGCGACGAACCTGTACTACATCGAGCACGAGAGGGATCTCCAGCTCTCGAAGTTCCTCGACGTGGCACTGCTCGCCGGCCGGGTGACAGCCGTAGACGAATGGCAGACCACCCTTGCGCGGGTCCAGGAATATCAGGCCGTACGTCAGGTCTACTACGCGCTGCACTTCACCGACCAGGTCTTCCCAGGTGAGATCGATCCGAGGGCCCTCGCGGAGCTGCGCCCCTCAGACTGTTCCTACCTGGAGGAATACGGCAGCGGCCAGGACGTCTTCCGTTGGCGGACACCGTTCTTCGAGCGACTCTTCGACCGCGGACGGCGCTACCGCGTCGCCGCGCGTTCCGCCGTACCGACCGCCTGAGGCCGCACCGCCGGCCCTCGTTCCTCCACGACGCAAGAGATTGAAGCAACCCGTGAGCATTCCTGAATCCAGCCGTTCCCCCGGGCGCGCGGGACGTGAGCCGCATGGCTGCGCTGACCTCGTGCACGGGCTCCTGGACCGCGCGGTGGCGAGCCGTCCGACGGCTCCCGCGGTGCGCGACGGGAAAGGGTGCTGGACCTACGAGGACCTCGGCAGCGCCGCCCGGTCAGCGGCGGCCTGGCTGCTCGCGTGCGGGGTGAAGCCCGGTGACCGTGTCGTCGTCCGGGCCATGCCGCAGCGCTCCTTCGTCGCCCTCCTCTACGGATGCCTGCGACTCGGTGCGACGTTCGTACCCGTGAACACGGCCATGCGGCGCTACCAGCTGACACACGTCCTTCAGGACGCCGAGCCGGCTCTGTTCATCGGCGGTGACCCGGAGGAACGGGAGTGGGTCGGCGAAACAGTTCCCGTCCGCTCGACGGACGAGGTGCGGGCGGCCGTCGAGCCGCTTGGGCCCCGTCCCAAGACCCCGGGCGAACTCCCCACAACCACGCACTCCAGCGACGATGTCGCACTGCTGCTCTACACCTCGGGCAGCACGGCCCAGCCCAAGGCCGTGGCCTGCCCGCACAACGCTGTCGTCTTCGCGGTGCGCGCCGTCGCCGACCGCGTGCGCTACCGCCCGGAGGACGTCGTCTTCTGCCGACTGCCCCTCTCCTTCGACTACGGCCTGTACCAGCTCCTGCTCGGCGCCGAGGCGGGCTGTGAGGTGGTACTCGCGGACGCCACGGGCGACATGCGGCTGCTCGCCGACGTGCGAGAGACGGGAGCAACCGTGGTACCCATCGTGCCGTCCCTCGGCGCGATGCTGCTCACACTCGCCAAGAGGGATCCCGCACCCACTCGGGTCCGGCTGTTCACGAACACCGGCGAGCACCTCCCGCTGCGGACGGTCCAGCAGTTGCGCGACCGTTTTCCCGGCGCCAGCGTCCAGCTGATGTTCGGCACGACCGAATGCAAGCGGATCACGATCATGGAACCGGATGGCGATCTGCACCGCCCGGCCTCCGTGGGACGTGCCCTCGCGGGCACGTCCGTGCGTGTCGTGGATGAGCGCGGCCGTCCGCTGCCGCCGGGAGCCACCGGCGAGATCACGGTACGCGGCCCGCACCTGATGGCCGGCTACTGGCGCTCGCCCGAGCTCACGGCGCGAACCTACCGCGTCGATCCGGATGACGCCGAAAGGGTCCTGCACACCGGGGACTTCGGGCACCTGGACGCGGATGGCTACCTCTATTTCAGCGGACGCCGCGACCAGGTCTTCAAGCGCCGGGGCACGAGGACTTCGGTGCTGGAGATCGAAGAGGCGGCGCGTTCGCTGCCCGGCGTGCGCGACGCGGCCGTCCTGCCGCCGTCCGGTCATCGGGACGCGGTGCTGTATCTCGCTGGTGACACAACCCCGCGGCAGGCGCTGGCAGGGCTGGGCCGGCTGCTCGATCCGGCCAAGGTGCCGGCTCTGTGCAGGATCGTCGAGGCGCTACCGCTGACGCCGAACGGGAAGGTCTCACGGCCGCTTCTGGAGGAGTGGGAGAGCGTGCGCACATGACGACCATGAACCTGGCCGACCTCGTCGACGCCTACGGCAGTCCGCTCTACGTGTACGAACTCGACGACGTCGCAAGCGCGGCCCACGAACTGCGCCGCGCGCTTCCGCAGCCGTCGACGCTGTACTACTCGCTGAAGGCCAATCCACATCCGCTGATCGCCCGCACACTGCGCCAGGCCGGATGCCATGCCGAAGTGAGTTCCCAGGGCGAACTGGCCGCCGCCCTCGAAGCGGGTTTCACCGGGGCCGAGTTCCTGTACACGGGTCCCGGCAAGACCCGGGCGGAGATAGCGGACGCGCTGGACGCGGGGGCGACCCGCTTCTCCGTCGAGTCCGTGGGCGACTACCGGCGGGTGGCCGAGGTGGCCGAGGAGCGGGGCACCACCGCTCAGTGCCTGCTCAGGCTGAACGCGAGCGAATCGCACGGCGCCAGCGGGCTGCGGATGACCGGAACCGCTTCCCAGTTCGGTACCGATTCGGCCGCGCTGATCGCCGCGCCGGAGCTGTTCGCCCCGCGACCGGGCGCGCACGTCATCGGAATGCACTTCTTCGCCCTCAGCAACGCGCGCGACGCCGAGAGTCTGCTCGATTCCCTGGTCTTCAGCATCACCGAGGCCGCCCGGGTGCACCGGGCGTGCGGCCTTCCGCTCACCTACGTCGACCTGGGCGGCGGCTTCGCCGCTCCGTACGCCACCCAGGGCGAACGCCCCGACTACTCGGGGCTGCGCGAACCGCTGGAGGCCGCGCTCGACAAGTGTCTGCCCGGCTGGCGGCGGGGCGACACGACCGTTGCCTTCGAGTCCGGGCGCCACCTCGTCGGCGGCAGCGGCCAACTGGTCTGCACAGTCAGCGACATCAAACGGAGCCGTGACCGGACCTACGTCGTGCTCGACACCGGGATCAACCACTTGGGCGGACTCGCAGGTCTGGGCCGTCTGCTGCCCATGCGGGCGTCCGCGGTGTCCACCCGGCCCGGGAAGGAACAGGCCGACACGAAGAGAGAGCGTGTGGCGATGGTGGGGCCCTTGTGCACACCGGCCGACGTCCTCGCCCGTGACACCGACCTGCCGCAGGTGGACGAGGAGGGGCTGCTCGCCTTTCCGAACGTGGGCGCGTACGGCCTCACGGCCAGCCTGATCGGATTCCTCAGTCGGCCTGTGGCGGCCGAGGTCGTCCTGAACGCGGGGAGGACGGTCGACGCCTCGCGGATCGAGTTGCGCCGTACCACGCTCACTCCATCCACCCACCGCCGCGACCCAGAACCGGCCTTCTACCAGCAGGAGTTCGAGAAGTGACCCGAAGCTCCCTCGTCGAGAGGGCGGAAAAGGTGCTCCCCGTCCTTCAGGACGAGGCACACACGACCGACGATCAGGCGGCCTTCCCTGAGGTCGGGCTGCACGCGCTCCGGGCGAGCGGGCTGCTCGGGCTCCTGGTGCCCGAGGAGTACGGAGGGCTCGGGGGCGATCTGGCGGACCTCGTCGAGATCGCCCAGCTCCTGGCCGGCGGCTGTATGTCGACGGCCATGATCTGGGCCATGCACTGCCAGCAGTCCGACGCCGTGGTGCGGTTCGCCTCACCCGAGCTGAAGGACCACGTGTTGCCGCGCATCGCCCGCGGCGACGTCTACCTGGCGTCGGTCACCACCGAGCCGGGCAAGGGCGGGCATCTGCTCACCGGCAAGGCGCCGCTCCGGCAGGAGGACGACGTCCTCGCGTTGCACCGTGACGCGCCGGTGGTCACCGGCGGACGGCACGCCGACGGTTTCCTGATCACGATGCGGGCGGCGCCCGAAGCGCCGGAGAACCAGGTCACCCTGGTGTACGCCGACCGCGAGCAGGTGGATGTCGTCGTGCGCGGTGAGTGGGACACCCTCGGCATGCGGGGCACCGAAAGCCTGGGCTTCGCGATATCCGGGACGGTGCCCGCCACCCAGACCGTGGGCAAGCCGGGCGGGTTCCAGCAGATCGCCGTGGAGAGCATGGCCCCGGTCGGCCATCTGGCCTGGGCCGCCTGCTGGCTCGGGGCGGCACGCGCCGCGCTGGGCGGCCTGGTGGCGCTGGTGCGGTCGCCCGAGCGGCCGAGTGGAATCAACGTCGGGTCCGAACTCACCAACGAGCGACTCGCGCGCATCCGCATGGACCTGGAGCTGGTCAGCGCATACCTGCACCGTGTCCTCGACGAGGTCCTCGCGCTGCGGGCGGAAGGACACTCCCTGGGGCAGACGCCCGTGCAGATCCATCTGAACACGCTCAAGGTCACGGCCGCGGAACTGACGTTCCAGGCAGTGGATCGCATGGTCCAGCTGGCCGGGCTGGGTGTCGGCTACAACCGCCGGTCTCCCCTGCCGCTGGAGCGCTGCCTGCGCGATCTGCGGTCCGCGAGCCTCAATTACTCCAACGACCGTCTCCTTGTGGTGAGCGGCGCGCTCACCTTGATGGACCGTTCGGTAAACCTTGCCTGACCTGTATGAATTGATATTTCCTGTGGAGGTTTGCGCTCGATGAACACACTGTGGTCCAAGACCTTCGAAACGACCCTGCGGAACCATCTCCCCTTGTTGGCCCCCGAGGCCGAGATCGAGCCGGAGGTCGCCCTCGCCGACCTCGGCCTCGACTCCCTGGGCACCGTGGGCCTGCTGGTCGAACTGGAAGAGACGTTCAACGTCGTCATTCCGGACGAGTCCCTCAGCACGGAGACATTCGCGACACCGAAGTCCCTGTGGGATGTCATCGATCAGCTGGTCAAGGAGCAGTCGAGGTAGGGATGCGCAGTGGCCTGCCCGGCCATGGAGAACACCCGGCGACGTCCCACGCAGCGGCCGCGCCGGGTTCGTTCTCGGGGAATCAGCGGCCGAAGCGGCGCTCACGTCCGGCGAAGGACCGCAGGGCGCGCAGAAAGTCGAGGCGGCGGAAGGCAGGCCAGTAGCAGTCCACGAACTGTATTTCGGCATAGGCGGACTGCCAGAGAAGGAAGCCCGACAGGCGCTGTTCCCCGGAGGTCCGGATGATGAAGTCCGTCTGGTCCCGGCCGGTCGAGGAGTACAGGTTCCGGGAGATGTGCTTCTCGCTGAAATCCTGAACCAACTCCGCCGGATCGCCGCCCGCGGCCATGTGTTCCTCGAAGGCGGACTTGACCGCGTCGACGATCTCTCGCCGCCCGCCGTAGCCCACGGCGACGTCCACTTGCATGCCGCTGCGGTCCGTCGTGGTCGCAGCCGCCTCCTTGAGCGCGACGGCCGCCTCTTGCGGCAGCAGGTCGAGGGCCCCGATGACGCCGACCCGATAGGGAAGCCCGGCCGCAGAGATGTTCCGGACCGTCTCCTCGATGATCTCGATCAGGGGACCGAGTTCGCTCGCGGGGCGGTGCAGGTTGTCGTCGCTCAGCATGAAGAGCGTCACATGCTCGATCTGAGCCGCCGCGCACCAGCCGAGAAGGTCGAGCGCCCTGGAGCCCCCGGCCCGGTAGCCCTCGCGGGGGTCGTCATGACCGGCGTTCCGTGCCCACCGTCGGTTGCCGTCGATCATGACTCCGACGTGTTGGGGCCGCGGAAGTCCTTCGAGCTTGTTCGACAAACGGCGCTCATAAATGCTTTCGAGCGCGGAACGGATCACTGCGAGCATCGACTGGCTCCATGCGTGCGACGGCGGCGAAGGGGTGACACCTGATGCTGTTTCCGCGGACTGTGTGTGCCTTGCCACAAGCTGCCCAGGTACAACTCACGGCTCCAGGAACTCCGGGACGTAGCCACCATAGGTTACTGCCTATGCTCCCCTGGCCCGAGTCCGTGGCCCCGACCTGATGGTCCTCCTCCCTGTCCGTCGCACTCGGCTGGTTTCAGCTGGTGCGTTATGTGCGTTGAGGGCGTTACGGGCTATGTGTTGACGCGTGTTTGACGCACGCGGCGCATGGTTGACACACGTTCTGACGAGTAGCCGGCTGCGGAGAAGGCGCGGGTCCACGTCTGTCTGGATGAGTCGCAAGCAGCAGTGCTCCGGAGCTCGTTGGGGGCCAGGGCAGCGGTCAAGGGGTGCCATGGTGGTGCCGGCCTCGCCCGGTGCGGCCTTCGAAGTGGTCCGGGCCCAGGCCGTGTTCGAGTTCGCGGTAGTCGTGCTCGATGCGCCGGCGCCTCCTGGCCCAGCGCACCGGATCGGCGACCAGGGCGGTGGCGGACAGATTGGTGATCCAGGAAAGCACTGCAAAGCGTGAGTGGTGAATGCGCCTGGACGCACAGGCGTCCGCGTTCCCGACGCGACCACCGAGTCACCCTGTTGCGAGCTCTCATCAATGGCGCGGTCCGGTCGGCACGGTTCCGCGAGCTGTCGCGCGCCCTGGTCCGGGAGGGCTCCGGCGTGGTCGCGTTCCAGTACGGGCGGCGACTGCGAGCACGGCGGCCTGACGATGACGCGCGCCTTCCGCTCGAATCACAGCGCGTAGAGAACTCCATGAGCCTAAAAGCCCGCGGCTGCATTCTTCCAGCCTCCATTAAGCCGACATGCCATGACGAAGCGGGCGTCACGCGACTGCACCGAGGCGTTGCCGTCCTGCCGACCGGGCCGGGGAAGCGCGCTTTCGCTCCGATCACAGAGAGACCCTGAAAGGCGCGAAAACGCGCATCTACTGCTTTTCCACTTCACATCCGCCAGGGGAGAACAGAAGCAATCCGGCCAGTCCTGCGGGCCCGACCGGGATAGCGACCGCTCTCCGCCGGGGCCCTTGACAGCTTTCTCGCGCCGATAAGATGATGTTGCCTACACAGAAGATTTCAAAAAAGCCCACAGCGAATTCACAGAATCAGAGGTGCGCCGACCGCTCGAAGCAACATCTGGAACATGTAAAGAATTGCTCATTGATCGGCAAATTTCCCCCGCGGCCCGGCCTGCCGACATATGGCCATTCCTTTCCTATCCAGCTGTGCCAACGTAGGCACAGCGGTCCAGGCGTCGCCTTCTTCGGCCTTTCCCCTGTTCCACCTCGCCTCATCCTGCCGCTTTTCCTTTTCCCGGGGTCCCGTCCGCCTGCCCTCCCGTCGCTGCCATGCGGCGGGGCCGGCCGCCGGGCCCGTCATACCCGTGCGAAAGAAGGGGCTCCATGGACCAGAAAGTTCTCGAAGCGCAGCAATGGGTGAACGCGACCTACGGCAGCCTGTCCGGCTATGTCGCCTGCCCGGAGGACGGCAACACCGGCTGGACCACCATGTACTCCCTGACCATGGGACTCCAGCACGAGCTCGGCATCACGACACTGTCCGCCAACTTCGGGCCGACCACCCTGGCCGATCTGGCCCTGCACGGCGACATCGGAACGTCCGAGACCAACAAGAACCTGGTCAACATCGTCCAGTACGGCCTGTTCTGCAAGGGCTACTGGGGTGGCGACGGAGACGGCGTATACGGCACGCTCACTTCCGAGAGCGTGCAGGACCTCAAGTCCGACGCCGGCCTGGACGGGGACGGATCCGTACAGCCGAAGGTGTTCAAGGCGCTCCTCACCATGGACGCCTACGTGCTCCTCGCCGGTGGGTCGAGCACCGTCCGGAGCATCCAACAATGGCTCAACGGCAGGTACTTCGCGAACCGCGACAACTTCTACCTGATCCCTTGCGACGGGCACTTCTCCAGGGGCGTCCAGACCGCGCTCATGCAGGCCATCCAGTACGAGCTGGGCGTCCCGACCGACTCCGCCACCGGCAACTTCGGCCCGACCACCCAGGCCGGACTGGCCGCCACGCCCCTGGCAGTCGGCTCGACAGGGGTATTCGTCCAGCTGTTTTCCGCGGCCATGGTGTGCAACGGCGCCAGCTCCGAGTTCACCAGCTCCTTCGACTCCGATCTGGCAGACGACGTCCGCAGCTTCCAGAAGTTCTCCGGTCTCGGCCTGAACGGGACCGCCGACTATGAAACCTGGTGCCAGCTCCTCGTCTCCATGGGCGACGCCGACCGCCCGGGAACCGCCTGTGACTGCATCACCACGATCACCGACGACCGCGCAAAAGCGCTGAAGGCCGCCGGGTACACCATCGTCGGCCGCTATCTCGACGAAAGACCTTCGGATAACTACCTGAACAAACGGATACAGCCCGGCGAACTGGACACCATATTCCAGAACGGAATGCGGGTGTTCCCGATCTCACAGTACAACGGCGGCTCCGCCGGCTACTTCACCTACCCGCAGGGCTACACCGACGCGCTAGGGGCCCATACCGCGGCTGTCGGCTACGGATTCGACCCCGGCACCGTCATATATTTCTCCGTCGACTTCGACGCCACCGACGACGACATATCCAACCACGTCATCGACTACTTCCTCGGAGTGTCCAGCGGCCTGGCATCTCAGGGAAAGCGTTACATCTACGGGGTCTACGGCTCTCGCAACGTCTGCTCCCGGGTGACCGACGAGGCGTACGCGGCGCACTCGTTCGTCTCCGGAATGTCCTGGGGATACTCCGGGAACCTGGGTTACCCGCTGCCGGCGAACTGGGCCTTCAACCAGATCCAGACGCTCTCCACCGGCTCAGGCACGGGCGCGATCAACATCGACAAGGACGTGCACCGCGCGAACGCCGACAGCGGGGTCGACAAGGTCAACTCTCCCGACAGCCCGCTCGACTCCTATCTGCAATACATCTCCGACCTCTACCAGACGGCCGTCGCCTGGGGCCAGGGAGACCCGAACATCCGGGTCCTTGAGTACCTGCGGTACCCCAACTACACGGGGCTGACCACCGGCTGGACACAGATCCTCTCGGACCCCGACGACGACTGGATCGCCTACGCCGACGCCAACGGCCCGGCGCGGGTAACCAGCTACACGGATCCGGTGGCAGGCATCTCCATCAAGGTGCCCCACTTCGCGGCCACCGCGAACGGCGTCGCCGTACGGGGGCAGGGCCCCGGCTCCACCACCAACCTCGGCGACTTCGCCGGCTGGGGCGGTGACCTCAGCACCTTCTACGGGGAGTGGCGGAAGGACTCCGACACCACAGCGTCGGGATACACCTACTGCATGGACCGCCTGGCGAAGATCAACACCACGTCGACCTTCATGATGGACGACCTGATCGAGGACGTGGACGGCTACCTCATCGGCATGCAGCTCAGCGACGGAAGCGGGACCACTGTCGTGGACGCCGTCACGAATATGCTGCGGGGCGGAGGCGCCCTCAGCAGGTTCCGGCGCTTCTTCGACGCCCGCTACGGCGGAAACGGCAGCACCGTCTACGACACCGCGATGGACATGCTCACCAACCCCGGGATCGTGGCCGATCTGCGGATCGCCGCCGTCGTCAAGATCGCGGGGGCGCTCACCCTCCAGCCCGCCATGCTCCCCGACGACCTCCTCGACCCGTTCGTGCAGGGCTACGTGGACACCCTGGTCGCGATCGTGGGCCAGGAGAACGACTGATCCGACCGGTCCGATCGCAGGACCGTACCCGCCGGAAAATGGAACGACATGACACAGACACCGCGCCATCCCGATGATCCCGCTCGCCATCCGGCCCCTCCCGGGCCGGCCGGACAAGGGGCCGCGGGCAGGGCCCGGCGTTGGCTCCCCCGCGACCTCACCGCACTGTGGATCTGGACCTGCCTCCTGGGCATGTGCGGCAGTCTGGTCGCCGCCGTCCGGGCCGCGCTCGCGTTCAACGGCGTGCCCGATCCCGGCGACCAGTGCGGGGCGCTCGGCGCCGACACCGACTTCGTACGGGTCGCCATCCGCGTCTTCCCCCCGTCGGCCCGCTGTGTCTTCCGGCAGCACCCGTCCTTCGAACTCGTCCCCCGTGGGTTTCCCCCGTGCTGATCGTCTGCCTGGCGGCAACGGTGCTGGGAGGAGTCGCCGCGATCTACAGCGCCCTGCACACCTGGGCATCCGCCCGACGACGGACCACCCGCCCTCCGACCTGAAACGCACCAGCCAACACACCTGTCAACGGACCCGACACGGACCTGAAAACGGAGAGTGCCCGACGATGCGTGACGACACGACTGAAGCAAGACCGAGCGGTACCCGACCGACCCGCCGCGCGGTCCTGGCCACCGGCGTCGGCCTGGCCGGCGCGCTCTGGATCACCGGAACCGCCGCCGGTACGGCACAGGCCGCCACGGACTCGGGCACCTGGGACGGGTCCACCTCGCAGAACGGTTGGAAGGTGGCCCCCTCCGCCGGATCCGGGATCAAAACCCTTCGGATCGAGGGCAGCGACGTCTCCGTGGCCCTGCGGGAGGGCGCCGCCGCGACCCTCCTGTTGCACGTGGCCCGGCGCTTCCACTACGAGATCCACCCTCTGTCGAGCGGTGATGTCACCGGCCACTCGACCCACCGGAAGGTCGGTGCGGCTTTCGAGAGCAACTACCTCTCCGGCACGGCCCTCGCCATCCGTCCCCTGCTCTACCCCGCCGGTGTCAAGGGCGGCTTCTTCCCCAACGAACTGATCGTCCTGCGGGACATCCTCGCCGACTGCGAGGGCGCGGTCCGGTGGGGAGGCGACGAGCGCGGAGTGGTCAAAGAGAGCCACTTCCAGATAGACGTCAAGCCCGGCAGCGCGCTGCTCCGGAAGGTCGCCGCGAAGATCGATGCCTGGGCCGTCACTCCCGGCGCCGGCGCCGGCGCCATCGACCCCTTCGTCTCGACCCGGCGCAAGGCCGCCCGCGCGCTGGAACGGCGCCAGGCGGCCTGACGTCGACCATCCCGACGAACGCTGAGCTCCTCCGCCCAGGGCCGACTCCGGCCGCGCCGTCAGTGCGCGCCGGGGTCGGCGCCGGGACCGGTCCCGCCGCGTGGTCGACTCCTCCCATGTCAGAACGCTGATGGGGAGCCGCACGGGCCCCTCGCCGGTGGACCGGGGCCGGGCCGGTTCGAAACACCGCCTCACCACAGACGGGCGCGGCGCCTCGCTCGCCGTCCCGCTGATCGGCGGCGACCGCAACGATGTCCCCCAGCTCCCGCCCTTTGTCGGCGCGATCCCCGCCCGTTCGCGGCCGTGTCGGTCGACCGCGCCGCACACCCGGCTCGCCGTTCGCCGACCGCCGCATCGTGCCGGCCATCGCTCGACGCGGCACTGGACCGGGCACCCACCGCCGGGCCGTGGAGAGGAGTCCCGCGTGGCTGCACGGCTTCCGGCGCCCACGGATCCGCAGGGAAACTCCGAGTCGACATCCACGAAGCGTTCCTCGCACTCGCCTGCCGCCTCGTCACCGTAGCGCCCGCGGACGACAGCGTGCGCATGATGACCTATTTGATCGCATCCTTCATAACCTTGCCTCGGTGTAATCAACACTCCTACGCTGACTGTCAATACGTTTACCTCGACTACGCATGGAGAGGTTGCGCGACAGGGATGTCTCTCGAACCGGACAGGGAAGTAGTCGGAATCGACCCACGCTATTCCTGGAAAATTCCAATCGCCAGATCAGCCACTTCTTGTCCGCCCTTCAAGTCGGTTTGGTACATAGCGCTTCCCTTGACATCAGCGCATCGCGGAAGCCATTCCGGAGGCGGTGCGCTCATCTCCGAGGCAGGCAGCCAGGAGAGATACCGCAACGAGGGAACGGTCTACCCTCATTCCTCGCTCGTGGAAATGATCACCTATCACGAAACCTGCTTTCCCGACGTGCCGTGGCGCTATCTGGACATGAGCCACATCGGATGGGAGACGATCCGTCGGCAAATCGAGGAGAATCCGCCGGATGTGGCGGCCTTCACGGTGTACACCGCCACTGCTCCATGGGCGTTCATCGTCGCGGCCGAGATCAAGCGGGCGAATCCCGCGGCCGTCATCGTATTCGGGAACGACCACGCCGCCATCCTGCACGAGGAAGTGCTCACGGGCCGGTACGGGAGCCGTCTGGTCGACTTCGTGGGCACCGGAAACAACGGTCCCTTCACCATGATGGGCCTGCTGTACGCGCTGAGCGGGGACCTGGAGCAGGGACGGGTCCCGTCCCTGGCCTACCGGCGTGACGGGACGGTCGTCCATCAGAGCGCTCCCACCTACCCGCTGAACCGGCGCAGGCTGCCGGACTACTCCCTGATCGCCGACCAGCTCACGGAGCACTACGACAAGGCGTTCCAGACCTGGTACGCCGGTCACTACGACCTCCAGCGCATGATCACGATGGCCATCGACGGCGGCTGTCACTGGGGGGACTCGCCTCGGCGCCGGTGCAAACACTGCTCCATCCAGGGGCTGACGCCGAAGACGGCCGCGATCGGGACAACCGTGGCCGCCCTGGAGCACGCGGTCGGCTCCCTCGGGGCCAACGTGTACGCCGCCGGCGACTCCACCCTGGGGTTCTCCCGGGATCAATGGCAGGGCCAGTTCTCCTTCCTCGACGACCTGGCGGACGCCTGCGCGGCCTCACCGGTACTGCGGGACCGGCGCTTCATGCTCGCGTACGGCCTCATCTACGAGTTCCTGCAGTCCGCGAAGCTCTGCAAGGGCTTCGTCCGCACCTGGAACGTCGGCCTGGAGGCGTTCGATCCGAAACTGCTGAAGCAGAACTCGAAGGGCATCAACAAAGGGCCCGACCGCATATACGAGGCACTGGAACTGGCGCGTGACCTCGACTACCGGCTCTACGTGTCCGGAATTCTCGGACTGCCCGGAACGGACATCGCGAAGCTGCGCTCCGAGGTCGACAACTGGTTGGCTCTGGCCGAGCAGTACCAGGACATCATCACCACCGTGTCGGTGGCCGCTCCGGCCGTCGTACCCGGGTCCCGAATGTACTGGGAGGCGTACCACTCCCGGCCCGAGGTACGTTCCTGGCACGGCGAGATTCTGCCCTCCAGAAAGCTGACCGATCTGTATCTGCGCGACAACACGGACGTACGACTCGCCGACGTCGAAGCAGCATTGACGGACCTGGGACGCGGCGTTATTCGGATGGGTGACGCGGGCAGCGGTATGAAGTTCGGAGGCTACATGCTCGGCGGCACGGACCAGGAAGAGCAGCAGGAGCAGGAACTCCTCGACGCCCTTTGCCGACAACTGTGAGCCGAACCGCGGCCTTCAGAGAGGTGACCCATGCAGTCACGTGATGGCAGCATTCGGCACGCCATCTGCCTTCTCCGTCCGACCCTTCTCACAGCCGCCACAGGTGACGCCTGCAGCCCTCGCCCCTCCCTGCGCCGCAGTTTGCTGGAACTGCTCGCCATGTCGGCTCAACGGCCGGTGGCGACCGGCGTCATCGTCGAAGAACTGTGGGCGGGCGCGCCCCCGCTCCAACCGGAGCAGGCGGTCCAGGCGCACGTGGCCCGACTGCGCAAGACCCTCACACGGCTCGGTTGGAGCGAGACGGAACTGCAGGTGTGCACGGTGGGGGGCGGATACATGCTCGACGTCGCCCCTGCGCGGGTGGACGCCCTGTACTTCGAGCAACTCATACACGAGGCCACGGCGATGTCGACGACCTGCGCCGAGGCCGCGATCCGTGCCCTGGACCTGGCGCTTGCCGTCTGGCAGGGGCAGCCGTTCGGCGGTGTGGTGGACGGGGAGTGCCACCGGATCGCCGCACAGTACTGGGAAGAGCTGCGTACTCTCGCCCTGCGCACCTGGGCGGAGGCCCAACTGCGGTTGAACCGTCCGCAGGCCGCGGTGGCCCGGCTGCACCCGGAGGGCCTGGCCGGGTCCGCGGACGAGGGGCTGAACACGATCCTGATCACCGCCCTGTGCCGGATCGGCCGGAAGGTGGAGGCCATGGAGGTCTACCGGTCGTTGCACAACCGCCTGGTGCGCGACTACGGCATCGAACCGTCCCCGGAGCTGAAGTCCCTCTACCAACGCATCCTTCTGGACAAGGCCGACACCCGCTTCCGGTTCCTGCTGCCCTCCACGACTACTGCTCCCTGATCCGTTCACAGACCTCGGACACCATCTCCGACACGGTGGCGTAGAGGTCGAACTCCGCGGCCTTGATCTCCACTCCGAGTTCGCGACGCAGCATCTGGCTGAAGTCCACGACACTCAACGAGTCGACCCCCAGATCCAGCAGTAACGCCTCCGGGTCGAGCGGTCCCTCCACGTTCAGCTCACGCAGCCACGCGTCGACCATCTCCTCGATCTTCTGCCTCGTGTACGTGTTCGCGTCCATGACCCCTCCTGGTGTTCAGTTCGACGGGGTGGCGGCCAGGCGCGCCGCCCTCACCATTCCCATGAGTGCGGTGCCGCCGCCGATCTCGCGGAAGTGCGGCGCGGGCAGACCCAGCAGTGACTCCACTGTGCTGTGCCAGAGGACCGGGAGCGTCAGGTGCCGCACCAGCAGATCCGGCAGTTGGCGCCGGTCGTGGGGCCGGGCCGTCACATTGGCCGGCACCGGGATCGCCGGCTCGGCCCACTCAAGCCCTGCCGCCGCGGGGGCGAACTCCCGCGCGGCCGGGGCCATGAGCGGCGTATGGAACGCCCCGCTCACCCGCAGCGGCCGCGTCTCACAGATCCGACGGTCCGTCAGTTCCATGGCGAGGGACCGTAGTTGTGGTGTCGGGCCGCCCACCACCAGCTGCCGGGGTCCATTGGTCACCGCGAGACTCACGTCTCCGTGACGCTCGGGGTCGAGCAACGGTCCCAGCCGGTCCCAGCCGAGGCCGAGCACCGCCAGCATGCCGCTGCCGGTCACCGCCGCCATCGCCTCGGCACGGCGGCGCACCAGCCGCAGCCCGTCGGCGAAATCCATGGCGCCGGCGCACTCCAGCGCGTTGTACTCGCCGAGGCTGTGACCGCAGACCACTTCGGGCGCGGGCGCCCCCGACGCGAGGGCCGCCCGCCACGCCGCGGCCCCCACGACGTACAGGGCCGGCTGCGCGTACCGCGTGTCGTCCAGCCGCTCCTGGGGCCCGTTCTCGCACAGGTCGCGCACCGAATAGCCGAGGACGGCATCCGCCGCCTCCACGAGTTCCGGGGCCGCGTCCCACCAGCGTGCGCCCATACCGACGCGCTGGCCTCCCTGCCCGGGGAACATCCAGATCTCGGTCATACGCCCTCCCACGCGGGACGCGCCAAGTCCATCAGTCGGCGTGTCTCCGGGCTGGCCAGCCGCCCCGCCAGCACCGCCGGCGCCCGATCGGCCAGACCCGGCGGCCAGGGAAACGCCTCCCGCCGGTAGGCCTTCAACGCGCGCACGGCTTCCGGTCGGCACCCGCGCAGAGGGCGCAGTGCGCTCGGCAGCAACGTGGCGCCGTCGGCACCCACCAGGTCCGCCAGCCCCCACTCGGCGCCACGTGCCGCGTCGACCTCCATGGTGGTGAGCGCCATGAGGCAGGCGCGATGCTCACCGATCCGCCGTGCGACGAAGGGCAGCGCCATCGCCGGAACGAGCCCCAGCAGCGCTTCCGTACAGCGCCAGCCCGCCCGGTCGCCGGCCAGGACCAGGTCGCAGGCGGAGGCCAGGGCCACGCCGCCGCCCACGGCGGGCCCGTCGAGCACCGCGACGGTCACCACGGCGCAGCCGGTGAGACGCTCGAACAGGTACCACGGCGAGGTCTCCCGGCGAGTGAACCACCGCTCGTCGGCGGCCGTGTCGAGCGGCAGTCCCGAACAGAAGGTCGCCGAGGCGGAGTTGAGTACCAGGGCCCGGCAGCCCGGCATCGCCTCCGCGCGGTCGACGGCCCCGTGCAACAGGCGGACGAGCTGCTCGTCCAGCGCGTTGGGGTCGTCGGCGCGACGCCCGATGCTGGCTTCGAGATAACCGGGACGCTCGGCGATCCGCACCCGCGGAGCCGCTGCCGGGGCGCCGGTCACCAGGGAGCACCGTCCGTCCACGCGTAGTGCCGCCGATAGTCCTCCACCCCGGTCAGCATCAGCCGCGGCGACCCGGCCTCCTTCACGTGCCGCAGAGCCGGCTGGGCCGCCTCCAGGTCGACGCCCGCGTTGCGGACACCGGCCGGCACATCGGTGCCGGCGAACCGCGCGTAGTGGTCGAAGTCCAACGGGCAACGGCTGTCGAGGGCTTCCCGGACCCCGCCGTCGGCCACGCGGTCCGCCGCCCCCGGTGCGATGTCACAGCCGTAGAACTCGGCCGAACAGCCGGAGCCGTACGAGAACACGCCCGCGGCGGCCTCCGTCCTTATGCCGCCGTGTGCCACCGCGCTGATCAGGCAGAGCAAGGAAGTGCCGGTGTAGATGTTGCCCGTGCGGCGCACGTACGCGAGGGACGGTTCCACCCGGCGCTCGAAGTCCGCGTCGATCTGCGTCGGGGTGAGTCCGACGACATCACGCGTCAGAGTGCGGTGCGCGCCCTTCACCATGGCCGCGAACGGGGTGTGCATGGCGAGGAGGTCGAAGTCGGCGAGGAAGTCCGCCCCCGGCACCCTGGCCGAGTAGTCCTGCCAACAGAAGCGCAGGCATTCCAGGTAGCTCAGCAGTGAGAGGTCGGGGTCGATCACCTCCTCCGTGTAGGAGGGGCGGAGGGTGTCGGACACGTCGGCGCAGTGCAGCCCGCTCAGCCCGAGGCGCAGGGCGGCGATGCGGGGCTCGGCCGACACCAGCACCGCGACCCCGCCGACGCCCGTGACGGCTTCCGGCAGGCTGTGCAGCGGGTGGTGACCGATGTCGCCGGTGACTACCAGGGCACGTGCGTCGGGCCGGGGGCTCGTCGCCACCACGGCGGCGGCGAGCTGCACGGCGGCGGTCGCCGAGTAGCAGGCCTGTTTCATCTCCACGGTGCGACAGGTGCTCGGCAGACCCAGCAGCCGGTGCACGGATCCGCACAGCGACTTGCTCAGGTCGAGGCCGGACTCGGTGGCGAACACGAGAAGTTCGATCCCGTCCCGCTCGTCAGGCGTCAGCTGCTCCAGGACCCGGCGTCCTGCGGTCGTACCGAACGTGACAGGGTCGTCGCACGGCAGCGCCACCCCCCGTGCCTCCATGCCCAGTGCGCGTACCCGGCGATCGTGTGCCGCGTCTCCCCGGCTCAATGCGTCGACCGTGATCGCGGCCGCACCCGGGTCGACGCCGATCGCGTCGATACCGACCGTCCTGGCCCGGTCCGTCCGCCTCACCATGTCGGGTCGTCCTTTCCCGTACCGGCACGGCCCAGCACGAGCGAGCAGCTGATGCCGCAGAACGCGTAGCTGGAACTGACCGCGACGGCGAGATCGGCCTGGACGGTGTCCCGGGGAGCGAAGGTGAGCCCGTCCGTGCAGGGCCGGGTGAGGTGCGGGTTGCCGTGGCAGAAGCCGTCCCGCAGCTGGATCGCCGTGGCGATGAGTTCCAGCAGGCCCGACGTGCCGAAGCAGTGGCCGGTGAGCGCCTTCGTGGCGTTGACCAGCGGGCGGGCACCGAACACCGCGGCGAGGGAGTGCCCCTCGATCTCGTCGCCGATGTGGGTCCCCGTGGCGTGGGCGTTGACGTAGTCGACGTCACGTGCGTCGATTCCGGCCCGGTCCAAAGCCCTGCGCAGTGCGGTCGTCTGCCCCTCCGGCGTGGGGTCGGCGGCCCGCCTGCCGTCCAGGGCCTGGCCATGGCCGAGGAGCAGCGCGAGCGGGTCACGGCCACGCCTCGCGGCATCCTCGACGGGTTCGATCAGTACGGCCGCGGCGCCCTGACCGGGGACGAAACCACTGCGTGTCCGGTCGAAGGGGCGGCACAGCGTCCGCGGATCACGGTGCGGCACGGTCGCGGTCAACGCTCCGGCCTGCCGCAGAGCGGCCAGCTCGACCGCCGAGTGCTCGGTAGCGGGCGCCACGACCAGACAGCGCGCCGCCTCTCCCGAGGCCACCAGACGGGCGGCCTGCTGCACGGCGACCGCTCCACTGGCCGCCGAGGCGCCCAGGACCCAGCCCTCCCCCACGGCGCCCGTGACCTGGCTGACCGTGCCCACGATGTCGACGTCCATATGGGTGAGCGCGTAGGACGGCGCGACGTGACCCTGGTCGGCGAATCTCACCACCGCCTCGGCCTGGTGTCCCGGGGCGAGATCGCCGCCCGCCACGATCAGTGCGCACTCGCCGAGGTCTTCGTCGGACAGGGCCGCGTCGTGCACGGCCGCGGCGGCGACACAGGCCGCGGTGACGGCGGGCAGCGTGCCTCGCGCCGAGACAGCGGCCAACCGCTCCCGCAGCCGAGGTGCCCGGGGAAGGTGATCGCGGGCCCAGGCGGACGGCGTGAAGCCGGTGAGGGCGGCCACGGCTCCGGCTCCGGCCCGCCGGTACACGGTGTCCTCCGCCGGAGCGGCGACGGCCGAACAGGTGCCGGACAGGGCCTTGGCGTACTCGTCGAGGTCGCCCGCGTGACCGGTGAGGACAGCTCCCGAGGTCAGGGACAGAGGGGTGATGGTCCGTGCCCGGCGTTCGGTCATCCGCGGTCCCTCGACTGTTCCAGCACGGTCGCGAGCTCGCCCAGGTTCTCCGCCGCGGCCAGCCGGTCCGCCGGCGCCTCGATGCCCAGACGGTGCATCGCCTGGGCCACGATGTCGGCCCGGTCCAGTGAGGAGGCGCCCAGCTCACGCAGCGAGCACCCCGGTGTCACCGCGGCCGCCGGCGTCTCGGGAAGCACCTCCAGCACCGCCTCCCGGATGACCATGAACGTCTCCGGGAGCGGTTGCGGCGCCTCGTCGTCCGTCTGGTGCGCCAGGTAGGCGGCGAAGCGGGCCGGGGTCGGGTGTTCGTTCAGCAGCTTCTCGTCGTCGGACCTGTTCAGCCGGGTGTTGAGCACCGAGATGAGCTCCACCTTGAGGATCGAGTCCATCCCCAGGTCGGCGAACGTGCTGTCGTCCATGGCCGGGTCGAACTCGGTCATCAGCACCTCGGCCAGGCACTCACGGACCACCGCGAGGACGGGCGGCTGGGCCCGGCCACCGTCGGACCCGCCGGTCAACTGCACGTAATAGGCGGCCAGTTCACGGGGCGTGGGGTGCTCGTTGACCTCGGCGGCCCGGACCTGCTGGCCGAACACACCGTTGAGCGACTCCAGCAGTTCCACCGTGAGGATGCTGTCGAGGCCCTGCTCGACGAGGGGGACCTCGGGGTCGACCTCCTCCGGGGCGACGAAGAGCACCTTGGCCGCACGGGCCACAACCGTCCGTAGGGCGTCCTGGGAGGTGGAGGTGGCGTTGCTTGGCAGGGACACGATGCTTCCTCTCATCGGGGGCCTTCGTCCGGCGGCGGGGCGTCCTTGAGCTCGGGTTCGCCGGGTATCCAGAAGCGGCGGCGGTCGAAGGGACTGGTCACCAGAGCTGCCCGGGTCCGACCCGCCTCCGCGGCCCATGGCCACGCCGAGGTCTCACCGGTGAGCCATGGGGCCTGTGCGGGCGGCCGGTCCGGGTGCGCTGTCCGGGAGTCGAACAGTGCCGGGTGGGAACGGTCCTCGGCCAGGGCCCCGAACGCCTCGCACGCCTCTTGGGTGCTGCGCGCGAACACCACCGCACGCCGGGGCAGATGGCGCCGGCCGGCGCCGAGCGCTGCCGCGACCTCGGGGAGAGTGGCCCCGCAGTCAGGCAGTTGGCGGGCCAGCAGGGAGGCGGTCCGGCGCAGGGACGGAGCGTCGGACGCCGACAACGGCAAGGCCACCGGGCGCCCGCCGACGGTGTCCTGGACGGTGTGGTCCGGCTCCCACGACTCGACCACCACGTGGGCGACGGAGCCGCTGATGCCGAACGCGTTCACACCGGCCAGACGCGGCCGGTCGGCCGAAGGCCACCGCATCGGCCGGTCCGCCAGTGCGACCGAGTCCGCCAGAGCGATCCTGGGATTGATCTCGTGCAGTCCCGGTATGGGGAAGACCCGGCCCTGACGCAGTGTCAGCACAGCCTTGATCAGCCCGATACAGCCCGCCGCCGCCTCCAGGTGGCCGACGTTGGCCTTCGCCGAACCGACCCACAACGGGCTCCGCCCGTCCCGGTCGGTCGCCGGCGAGGCATCGTGGCCGTCGCCGGTCACCTGGCACAGGGCGGCGATCTCCAGCGGGTCCCCGGACGGCGTCGCGGTGCCGTGGGCCTCCAGGTATCCCATCGCGCGCGGAGTCAGCCCGCTGTCACGCCAGGCACGGGTGATGACCGCGGTCTGCGCGGAGAGGCTGGGCGAGGTCATGGTCTCGGTGCGTCCGCCGTGCCGGACCGCGGCGCCCCGGATCACCGCCAGCACCGGATCGCCGTCGCGCCGGGCGTCTGCCAGTCGGCGCAGGACAATCACCGCCCCGCCCTCGCCTCGGACATAGCCGTCCGCGTCCGCGCTGAACGGAACGCAGCGGCCGCGCGGCGAGAGCATGCCCGACTGGAGGTAGGCGGCCTCGTTCAGGGCGGCGCAGAGGATGTTGGTCGCGCCCGTGATCGCGGTGTCACAAGCCTCGGTGCGCAGTTCGGACACGGCGAGCGCGATCGCCGTCAGTCCGCCGGCGCACGCCGTGTCCACGGTGATGCTGGGACCGCACAGATCGAACTGCTGCGAGATGCGGTTCGCGTTGAACGACAGCAGATTGCCCACGCCGGTGTAGCCGTCCCGTATGCCGGCCGCCGCGACGCGCTCCCGGAAGTCGTACCCGCCGGCCGCGACGTAGACCCCGGTGTTGCTGCGGGCCAGCCGGTCCGGTGCGATGGCCGCGTGTTCCAGCGCCTGCCAGGTGAGTTCGAGCAGCAGCCGTTGCGCCGGATCCATGGCCACGGCCATGCGGTTGCGGATGCCGAAGAGAGCCGCGTCGAACTCGTCTATCCGGTGCAGCAGCGCGGCGCGCAGGACGGGCTTGTCGGTCATCTTCAGCGTCGAGACGTCCAGCCCGGGGAACCGGTCCTCGGGGATCGGCCCGAACCTCACCTCTCCCCGGTCGAGCAGCGCGGCGAACTCGTCGAGGTTGTCGGCCCCTGAGACACGGCACGCCATCCCCACCACCGCGATGGGTTCACCGGCACGGCTGTCGGTCTCTCCGGCGGGTGCCTCTGGATCTCGGAACGTGGTCAACACGCAGTCCCTTCCGGATCGTCGGGAAAGCCGACGGGAACAGCCGTCGCACTGCGGGCGGACGGCTCGACACCGAGTATCGGGTCCGGCCACCGACACCTCGCCGACACAACGTGTACGCCGTACCGGCCGCCGTACCAGTGTTGATCTTGTAGTCACTGTGTCGACGCTCTCGGTAAGACTGTTGGGACAAGTCCCTGCCGGGGCCTGGGGATCCGGACGCCCGGCGGCCCGTCGCGGTGAGAGGGGAGGAACCGTATGCCCGTCGATCCGGCAGCCGACGACTCTCCCGTCCGCCTGACCGTGGGCGGTGCCGTCGCCCGGGTACGGATCTGCGACCCGGTCGAGCGGAACCGGATCACACCGCGGCTGTGCGCCGCACTGCCGGCGGCCCTGCGCGACGCCGCGGCCCATCCCGCCACGCGAGTCGTGCTGCTCGGCGGGGAACCCGACGTGTTCTGCGCCGGCGGTTCGCAGGACGAGCTGCTGGGCTTCCACCAGGGGCGGTCCACTCTCGACGCGGAGGAGTGCATCACCGCACCGCTGAACTGCCCGGTCCCCGTCGTGGCGGCGATCCGCGGCCACGCGATCGGCGGCGGACTGCTCCTCGGGCTCTACGCGGATCTCGCGGTGTGGTCGGAACGTTCCGTGTACGCCGCCAACTTCATGGCCTACGGATTCACCCCCGGGGTGGGAGCCACAGCTCTGCTCCCGGCCCGGCTGGGTGCCGTGCTCGGTACGGAGATGCTGCTCACCGGGCGTTCCTACCGCGGTCGGGAACTGCGCCAGCGCGGGGTTCCGTACCGGATCGTGGCCCACGACCTGGTGGAGAGCACAGCCCGTGAACTCGCCACGCGCACCGCCCGGGCGCCCCTGAGGAGCCTGCGTCTGCTCAAGGGGCATCTGCGCGCGGACCTGCGCCGGGCGACGGACGAGGTCCTGGGCCCCGAACTGCGCATGCAGGCCGTCACGTTCGCGCTGCCGGAGGTCGCCACCCGCATCACGGACTCCTACCCGCCCCCTGGCTGAACCCCTGCCCGCGACCTGGCCGCCCCTCTGCCGTCGGCGTGCCGGCCCCACACCAGCCCCCAGTCCCCAGCCGCGGAGGAACCTGTCCATGAAGGCGGTCTACGCCGAGCGTCCCTGCCCCGACGACCCGCTGGCCGTGCTGCGGTTCGGTGAACGCCCGGAGCCCGAACCGCCCGACGAGGACTGGACGGTGGTGACGGTGCGGTCCGCCGGACTCAACCACCACGATCTGTGGACCCTGCGCGGATCGGGCGTGCCGGCGCACCGGTACCCGCTGACACTCGGCGTGGAGTGCGCCGGAACGGACGAGTCCGGCCGTCCCGTCATCGTGCACGGCATGGTCTACGGCCGTGAGTTCCTCGGACATCCCGTGCGCGATCCGGAGTGGACGATGCTGGGCGAGGGGCGGCCGGGCACCTTCGCGGAGCGGGTCGCGGTGCCCCGGCACACGCTGATCCCGAAGCCGCCGCAGCTGAGCTTCGCCGAGGCGGGTGCGATCACCGGTACCTGGCTGACGGCGTACCGCATGCTGTTCACCCGAGCCGGACTGCTCCCCGGCCAGACGGTGCTCGTGCAGGGCAGCGGAGGAGGCCTGTCGACCGCTCTGATCCGGCTGGGCCGGGCAGCGGGGCTGCGGATATGGGCCACCTCACGCGACGAGTGGAAGCGCGAACTCGCGACCGAGCTGGGCGCGGACCAGGTGTTCGCCGCGGGTGCGCCGCTGCCGGAGCGTGTGGACGCCGTGATGGAGAGCGTCGGCCGGGAAACCTGGGCACACAGCCTGCGCTCGGTGCGGGCCGGTGGCTGCGTGGTGGTGGCGGGGGCGACGACCGGAGCGCTGCCGCCGGCGCACCTGACCCGGATCTTCTGGAACGAACTGCGGGTGCTCGGGGTGATGTGCGGAACCATGGAGGAGCTGCGCGGACTGCTGACGTTCATGGTCGCCCACGGCCTGCGGCCGTACATCCACCGCGAGTTCCCCGCCGAGCACGGCGTCGAGGGATTCCGCCTGCTGGCCCGGGGCCAGATCGGCGGAAAGATCGTCCTGAACTGGTGAATCGGTCAACCGGAGTCGTACGAGGAGGATTGCGGATGGGCACGGGCGCGCCCCCGAAGGGCATTTCCGAGATCACGCTGAGCCTGGTGATCAGTGAGTTGGACAACCCCTCGCGTGAGGAGGTGTCCGCCGTGGATGTCGCGCGGAGCACGGGCATGAGCACCGTCACAGCCCGCCGCTACCTGCGTTTCCTCGCCTCCATCGGCAGGGCGGAGGTGTCCTGCCGGTACGGGAAGGTCGGAGCACCTGAGCGCCTGTACCGCCGGTGCGGTTCCTGAGCGGAGGACGAGGGATGGTGGCAGTGGTCAGCGGTGTCGGCGCCGCACGGCCGGACCTGGTGGTCCGCAATTCCCATTTCGCGTATCTCGGCATCTCCGATCAGTGGATCACCAGTCGTACCGGCATCGGGGAACGGCGCTGGCTCGGACCCGGAGAACGGCTGACCGGGTTGGCCGTCGAGGCGAGCGCCCTCGCGCTCGCCGACGCTCACTGCGCGCCGGAGGACGTCGACCTGGTCATCGCGGCCACCGCCACCCCCGACCGGGTCTCCCCCGGTCTGGCACCCGAGCTGGCCTGGGGCCTCGGTCTGCGGGGCGTACCCGCGGTCGACCTCAATGCCGCCTGTACCGGCTTTCTCTACGCTCTGGACCAGGCGGTGGCGCAGATCGACGCCGGCCGGAGGTCCACCGTGCTCGTCTGCGGTGCCGACGCGGCCTCCCGGATCATCGACCCGGACGACCGCTTCACCGCACCGCTGTTCGGGGACGCGGCCGGCGCGGTCGTCGTCCGGGCCACCGGTGCCGAACGCTGCTGTGCCGACTGCGCTCCCGCCGTCGTGCTGGGGGCGGACGGCTCCCTGGGGGACATCCTGTACGTGGACCGGGAGCGGGAGCGCCTCACGGTGCACATGGAAGGCGCCGAGGTCTACGAGCGAGCCGTCGACGCCATGGCCGAAAGCACTCGCCAGGTCTGCGCCGTACGGGGAGCGGAGCCGGCGGACATCGACCTGTTCGTGCCGCACCAGGCCAACGCGCGGATCATCAGGTCGGTGCTGCGCCAGTTGCGGTTCCCCGCGGAGCGCACCGTGGTGTACGTCGGAGAGTCCGGCAACACGTCGGCGTCCTCGATACCGCTGTCCCTGCACCGTGCTCAGCTGGAGGGACGACTGCCGAGCGGCACCCGCGTGGGCATGGCCGCCTTCGGAGCCGGCCTGACCTGGGCCGCCGCCCTCCTCGACTGGAAGGGATGCCGGCACACGCCGAACGGTCAGGCGCCGTAGCGTCGTTGGCGCGCGGCGTACGCGCGCAGGGCCCGCAGGAAGTCGACGTGCCGGAAGGCCGGCCAGTAGACGTCGCAGAAATACAGTTCGGAGTACGCCGTCTGCCACAGCAGGAACCCGGACAGCCGCTGTTCCCCGCTGGTGCGGATGACGAGGTCCGGGTCGGGCTGGCCGCTCGTGTACAGGTGTGCGGCGATGGCGTCGGCGCTGAGACGGTCGGACAGCTCCGAGGCCGGTGTGCCCGACTCCGTCTCGGCGTCGATCCAGGCGCGGAAGGCGTCCAGCAGTTCCTGGCGTCCGCCGTAGCCGATGGCGACCGTGAGGTGGTGGCCGGTGGCACAGGTGCTGGTGGTCTCCTCGGCGGATTTGAGCGTACGTGCCGTGGAGTCGCGGATGAGGTCCAGGTCGCCCGCGATGCGCAGCCGCCACAGGCTGGACGGCCGTGTGAGGTGCTCGTCGACGACCCGCTCGATGACGCCCATCAGGAAGTCCATCTCGGCCGAGGAGCGGTTGCTGAGGTTCTCTGTGGAGGCGGCGAAGATGGTGACGTGTCGGATGCCCGCGGCGGAGCACCAGTCGAGGACCTCCTCGACGTGTTCCGCGCCGTGCTGGTGGCCCAGGCTCGGGTTCACCAGACCTGCCCGTCGAGCCCAACGCCGGTTTCCGTCCATGATGATGGCGACATGGCGGGGCAACGGCCCCCTGGCGAGCCGGCGTTGGATTCGGCCTTCGTAGAGCCGGTAGAGCAGTCGGCGCACACGCCTCACCCCATACCTGTCAATTGCCGTGGAATTCCGGCCAGTTCCCGGACTCCCGGGCATTCAGGCCGCGTTGCACATCTCGTGTCCCGAGTCCCCGGACGAAATCCTCGTGTTCCCGTCGCAGGTGTTCCGCCAGGGGTAGTGAAAGCGCCTGGTGGGCCAGGGACTTCGCGGTGCGGACGGAGTGGGGGGCCGCTCGCGCCAGGGCCCGGGCCCGGTGGAGAGCGACCGACATCAGGTCGTCGGCCGGGACGACAGCCGAGACCAGACCGATCCGCAGTGCGGCGGCGGCCCGCAGCACCGGCTGTTCCAGGAGCAGCGGCAGCGCCTGGGACAGTCCGACCACCCGGGGCAGGAACCAGGACATCGCACCGTCCGTCGAGCAACCCAGCGCGCCGTAGGCGAAGTTGAAGGCGCTCCGTGCCGAGGCGATGCGCAGATCGCATGCCAACGCGAGCGAGAACCCCGCGCCGGCCGCCTGGCCGTTCACCGCCGCGATCACCGGGCATTCCAGTGCGGCCAGGCCGAGGACGACCTCGGCCAGAGCCCGCACGGGTGCCGGGACCTCCTCGGCGGACCGGTCGGCACGGGCGCGGAGGTCCCCGGCAAGTCCCGCCAGCTCGTCGAGCGAGCCGCCGAGGCAGAAGTCGCGTCCGGCACCGGTGAGCACCACCACGCGCACCGCGGCGTCGTCGCGCAACCCGGTCACCGCCGTCCCGAGGTCGCGCAGCATCTCGAGCGTCAGGGCGTTCCCTGTCCGCGGCCGGTCCAGTGAGAGCACCGCGACGCCGTCCGACACGTCCACTCGGACCGTGCGGCCGTCCCCCGTCGCCCCGGGATCGGCACGCGCCGCGCGCGTCACCCGCCGGAACCGGCCATCCCATCGACCAGGCTCCTGGGCCGCAGATCCGTCCAGGTCCGCTCCACGTAGTCCAGGCAGTCCTGCCGGGAGGCCTCCGCGTGGGCGACCCGCCAGCCGTCCGGCACCGCGACGAAGGACGGCCACAGGGAGTGCTGGCCCTCGTCGTTGACGAGGACGAGGTAGGTGCTGTCAGGGTTGTCGAAGGGGTTGGTCACGTCCGTCCTTCCGTCGTGCGTGATGTGTTCGCGGGGGTCAGCGAAACGGGCAGGGACTCCAGGCCGCCGATGAGGTTGGATCTCATCCGACGGACCGGACCGGCCAGTTCGGCCCGCTCGACCCGACGGGTCAGCTCCTCGAACATGATGGTCAGCTCGGTGGAGGCCAGCGCGGCACCGATGCAGTGGTGCGGGCCGTGCGCGAAGGTCAGATGCCGGTTGGGCGTGCGGGAGACGTCGAAGACGTCGGGGTCGGCGAAGACCTGTTCGTCCCGGTTGGCCGAGGCCAGCCACAAGGTGATCCGGTCCCCGGCACGGATCCGCTCACCGCCGATCTCGGCGTCCTCGGCCGCGGTGCGCAGCAGATGCATCGCCGGCGAGGTGTACCGCAGCACCTCCTGTACGGCACCGGGCAGCAGCTCGGGCCGCTCGCGCAGCAGTGTCCACTGGTCCGGGTTCTCGATGAAGGCGAGGAGACCGCCCAGCGTGGCGTGTCGGGTCGTCTCGTTGCCGCCGGAGATCAGGCCGTTGCAGTTGAGCACCACCTCCGTACTGGTCAGCGGTTCTCCGTCGATCGTGCCGTGCACCAGGGCGCTGATGATGTCGTCCCGGGGCGAGCGGCGCCGCTCGCGCATCAACTCGTCGTAGTACTGGAAGAGTTCGGTGTGGGCCACGGCGGCGGCCGCCGCGTCCGTGTCACCGGACCGGTCGCCCACGCCGAACGCGGTCATGGTCCGGCTCAGCATGAAGTCCCAGTCGGCACGGGGCACTCCCAGCAGATCGCAGATGACCGAGAGCGGCAGCCGTGCCGCGACCTCCGTGAACTCGCAGGTCCCGCCCGCCAGCGCACCCCGCAGCAGCTCGGTCACCGTGGTCCGCATGTTGACCTCCAGCCTGCGGACCGTGCGCGGGGTGAAGGCGGAACCCATGATGCGCCGGATCTTGCCGTGCCGTGGCGGATCGGAGATCACCATCATCCTGCCCGCGCCGGCGGCCGTGGCCGTCTCGTCCGCGTCCAGTCTCATGCCGCCCGTGGAGGAGAAGACCGTCGGCTGGGACAGGACCTTCACGACGAGGTCGTAGGAGAGGACCGCCCAGAACGGGACTCCCCCCGGACGGACGACCTGGCACACGGGGTGTTCTCGGCGCAGGCGGCGCCACACCGCGAGCGCCTCTCCGCGCTCGTACAGCAGGGGATCGGAGAGATCGGGTATCTGGGCCGTGGTAGCGGCATCGGAGGACATCAGCGCACACCCCCTCGTCGTTCGGTCTCCCGCCGGTCGGCAGGTGTCGGGACATCGGTGACTCCGACCGCCGGCCCGATCAGCTCCAGCACGGACAGCTGCTGTTCGACGAGGTAGAAGTGGCCGCCCGGAAAGACCCGGACGTCGCACCCGCCCTCGGTCAGGTCGCCCCAGCGGTCGAGCAGTTCGGGATCCACGCCCGGGTCGTCGGTGCCGCCGAGAACGGTGATGCCGGCCCCCAGGAGGGGCGTGTCCGTGTACACGTAGCTCTCGCACAGCGCGAAGTCGGCCCGCAGGACGGGCAGCAACAGCTCCAGCAGGGAGGGGTTGGCCAGCACGTCCTTCGGTGTGCCCTCCAGCCGGCTGATGTGGTCGACCAGCCCGTCGTCGGACAACGCGTGCACGCGCGTGGGGCGGTAGAGGTGCGGGGCTGTCTGTCCCGACACCAGCAGTCGTACGGGCGGCCGCCCCAGCCGGGTCAGCGCACAGGCCACCTCATAGGCCACGAGCGCGCCCATGCTGTGCCCGAAGAGCGCGTACGGCACGTCGGCGGCCCGTTCCGCGACCGGGCCGGCCAGTCGCATCGCAAGGCGTTTGAGGGATGTCTCCGGCGGCTCGGCCAGCCGTGGCGGCCGTCCGGGGTACTGCACCGGAACCACCTCGATGCGCGGATCGAGCAGGGTGCTCCATTCCCGAAAGGCGACGGGCCCCGCCCCGGCATGCGGCAGACAGAACAGTGAGACTTCTCCGGGGCCGGCGCCCCCGCCCCGGAGGGGCGGGGAAACCAGAAGGCGTCGCCGCCCGGCACCGGCAGGCCGTCGGCCGCCGCCCCCTTCATCAGCGCCTCGCCACGAAGAGACGTCCCGTCGGGAATCCGAGCTCCACGGTCTCGACCCGGGAGAAGCCCGCGTCCCCCAGCTTGGCCTCCCACTCGTCCTCGGTCAGCAGTTTGCGGCCCATGAACTGCCGGTGGTAGTAGGTGACGATCGCGCTGAACAGCCGCTCGCGCCCGTTGCGGAGGTACGGGACCGCGTCCGTGATCGCCATGATGCCGCCCGGCCGGAGCGCCTCGCGGCAGTTGGCGAGCACCTTGTCCGCGACCGCCTCCTCCTCCGGCATCATGTCGTGGAAGACGAAGCCCGCATGGATCACATCGGCCCCCTCCACCGGTCCGGGGTCCTCGGCGATCGACTGGATGGACCGCTCGACCACGCTGATCCGCTCGGCCATCCCGGCGTTGCGGACCGCCTCCCGGGCCGCCTCGCAGGCGCCGGCACTGAGGTCCAGGCCCACACCGGTGGCGTCCGGGAACTGTTCCAGCGTCTCGATCAGCAGCCGGCACGTGCCGGCACCGAGGTCCGCCAGCCGCTGGGGCTTGGCGTTGAAGATCACCTCCAGCGCCGCGGGATAGAAGGCGAGCGACCCCATCCACTGCGAGCTGACGGCGACCTGCCTGCCGTCGCGCTGGTGGGCGTCGTAGGCCGTACCCGGATCGGTGAGGAACTCCCGGGCGTGCTCGATGAACGGACGGTTGGCGTTCATGGTCCAGGAGACGTAACCCGCCCGGTGCACAATGACGTCGAAGTCCGCCACCACGTGGAAGCCGGAGCCGCCGTCCGAGGCCGGTTCTATGAGGCCGGCCGACTCCAGCGCTTCCAGATAGCGTCCGGCGCCCTCCTCGGGGACGTCCGCCCGCGCTGCCACGGCGGCACTGTCGAACGTCCGCCCGGGGGCGATCACGTCCAGCACACCGAGCCGATCGCCCATCTCCAGCAGCGCTGCCGCGGCGGCTATGTCCGGGGCGGCTCCGCTGTGCTCGACCTCGGTGGCCAGCTGACGTCCCGCGTCATGAGTGACAGTCATACAGGGGCTCCTTTCTGCCCTACCGGCCGGGGGTGCCACCAGGTAGGCAGCTCGGCTTCCCCGACCAACACGTTCAGCTTGGTTTCGGGCGCGGTGAGGATCCGCCGGATCAGGGCCTGGCAGATCTCGCCCAGTGCGAGCACGTCGTCGGCGCCCAGTACGTCGGGCCGGTGGACGAACCTCAGCGCCAGGTGGGGATCCCGTTCCTGGAGGAAGACGGTCATCGCCCGCTTGGAGACCACCCTCCGGCGGTCGATCCGTTCCACGGCGGTACCGGGCAGATCCCAGCGCACCGCCGCCGAGCTGTCCGTACAGAACAGCACGTCCGGATAGAGGAGTTCCTCGCCGCCGTCCTGCGGACGGCCGCCGTCGAGTGCGCGCACCACATGGTCGAAGGGCAGCGCCTGGTGGTCGTAGGCCGACAGCACGTGCGCTCTGATCGCGGCGAGCAGTTGCGTGAAGGAGCGGTCCCCGTGCACCGTCTCCCGCAGCACGACGATGTTCCGCAGATAGCCGACCATGTCCTCGTACTCGGTACGCCCCCGGTTGGCCATGGCGGATCCCAGGGCGATGTCGCGCTCTCCCGTGTAGAGGTGGACGAGGAGGTACATCACGGCCAGCAGCACGAGGTAGGGGGTGCACCCCTGCTCGCGGGCGAAGAGCCTCGTCCGCTCGGACAGCTCCTGCGGGAAGGTGAGGTTGTACGCGTCCCCGCAGGGTCCGTCGGCGGGCACGGCCCGGGCGGAGGGACGCAGCCGCAGAGGCCGGTGGCCCCGCAGGTCGCCCAGCCAGTACCTCAGGTCCTGCCGGGCCTCCTCACCGCTGAACCACGCGTACTGGCGGTCCACGAACTCCCCGTACTGAGCGGTGGGTTCGGGCAGGGTGACCAGCTGCCCGATGACGCGTCCGCGGTAAAGCTCGCTCATCTCCCTCAGGACGATGCCGCTGGAGAAACCGTCGGTGATGATGTGGTGCATCACCAGCGCCAGCAGCCGTTCGGTGTCTCCGTAGCGGGCCAGCGCGGCGCGCAGGAGCGGCGGGTCCGACAGGTCGAAGGGCCGTGTGCAGTGCTCCTCGCCGATGTCGAGGGCCCGCTGGTAGGGGGATGGGGCGTCGCGTACGTCGAACCGGCGCAGTACCCGGACGGGCGGGTCCACGACGAAACGGTGCGGTCCGTCGGCGGTGGAGCGGAACCCGGTGCGCAGTGACTCGTGGCGTGCCACCACGGTCTCCAGCGCGTACTGCAGCGCGGCCTCGTCCACGTCGCCGGACAGCCGCACGAGTCCGGCCACGAGGAAGTCCTGTCGGCCCGGCTGCCGCTGATCCAGACGCCAGAGCCGCTCCTGGGTGGGGTACAGCGGCCCGGTGTCCGTCATCACGCCTCCCGCCGGGCGTCCGCGAGCAGGCCGGCTATCTCGCGTGCCAGCCCCGCGACCGTCGGATGTTCGAACAGGGTCCTGATCGGGACGGTGACCTGGAACTCGTCGCGGAGCCGGTTGATCACTTTGCCCGCCATCAGGGAGTGCCCGCCCAGCTTGAAGAAGTCGTCCGTGGGGGCGATCTCGGCCACGTCGAGCACCTCGCTCCACGCCCGGGCGACGGCCAGTTCGAGCGGCGAGCCGCCGGCGGACCGCGGCTCCGTCCGGCCGGGTGCCGGCAGGGCGGCCCGGTCCAGCTTCCCGTTGGGGTTGAGCGGGAACCGGTCGAGCACGACCACCTGTGCCGGGATCATGTAACCGGGCAGGACCTCGGACATCCGGCGCCGGATGTCCGGGCCGCTGCAGTCACCGTCCGGTTCCGCGACGACATAGCCGACCAGCCGTCGTTCGCCCGGAGCGTCCTCCCGGATCACCGCCGCCGCCCCGGACACCGCGGGCAGGGCGGCGAGCGCGGACTCCACCTCGGCGAGCTCGATCCGGAATCCCCGCAGCTTCACCTGGTGGTCGACCCGGCCCACGAAGGCCAGCTGCCCGTCAGGGCGCCAGGACACCAGGTCGCCGGTGCGGTACATACGGGCCCCGGGCGCGTCCGCGAACGGGTCGGCCACGAAGCGCTCCGCCGTCAGTGCCGGCCGGCTCGCGTATCCCCGGGCGAGGCAGTCCCCGGTGAGGTACAGCTCCCCGGGAACACCGGGCGGGACCGGCCGCAGCCAGGCATCGAGCACGTACAGGCCGATGCCGGGGCGGGGAACCCCGATCGGTGGGGCCTCGGTACCGGAGAGGGGGCCCGCCCAACTGGTGATGACGGATCCCTCGGTCGGCCCGTACAGATTCACCATGCGGCGGCCCTCGGCCCACTCCCGTACGAGGGACCCCGGCACTCGTTCGCCTGCGACCACCAGCGTCAGTCCGGCCGGCAGATCCCCGGCGGGCACGGCGGCGAGCACCGACGGCGGCATGGTGACGTGGGTGATGCCGAACCGCCGTACGGTCTCGCCCAGGCTCTGGTCGGGCACCAGGTCCCGGGGCTCGGCGAGCACGAGGCGGCAGCCCGAGAGCACGGACATGCAGATCTCCAGCAGGAACGCGTCGAAGCTGGGGGATCCGAACTGCAGCACCCGGCTGTCCTCGGTCACCTCGAAGAGGGCGCGCTGCGCGCTCACGAGATCGGCCGTTCCCGGGTGCGTGAGCAGCACGCCCTTGGGCCTGCCGGTGGAGCCCGAGGTGAACAGCAGGCAGGCGGCGCCGAGCAGGTCCAGCGGTCCGCCGCGCTCCGCGTCGTCCAGCCCGTGCGAGGCGGTGGCGGCGAGTTCGGCGGCGATCGAAGAAGAGTCCAGGCAGAGGACTTCGGTGCTGCCGGCGGCGAACAGACTCCGGTGCGACTCGACGGTGATCGCGACGGCCGGCCCGGCGTCTTCGAGGATGGCGTCGATGCGGGCCTTCGGGTAGTCCAGGTCGACGGGCAGATACGCGGTTCCCGTCTTCAGTACGGCCAGGACCGCGGTGATCAGCTGCTGGGAGCGGGGCAGGGCGAGTGCCACGGACCGTCCCGGGCCGACCCCCCGGGACAGCAGGACACGGGCCAGGCGGTTGGCGTCCGCGTCCAGTTCCGCGAAGCTGCGTGTCACACCGTCGTCCTGCACGGCCACCGCGTCCGGGCGGCGCAGCACCTGGCGTTCGAACAGCACGGGCAGCGGGGCGCGGTCGGCGGTCACCGGTTCGCGGCGGCCCAGTGTGTCCAGGGTGTGCCGGCGCTCGGCTTCGGTGAGCAGGTCGACCTCCCCCACCGGACGGCCGGGGTGAGCGGTGACCTCGTCCAGCACGGCGATGAACAGCCGCACCAGGCGCTCGGCCGTCGCGGGGTCGAACAGGTCGACCGCGTACTCGACGAACCCGTCGACGCCCTCGCAGATCCCCTCCTCCGACACGGATTCGCGGAGGCTGAACGTGAGGTCGAACTTCGCGAAACCGATGGGGATCTCCTCGCCGTCGGCCTCCCGTCCGTCCAGGTGCAGCCGCAGGTCCGAGCGAGGGGTGTTGCGCAGCATCAACAGCACCTGGAACAACGGGTGCCGGGCCGGCGAGCGGGGTGGGTTGAGTGCCTCCACGAGTCGGTCGAAGGGCAGTTCCTGGTGGTCGAGCGCGGCCAGGTCGGTTTCCCGGACCCGTGCGAGCAGCTCGCGGAAGTCGGGGTTGCCCGAGAGGTCGGTCCGCAGGACCAGCGTGTTGATGAAGAACCCGACCAGGTCGTCCCAGGCGTCGTCGATCCGGCCCGCCACCCCGGTGCCCACGGGGATGTCCTGGCCGGCGCCGAGTTTCATCAGCAGGACGGCGAGCCCCGCCTGCAGGGCCATGAACAGGGTCGCGCCCGCCTCGGCGGCCGTGGCCCGCAGCCGTGCGTGCAGTTCCGGCGGTATCCGCACCGCAGCGGTGCCTCCGAGATGGCTCGCCGCGGCGGGCCGGGGCCGGTCGGCGGGCAGCGGCAATTCGACGGGCAGGCCGGCGAGGTTCTCGGTCCAGTAGGCCAGCTGGCGGGACAGCCGGGCGTTTCCCTCCACCCCGCCGTCGAGGAAACGCCGCTGCCACAGCGCGTAGTCGCGGTACTGGACCGGCAGCGGCGCCCACCGCGGCCGGCCGCCGGCGCGGCGCGCGGCGTAGGCGCGTTCGAGATCGCGCCCGAAGGGGGCGAAGGACCAGCCGTCCCCCGCGATGTGGTGCAGCACCACCAGCAGTCGGTAACCGGTCTGCGTGCGCAGCACACGGGCCCGCAGCGGCATCTCGCGCGTGAGATCGAAGGCCTCACGCGCGGCCCGCAGGAGCACGTCGCCCGCGTCCTCGTCCCGCACGTCCAGAATCGGTACGTCGGGACGGGCGGCCTCCGGGTCGAGCACGACCTGCCGTACTCCGCCGGGAGTCTGCGGAAAGACCGTCCGGAGGATCTCGTGCCGTTCGACGACGTCGCCCAGAGCCGCGGTCAGGGCCGTCACGTCGGTCGTGAGGTCGAGGGTGACGACGTAGGGGATGTTGTACACCGACCGGGGGATGTCCGACTGGTTGAGGAACCACAGGCGGCGCTGGGGCAGCGAGAGCGGGACGCCGTCGGTACCGGTACCGGCGAGCGGGGCGGCTCCGTCGTGGTCGGCGGCGGTGAGCAGTCCGGCGAGGAGTTCCGGCGTGGGGTGGTCGAAGACCGCCCGGACGGAGACGTCGGAGCCCGTGTCGGCCCGGATCCTGGCGGCGAGCTTGACCGCGGACAGGGAGTGCCCGCCGAGGGCGAAGAAGTCGTCCGCCGGACCCACCCGCGGCACGCCGAGGACGTCGCCGAACAGTCGGCAGAGGGTCGCCTCCCGCGGCGTACGAGGGGCCCTTCCGTCACCGGCCGCGGGCAGGCGCTCGGGCACGGTCAGGGCCGCCCGGTCGATCTTTCCGTTGGGTGTGGTGGGCAGCCTGTCGAGCAGGACGAACAGCGAGGGGACCATGAAGCGGGGCAGCACCCGGGCCACGTGGTCACGCAGCTCGCCCGCCGTGGGAACCTGCTCCGGCACGGTCTCCGCGTAGGCCACCAGTTGGCGGTCCCCCGGTACGTCCTCCCGCACCAGGACGATCACCTGCCGTACGCCGGGATGGGCGGCGATCGCCGCCTGGACCTCGCCCAGTTCGACCCGGAAGCCCCGCAGTTTGACCTGGTGATCCACGCGGCCGATGAACTCCACGGGCCCGTCGGGGCGTTGCCGGACCAGGTCACCGGTGCGGTACATGCGCTCGCCCGGTTCACCGAAGGGGTCGGCGACGAACCGTTCGGCGGTCAGCCGTGGTTGGGCCAGGTAGCCGCGCGCCAGGTTCTCCCCCGCGATGTACAGCTCGCCCACCACCCCGCGCGGCACCGGCCTGAGACCGGAGTCGAGCACGTGCAGCCGGGCACCGGCGAACGGGGTGCCGATCGGCACGGGTCCGGACTCCGTCGCGGCCGCGGGCGGGATGCGGTGGTCCACACAGCCGCACGTCGCCTCGGAGGGGCCGTAGTGGTTGATGACGGTGACTCCGGGATGCCGTAGCCGCCATTCCCGCAGCAGTTCGCCCACCAGCGGCTCGCCGGCGACGATGAACTCCTTCGTCGGGGAGCAGAGGTCGGGCAGCGTGTCCAGCAGGGCCAGGTGCGTGGGAGTCGCTTTGAGGAAGGCGTAGCCACCGCCAAGGCCGCCGAGGTCGGCGTATTCCTCCACACTGGAGATGATCAGCTCCCCGCCGGCGGCGAGCGTGCCGAACAGGGCGGTGAGCGTGATGTCGAAGGACAGGGACGAATACAGCAGCACGCGTTCGGCCAGACTCGGGTACGCGATCGCGGCACGGCTGACGTAGTTCGCCACCGACCGGTGTTCGACAGCGACGCCCTTGGGCCGCCCGGTGGAACCGGAGGTGTAGATGACGTAGGCGAGGTTGCCCGCTCGAAGGAGGGTGGTGCGCTCCTCGGGCCGGATCTCGCCGTCCGGAAGGGCCGCCAGGCATGCGCGGACCTCGGAGCTGTCCAGCACCAGCCGGCGGGCGGAGGAGGCGTCCAGCGCCCCGGTGGCGGCGGCGTCGCCCGAGGTGAGCAGCAGGGGCACGGCCGAGTCCCGCAGCATGTACGACACCCGGTCCGGCGGATAGTCGAGGTCGACGGGCAGATAGGCGGCGCCGGCCGAGAGCACGCCCAGCACGGCGACCACCATGTCGAGGGACCTTGGCATGGCGACCGCCACCACGTCGTCGACACCGATGCCCTCACTGAGCAGCAGTCTCGCCAACCTGTTGGTGCGGGCGAGGAGTTCGCCGTAGGTGAGCCGCTCGCCGCCCGCGCCGACCGCGGGGGCGTGCGGCGTCTTACGGGCCTGTTCGGCCACCAGGTCCAGTACGGTCGTGATGTGCCCGCCGGGCCGGCCTGGCGACGAGTGCCAGTCGGCGTCGACCAGCCCGGAGACCTCGTCGGCGTCGGCCGTGTCGAGCCGGCCGGTCGGGATGTCGAGGGTGCCTGTGTCGATGACGTCGGCGAGCAGCCGGAGCAGCCGGGTCCGGTGGCGGTCGAGGTCCGCGGCGGTGTAACGGCCGGGATTGGCGAAGAAGTCGAGGCGCAGTCCCTCGCCGCCGAATCCGCTGTAGACGTAGATGTAGAGGTCGTCGACGGGTCCGAGGCTGAGGGTGTTCAGCTCGGCCCGGCTGCCCGCGAAGGACAGGCCGTAGTCGAAGGGCACGAGGTTGAGGTGCCAGCCGAACAACCGCTCGTCGCCGCGCAGACCGAGTTCGCGCCTGAGTTCCTCGCCGCGGAACCGCTGGGCCTGCAGAGCCTCCATCAGACCGTTCGACGCCTGCCTGGCCAGGGCGGAGAGGGACTCCCCGGGGGATACGTCCAGGCGCAGCGGCACGACGTTGGACGCCTGGCAGGGGGTCGTCCTGGTGGCCGTTCCGGTCCTGCCGGTCACGGTGAGTCCCAGGCTGACGTCGTCGGTGGCCATCACCTTGCCGAGATAGACGGTGACCACCGCGCACAGCACGGCGGTCCAGCGGACCCGGGCCTGCCTGGCCAGCGCGACGAGCCGATCGAACCGCTCCTGGTCGAGGCGTCCGGTGCCGCGCAGGAAGCGGGTGGACGCGTCTTCGGCGCGGGCGGCCGGGGTCACGATGGCCGGACGCTCGGCGAACCGGTCGCGCCAGTGGGCGCGGTCCCCCTCGTACTCCGCGGACCGCCGGTAGGCCTCGTCCTCGGCGACCACCTCGCTCAGCGGGCGGAACGACGGCTCCCGCCGGCCGCGGCCCTCACGGTCGCACGTGTACAGGTCGGCGACCCGCTGCCCCAGCAGGAACAGGCCGTACCCGTCCACCACGGCGTGGTGCGCCCGTACGTACCAGAGGTGTTCGTCGGGTCCGACGCGCAGCAGCGCGTGGCCGAACACCTCGCCCCGGGCCGGATCGACGGGCCGTGCCAGATCCTCGTACATCCACGCCTCGGCGCGTTCCCGTGCGTCGTCCTCCGCACCGAGGTCGATGAAGTGCAGGGGCCAGTCGTCCCGGACCTCGACGGTCTGCCGGAGTCCGCCCTCGCCGTCCTCGGTGATACGGACGTGCAGGCACTCCGTCTCCGAGACCGCCTGGCGCAGTGCCGCCTCGAAGGAATTCCGGTCCATGGCACCGCGCACATGAAAGTAGCTGCCGATACTGAACGCTGGATTATCGGGATCGAGTTTCTGGGCCAGCCAGACCTCGCGCTGTGCGGCCGACAGGGAAAGCGATGTCCGATCGGGGGCTGACATGCCGTGAACTCCCGGAGCATTTCGATCAGTGGATGGAATGTCGGCGGCAGAGCGATACAGACTGCCGCGCCGGACTTCGGCTCGGATATCGGGATCACATCCGATGCTATCCGCGCGGTATCCGCGGACCCAGATCGTGACCGTACTGCGCGTAAGAGTTGTTGTGGTCGATTACGTTCATCACGGTCCGCCGCGGTTCATGACAGCGGCCAGTCGTCGAAATCCCCCTCGATGACTCGCCGGATGTCGAAGGCGGCCATCTCGGCGGCGGTTCTCCGGCTTTGGCCACGATCCTTGGAAAGCCGCTCCTGGATCCGGTCACGGTGGAATTCCCGTATGTCCGCGGGCAGCGGGAGTCTGCCGGGGGCGAGCAGCCGGACGGCGCCGCCGGTGTCCCGGATTCCGAGTACCTCGCCCCGGTTGTGGACACTCGGCGCGAACGGTATGTCGAGCAGGCCCAACCGGAAAGCCCGGACCACGCCCTTCGTGACGCTCCCGCCGCCGCATTCCAGGACGGCGTTGAGCAGGTGGTCGCATTCGGCGCGCAGCAGTCGCTTCTCCATGTCGACCGCCGCGGGGTCCAGATCGGCCGGAGTCGCCGCGTCGACGGACCGCCGGGCCTGCCGGATCGCGTCGGCGTTCTCCGTCACGGTCGGGATGCCCCATGCCTCGGCGGTGGTCTTCAGCAGTACGCGGCCGCAGCCGGAGAGAGCTGCCGTGCGCGCCGAACCGCGGATCAGCGCAAGCGCCTTCTGCCGGGCCTCGGGGAACGCGGCCATGTACTGGTGGAAGACGGTGGTGACCAGCACACCGTGCCGCGCGTGGCCGACCAGTTCGTCGGCCATCTCGTCCATGACCTGGATGGCGGCGACGTCCTGGGACCGGCAGCCCTGCTCGGCGTAGCCGAGACTCACCGAGCGCACCCCTTGTCCGACGGCCATCAGCATTTCCAGAAGGGTGGTGACGATGGCCAGGCAGGGTGGCAGGAGCGTCGCCGTCAGCACACCGAAGAACTCCCGGTCGAGGATGATCCCGTAGCGCTCGGCGTACAGGCCGGTGAGCCGGTCGACGTACTGCCAGACGGGGATCGACTCCTCCAGCGGATAGTCCTTGTAGTAGGGCAGGTTGTAGGTGATGGCTCCGCCTTCGAAGGCGGTGACGCCGCCGGCGTAGGAGATCTCGCCGAGCAGTCGGGGGTCCCGGGTGCTGTGCCGGGTCTGCAGCGGGGTGGGGGTCCGGGCCGCCAACTGGCGCAGGGCCCGGACTCCGTGGTTCACCACCGGGAAACCGTTCAGCACGGACCGGTCCGGTGAGCTGGCGCGCAGGCCTTCCTCGGCACCGGAGTAGTCGTTGTTCCGGGACAGGGAGTCGACCTGGTACGACAGCACGTTCGCGCCGGCCCGGTGCAGTGCGCTGAACAGGGCCGCCTGGCCGATCGCGTCGGCCACCCCGCAGCGTGGCTGCAGCAGCGGCCGCCCCGTGTGCCGGGCCCGCAGCTGGGCGGCGGCGAGCAGGGGGCGTCCGCCGAGGAACTCGGCGTTGGCGTCGAGATCGGCGGCGTCCCGGCCGGTACGCCAGTGCTGCAGTACCTCCTTCCTGGCGATCCGGAAGTGCTCGTCCTCCATGCGCTGGTCCTCGGGCAGGACCAGCGTGCGGGACCGTGTCGCCGGAGTTCTCCCGTCCTGGGCGGTGAGAGCCGCGGGCCGCCGTCCGGCGAGGTCGTGCTCCAGGTTCCGCAGCACCTGACGCAGGTCGGCATAGCCCGGGAACACTCTGCGGAAGCCCAGTTCCCGGAAGTGGCGCGCGACCTCGTCCGGGGAGGACGACACGGACAGGTTGCCGCCGATGTACCAGTGGGCGTCGAGGGTGCCGTACTCCTTGCGCAGTTCGAGGAACTCGCGTGTGTAGAAGCGGCTGTGCCCGTCCATGCTGGAGATCATCACGACGTCGGCGGTGCGCGCCGCCTCGAAGAAGTCACGCAGCTCGTTCTGGGTGCGCAGGTCGATCACCTGGTAGCCGCTCTCCGTCAGGGCGTGCCGGAGAACGAACAGCCCCACGGAGTGGGCGTCGGCGCCTATACCGCCCAGCACTATTCGGTGCACACGGTTCTCCTGGTTCACGCTCGGTCGGGCGAGGCGGTCTCACACCGTCTCGGGTTGCGCCGTGCCGCCGGACGGGACACCGGCCGGGGCGGACAGGGCCCGGGCGAGGTGGGCGATGGTCCGCCCCTCGTAGAGCGCGCGAGCGGGGACGCTGAGGGACAGTCGGCGTTCGAGTTCGTTGAGGAGGCGTGCGGCGAGCAGGGAGTGGCCGCCGAGTTCGAAGAAGTCGTCCTCCACACCGACCGGTTCCACGTCCAGCACCTCGGACCAGACGGCGGCGAGCCGCGTCTCCAGAGCGGTGCGCGGCAGCACGGGATCCGTGCCGAGGGACCGCGGTGAGCGCAGGAGCGCGGGCAGCGTCCGGCGGTCGACCTTGCCGTTCCGGTTCAGCGGCAGATCGTCGCGGACCATGATCGCCCAGGGCACCATGTGGGCCGGGAGCCCGGCCGCGAGCGCTTCGCGCAACCGGGCGCCGAGCCCGGCCGTGGCATCGCCCTCGGCGGACTCGGTGGTGGCCAGGCCGGGCCGGGGGACCACGTAGGCGAGCAGCCGGTGGTTTCCCGAGCCGTCGCGCTGGGCGACGACCACCGCCTCCTTGACCTCGGACCGGTCGACCAGGTGCGCCTCGACGTGCGCCGGTTCCACCCGGAAGCCCTGCACCTTGACCTGCTGGTCCGCCCGCCCGACGAACTCCAGTGTGCGGTCGGGCAGTTGGCGCACCAGATCGCCCGTGCGATAGAGGCGTTGGCCCGGCCGAGCGGCGAAGGGGTCGGCCACGAAGCGCTCCGCGGTGGCGGCCGGCTGCCCGAGGTAGCCGCCCGCCAGCCCTTCCCCGCCGGTGTAGAGCTCGCCGACGACGCCGGGGGGCACCGGGCGCAGCGCCGGGTCGAGGACCACGATCCTGGTGCCGCGCACCGGGCTGCCGATCGGTACCCGTTCGCCTTCGGGGGGACCGCCCGTGGTGGTCCAGCAGGTGGTGAACGAGGTGTTCTCGGTGGGTCCGTATCCGTTGGTGAAGATGAGCGACGGAGTGTCGGCGAGCAGGCGCCGGACGTGAGCCGGGGAGGCCGTCTCCCCTCCGGTCAGCACGTGCCGCACACGCTCGAACAGGCCTGGTTCCTCGGTCACCAGATGGTTGAAGAGCCCTGTCGTCAGGAGCAGAACGGTGACGCCCTCGCGTTCGACGGCCGGCCGGATCTGTTCGACGGCGGTCGGCGGACCGGGCAGTACCACCAGCCGCGCCCCGTTCATCAGCGGTGCCCAGATCTCGATGGTGGACGCGTCGAACGCCACCGGCGCGAGTTCGAGGAACACGTCGTCCGGGCCGATCTCCATCCAGTCCGGGCCGCGCAGAAGGCGGGACACGGCCCGGTGCGGCACGCCGACCCCCTTGGGCCGACCGGTGGAACCCGAGGTGAAACTGACGTAGGCGAGGGCGTCCGGAGGCAGCGGCGCGGCCGGGTGCGGTGCGAGGGTCCGCTGCCGGGCGCCGGAGACGCGCCGGGGGCAGGAGGCCACGTCGATCACCGACTGTTCCGGGGGCAGCGGGAGTCTGCCGGGGGCGAGCAGCCGGTCGCCCAGCCCTGTCTGTACGAGTACGTGACGGCTGCGGGCCGCGGCGAGGAGTTCGGCGTGCCGGGCCGGCGGGTCCTCCGGGTCGAGCGCCAGGTAGCCGGCGCCGGCCCGCAGGA